>NZ_QGLF01000006.1 GCF_003173055.1 Zavarzinia compransoris
ATCGCCGGCCTCGAGGCCGACCTGTCCCAGGCGATCGCCGAGGGCGAGACCCGTCTGGCGGCTGCACATCTGGCCAAGGAACAGGACGATCGGGAGCACAACGCGCTCGTCGAGACCCTCCAAGCCCAGGCGACGGCGGCCGCAGCGGACGCGGCGACCGCGCATGCCGCCGCCCTTGCCGGGCGTGACGACGAGATCGCTCGCCTCCTGCGGGAGCATCAGGACAGGCTGGCCGAGGCCGAGGCGGCACAACGGGCAGCCGAACAAAGCCTGGGCGCCCGGATCGCCGGCCTCGAGGCCGACCTGTCCCAGGCGATCGCCGAGGGCGAGNAACAGGGCGACCGGGAGCACAACGCGATCGTCGAAGCTCTCCAAGCCCAGGCGACGGCGGACGCAGCGGCAGCGGCGGACGCAGCGACCGCGCATGCCACTGCCCTTGCCGGGCGTGACGACGAGATCGCTCGCCTCCAGCAGGAGCATCAGGACAGGCTGGCCGAGGCCGAGGTGGCACAACGGGCAGTCGAACAAAGCCTGGGCGCCCGGATCGCCGGCCTCGAGGCCGACCTGTCCCAGGCGATCGCCGAGGGCGAGACCCGTCTGGCGGCTGCACATCTGGCCAAGGAACAGGACGACCGGGAGCACAACGCGCTCGTCGAGACCCTCCAAGCCCAGGCGACGGCGGCCGCAGCGGACGCAGCGACCGCGCATGCCGCTGCCCTTGCCGGGCGTGACGACGAGATCGCCCGCCTCCAGCAGGAGCTTCAGGACAGGCTGGCCGAGGCCGAGGCGGCACAACGGGCAGCCGAACAAAGCCTGGGCGCCCGGATCGCCGGCCTCGAGGCCGACCTGTCCCAGGCGATCGCCGAGGGCGAGGCCCGTCTGGCGGCTGCACATCTGGCCAAGGAACAGGACGACCGGGAGCACAACGCGCTCGTCGAGACCCTCCAAGCCCAGGCGACGGCGGCCGCAGCGGACGCGGCGACCGCGCATGCCGCCGCCCTTGCCGGGCGTGACGACGAGATCGCCCGCCTCCAGCAGGAGCTTCAGGACAGGCTGGCCGAGGCCGAGGCGGCACAACGGGCAGCCGAACAAAGCCTGGGCGCCCGGATCGCCGGCCTCGAGGCCGACCTGTCCCAGGCGATCGCCGAGGGCGAGGCCCGCCGGACAGCGTTCGAGCAAGCCATGCTCGTGGCGGAGCAGCAGCAGAATGCTAAGCTCGACGCGCTGCAACAATGGAACGCCAGCACCGTCGCCGACTACGAAGCACGCTTGATCACCGCCCTGCGGGACAAGGATGCTGCGGAAAGCGCCTTCACCGCGCAGATCGAAGACTATCAACGGCGTCTGGCGGACAACGCTACGGCCAGCGACCTCCTTGCCATCGAGTTGGAGACCGCACGCTCCAATCTGGCAAAGAATTCTGCACAGCTGTCGACGGTCGAGGCCGAAGCGGCACGCACTCAGCTGGAACTGGAAGCCAAGCTCGCGCAGGGCGAAGAAACCGCCCGGCTTGCCGCCGTTGCCGCCGAAAGCCGCCTGGCCGAATTGCAGACCCTGCTGGCGGAGACAGTCGCCGAGAAGGACCGGAGACTGGACGATGCCGATAAAGCTCGGGCCGAAATCGAGGGGCAGTACAAACAGCAAATCGAGCAATGGCAGAGCCGCCTGTCGACCTCCGCCGCGGATCATGGCATCGAGCTTGCGGCCGCAATCGAAGAGAAAGAGCAGATCGGCAAGGCATTCGAGGCCCGGGTCGGCGAGTATGAGCAACATATCATCAACATGAGTGCTGCCCATGACACCAGAGTAGGCGTGCTTCAGGAGACATGCAGCCAGCAGACGGCGACGATTGCCGACCTCGATGCACGGCTGTCCGCCGCCGAAGCCAGAGCCGCGGCATTGACGGAACAGCTTGCGGCCGCGGTGAGCCAGACCGAACAAAGCAGCCATCTTCAGGCCCAGTTCAGGGAATTGGAGGCATCGGCGGCGCTGGTGCAGGCCGACTACGACAAGGCGCGTACGGAAATACGCGCGCTGGAACTCGAAAAATACGTGAAGGAAAGGCAACTCGACGAACGGAATGAGGAATTCCGTTCGCTAACGGAGCGCCAACGCCTGTTGCAGCAGGAATTGATGGCGAGCGAAGGGCAGATGCGCCTCATGAGCGATCTTCTGATGCGTGGGCGTAACCTATGAGCTCGACAGGCCCCCGGAAACCTCGCGCGCCCCGGCGCAATGCCGTGACAGACAACAAGAAAGCGAGCCCGAATGCACCTGGCGACACCACCCAGGTGTCACAGCCAGCCACATCCACCATCGTCAATTCCGATGCCAAGCCTCTGATCGAACAAGGCCGGGCGGCAATCGTCTTTGGCGACTGGGAAGCGATCCAGCCTGCGGATCTGGCACTTCTCGAACCCAATCCCGGTCGAGCGAGGCTCGCCGCGATCTATGCCGGCGCCATGGCCAACAGGGGGGACTTCAAGTCCGCCCGGGAGTTCTGCGATCGGGCCCTTCAATGGGGGGCCGAGTATGAACTGGTGGCGACGATCCTGCTGGCCTGCGCGCACGATACCCTGGGCCGGGCTGCCGTTTTTGCGGACGACGAGGCGCTGGCCGAAAAGCATTTCGCCAATGCCTTGGCACTTATTGCCCCCGGAGAGGCGAACCACCTGCTGCTGAACGCCAGGGCGGCGTCGCAAATCGCCCGCGCGCGGATGCAATTCGCGACCGCCGGACTGCCGGCGTCGGGATCTTCCGAAGAAACGGCCAAGATTTCGCGCAGCATTCCCGAAGAGATCCTGAGCAACAAGAGCTTCTTTGCACGCTCCCATGCCGAATACCAGAGGATCGGTGCAAAGGGAGGCGCGGAACGCTTCCTGTATCTGGAAACGAAATCCCTGCCGAGATCCGGTCTGCACTATACCGAAAGGGGATTGCGCCAGATTTTCGCAGACGATTTCAGCTTCTGCGAATGGTATCAGGAGCCTGGTTGCTGCAAGAAAATGCCCTGCGCTCTCTTGGGGGAATTGGAAGATGTGGAAAACGGCAAAAAACGCCTGTCGCTGAAAATGACGAAATCCCATGATTTCGATTTGGCAGATCCGCCGTATCAACTCCCCCTGCCTGTGCACCGCCTGGTTCTGATCCGGAATCCGCTGCCCATACTGACATCGTGGTTCATGCTCGATCTGCTGGCCGGGCATGCTGAACTTCTCAGCAACAATGGGATCGGGATCAACAAGATATACTTCAGCCATCCGGCATCGGTGGTTGCAGCAGCCTATCGGATTATTGCCGGCGCCTTCAACCCGCCCTCACCTGAAGAGCTGAGGAAATGGATCGAAGAAAAATCGAAATATATAAGCGGGTTTGTTCAAAAATGGTGCGGCGAAAACAGCAGAATGAAAAATACGCATTTAGTAAGTTATGAGAACGCCAATCAATTTATCGTGAAAATCGCTTCAATTTTGGAGCAGAGGTTTGATTCCCAGACACGCGAACGCTTGGTTGCGTTCGCGCGGAAGTCGTCCGAGCAATTTCAACCGCGCAGCGATCCGTTCCGCGCGCCGGAGCCTGCGATATCTTCTTATCTACGGGCCAATGCGAGGGCTTTCCATGAAGGGGCTGCCCGCATCGAAGAAAATGATTCCACCGGCACCTTCGCCCGCCTCGCGGCATCAGGACTCATAACCAGTCGATGACGGTTGCGGCCATCATGACGGTCGCGAGAATTACCTAAGGGCACCTTGAAGAACCGGTTTGGGTGGTATCAGAGACGAATGCGCCGCAGCAGCGGTCGAAGGCGGCTGTCACGGTACCTGAAAGAACTACGGGACCGGCTCTGCCGTCCGTCAATAGAAACGATTCTCCTGCCACCACATCGCCGTCTGAATGATTGTGCGTAGGTCGCTAAACCTCGGCGACCAATCCAGTGTATGTAGGATCCGGCTTGGGTCAGCAACCAGAACCGCAGGATCTCCCTCGCGGCGGGGGCCAATCCTGTAAGGTATTTCCCTCGCCAGGATGGATTCAGCTGTCCGAATAACTTCGGCGACTGTCGCACCGACACCTGTACCGACATTGAAAATGCCGCTGCCCCCACCGCTTAACATTCTTTGGAGCGCAGCAACATGGGCGGCTGCGAGATCGACCACGTGAATATAGTCCCTGATCGGGGTACCGTCCGGTGTAGGGTAATCGGAGCCAAAAATACTCAAAGGCGCACCAGACCCGATTACAGCTTTGCACAAGAGAGGGATCAAATGCGTTTCTGGATCGTGGCTTTCGCCGACTTCCCCATCAAGATCGGCACCACTAGCATTGAAATAGCGTAGAATGGTAAATCTTAGATCTGAGGAGCAGGCAATCCAATGCAGCGCCTGCTCAAAAGCTAACTTGGTCGCTCCATAAGGATTAATCGGTATCGCGGGGTGATCCTCTGAGATTAACATTGTCTTGGGTAGGCCGTATACTGCAGCAGTCGAGGAAAATATAAGATTCTTGACTCCATTTTCAATTAAACTTGAGGCAAATGAAACTGCAGCGCCGACATTGTTATCGTAATATTTAACCGGATTCTGCATGCTCTCACCGACCAAGCTGCACGCAGCGAAATGCATAGCCGCCCTGATATCGTACTTGGCAACGGTGCCGGCAATGGCATATCGGTCTCTGATGTCCGCTTCGACAAGAGGCCCCCATTTGACGGCTTGGCGGTAACCAGTAGATATGTTGTCTATGGTAACTGGCAAAAACCCAGATGCAGCAAGTTGCTTGCAAGTTTGGGCGCCGATGTAACCTGCACCACCAGCAACGAGGACTGCTTTCATGAACTTACCTCCGCATCTTGGTCAATTGCATATCAATAGAGAGACAGAATAGCGCGTTGCATTCTGACCATCACGAAATTCTAGCCGATATCCCCGAGTATCTTCTTCAGGCGACATGGAAGCTAGTTCGCCCAAAGAAGATGCGCACATGATAGTAGAACATTCTTTATGGTCCTGCCCTGCCTCTTTCTGGACTACAAGCGTTGTGGAGGGTGGATTTTGCTAGGATTTTCCTCCTAACCTTTCCGCCAACGAACGGCTTGGCGATCAGACTTCGAATAATTGCTTGGTCAATTCCGTGCATCGCATGAACAGCTTCAAGGCACCTCTTTCGCTGCCTTCATTTTGGATCAAGATAATCCCCGGATCCTGATAAGCAACGTCTCGGAGCATTTGGCGCGCTTCGCCCGGCAACCCATCCAGCCGCCCCATCATGTCTTGACTATCGAAATTAAAATAGATGCGGTAATCAGTATCGTTATTTTCAAGGTATTTTTGGGAAAACTCATCCTTATTCGAAAAACTATGGACTTTGAACTCAACGCTGAAGGCACCCGCCTTCCTTTGTAGCAGCAGAGTAGCTTGGCCGCGCGGCACCATGCGGACGACGCTCACCTGACTATACTCTCCAGCCCTGTAATAGACGAAGCTAAAGTCGTGCGGACCAGCCCCCTCTTTGACCTCGACGGCGGCGTCATCAGCCGGCGACGCGGCCTCGACATGGTCTTCCACCGCGACGCCCGGATGCTCAATAGTCGGGTCGGCGTGCGGCGGCGTCTCCGCTGCCGGGATGACCTCGGGGTAGTCGCGCGCCGGCAGGAAACGCCGGCAAGCCTTCAGAAAATCCCTGGCGAAGCTGCGACGCGCTTCGTCATAGTCCGCTCCGGATGTTTTCCGCGGCGGCTCGGCTGCAAATTCCGCCATGATATCGGCCAGGGCCTTCGGATCATGGCGCGGAAAATGCCGGCCGTTCTCCAGCAACTGTTCGTAGTGGACGGCCAGATCCGAGGCAACGACGAATTGCCCCATCGATTTCGCGTCTTCGATAACCGTCGACCAGCCTTCGAACAGCGATGGCTGAACCACGTAATCGGCACCATACATCAAGGTCAGCTGGTCGGCCCGCGGGATGAAGCCCAGAAACCGGACATTCTCGCTCAGCCCCCATTCGGCAGCCCTGGATTTCAACAGATCGATATAGCCGCCGACCCGATAATCCTTCTCGCTGCCCGTAAAGCAGACCGTTACATCGATGCCGCGTTCCTTCAGCAGCGCCAGAGCGCGAAGGACAACGATATGGTTCTTATGTATCCAGACTTGATTTGCGCACATGACATAATGTCCCGGCAAACCATATTGGGCCCTTACCTCGGGCAGTCGCTCCGGATCGAAGCGATCGAAAGCGGCGAAGCGCACCACTTCCACATTCTGGCATTCCCCGGGGTAAAATCGCTCCACATCCGCCTTCGCGTCCTCGCTGCTGACCACCAGTCCAGCCGTCTTGAAACGCAGGCGATGATGATGCCGACGATTGGCCACTTCCCCTTGGGAGAAGTAATAAGGCAGATGCAGTTCCTGGAAATCCGGAATCCAACAAACCGTGCGGTAGCTCTGATTGGCGACCGGGTGCGGAAAAATGACATCGAAGGGATATTGCTCAGGCGCCCGCTCGAATTCTGAAAGTTCGACCCACTCCAGCTTGGGGTAGCCGCACTGGAGCATGAAGTCGACCGATTCCCTTTGGTTGCTCAAAAGGACGATGTCCGGCTGCTCGTCTTCGCGCAGAAAATTGAATGCAGCGATCAGATTGCGAAAGTAGTAACTTCCGCCGATCCAATCCTCGTTGAGCTCGAAAATAACCGCGATCTTCATAATTCCATACTTTCGGTTTTATTTGCGGTCGCCAGTTTCCCGACCCGTCACAGTTCTTTTCAGCCAATCGACATATCGGTCCAGGCCCTCTTCCAGCCCGACCTCGGCGCGCCACCCCGTTGCCAGGGCCTGGGCGATGTCGGCTTCGTAATGTTGGGGATCACCGGCCCGGACCTGCCCGTCGAAGCGAATGTCGCAGCCGCCGCCGAGACGTGCCGCCAAGCCTTCAACGATGGTCCGGATGGCGACCGCCCGGCCGGTGCCCCCGTTGATCACCGAGACATCGGCCCGGGCGGCAGCGCCCGCCGCCACGATGAGCCTGGCGGCATCATCGACATGGATCCAATCCCGTGTTTCGGTACCGGTGCCGAAGAACGTTCCGTCCCCCCGCAGCAGCCGGTGCCCGGCATCCCACAGCAACTGCTTCCGCAGCCCTTCCCCATAGACGGAAAACAGCCGCACGATGGTCGCGGGTACCGAAAAATGCTGCGCATATTGCCGTATCAGCAATTCGCAGATGACCTTGTTCACGCCATAGGGAGAAATCGGCTTCAGCGGCGAGTCTATTCTGATGGGCATCTCGTCAAGCGTGCCATAGACACCGGCGCTCGACAGCAGCACGACTTTTGGCCCCCCTTGCTGGCGGGCGAATTCGAGAACAACCTGGGTCGTGACAACGTTGCAGGCGAAATCCTTGTCCGGACATTGGAGCGACATGGCGACCGAGCCGCTGCCGGCGCAATGGTAGATTTCCTCGACGCCCTCCGCGCAGTCGCGCAATGTCTCGAGCGTGACACCTTCACCGTTCCATGCGGCGAGATCCAAGCCCGCCGGCGGGAGACCGCGCCCGATACCGACGACGTCCCGGCCGCGGCTTATCAAACAGCTGGCGACTGCCTGGCCGATGAAGCCTGCCGCCCCGGTAACCAGAACGCGGTTCATATCGAGTATCCATGAGCGGCCCGTTGGCCACAGGCAACGGGGATTTTAACGCGTTTTTCCGCGAAGCCAAAACCAGTCCGCAGCAATGAAGCACATTCGATCAGCGAGTCCAGAGCATGTCCGAAATGGCGGCTATTCCAGACAGGCTCGAACCCTTTGACGTCACGCTTCCTCGCACCGCGAACCGGTTTCCACGTCGCCTGAAGATGCTCCAGGCAAGCTGCCGCAAGCCGACGTACCGGCCCTGCGCAGGCTGCCCGTACCGTCGTCGGTATGGTCATGGTCCTTACCTCGGCCATCCCTAGCGTTTGGAAAACGACACTTCGGGCAACGGCACCTTGGGGAACCGCGCTTCCTTGCGTTCGTTCTGCAAGAGCATGATATCGTCCCGACGGCTGAGCACCTGGGCCGGATTGCCACCGACCACGCAATAGGGGGGGACGTCCTTGGTCACCACCGACTGCGATGCCACGATGGCGCCGTCGCCGATCGTCACCCCTTTCATGATCGTGGTGCCGAAACCGATCCAGACACCGTCGCCGATGCGCACCGGCCCCGCCGCGACATCGTACCAATTCTTGAAGGCGCCGAGGCTCCCTACCGTGCTACCGGTCAACCAGTCGGTAGGATCGTTCTCGCGCAGGCCGCGGTCAAGGGAATGGGCATTGCTGTCCATGACCACCACATCCCACGACAGCATCGTGTTGCGGCCGATATGGATGCCTTCGGGCTGCGAGCAGATCAGCAGGCAATGGCCGCCAATCGATGTCCCGTCGCCGATCGTGATCTGCCCGCAGCCACGTTCGAAGACATAGGTGCCGCTGATGTCGCAATTGTCGCCCACGCGCAGATAGGGCCGGTTTTCGCGGTAGTTCCGCACATCGACATGAGCGCCGCCCACTCGCGAATTGCGCCCGGCATCAATCGCCGCGTGGCTCTTGCGCACCGGCGGCGCTATGTGCTGTTCCAGCCCGCCGTCGATCAGGTCAAATGCCTCGAAAATCAGGCCGAGATTCCTGCTGTCCATCTGCTGCGCCCGCTCGATGCGAACGTGGACGAGAGTCTGGTCGAGGCTGGCGTTGAGCGGTACGGAGAATGCGTGCGGCTGCGCGATATCGGTCGCCATGCAGGGGACAATCTGGATGAAATTGTCGGTCTCGATTGTCAAGACCTGCCCATGGATGACGTTGCGATAGCGAAGCTGCAATACCGGCTGCGTCATCCCCGCCGGATTGACGCGGAACACGACGTCGTGCCCCCGGCTCCACATGAAGCGCGCCGGTGCCCCGTCGATCGATGTGCCATCCTCGACGTCGTGCAGCCCCCCCACCTGATGGGGGCGAATGGTGCTCGACAGCGGATGCACCGCGGCTTCCGGCGACACGTTATTCAACAGGTCGCGTTCCGCGAACGTTGCCAAGCGCCGCCATGCGGCGGCTTCCGCGTCCGGCAATGCAGCGATCCAGTCCGGAGCGAGTTCGTTGAGAAGCGCCAGATCGTCGTTGCCGGCACTGAGCCGCCACACTTTGCGCTCCTGCTCGTTCATATCGGCGAGCACGGCGCGGACGAATTCCTGGCGCAGATCCTCGGGCACCTGGACCTGGATGAACGGCGTCGGCATCAAATAGGTGACCGATATGGCCGGCATCCGCTCCAGCAGCCCCTCTTTCGCCAGGAAATCGAGGCAGAGACGGCGAACATGCAGGAAATCGAAGAGTTTTCGGCTCCGCACCGTGGAGATGGAGCCGGACCGGATCCGGTAATAATAACCGACCGCCGGATCGACGAAGATCACATTGAGGCGCGCCACCAGGTTCAGCGCGAACTGGTGATCCTCGTAATAATAGCCGACCGGGAATGTGAGGTGGTTGGTTTCGATGACATCCCGTCGAATGATGAAACGCCAAGCCTGGGCGTTCCACGGCGCCAAGGAGGCAAAGATCTGCTCGCTGCGGGCGGGATGATAGAGGAAACCGGAATACCGCGGATTTGCCACCGACTGATTGCTGATGTTCTCGTGTTCATCGATGTAGGCAAAGTTGACCTTGTAGGCGTCCGGCCGCGCCTCTTGGAGAATGCGCGCGATCCGCGTCAGGCAGTCGTCCCGCAGGAAATCGTCGGAGTCGACGAACCAGACATAGTCGCTGCGGCAGTCGAGCAAGCCGGACAACCGGGCCTGGCTCGGCCCCTGATTGGCCTGCGTGACGATCCGGACCCGGCCGTCGAGCGCCGCAAAGGCGCGGGCGACGGCCGCGGTATAGTCGGTCGAACCGTCATCGACGACAATGAGTTCGAGATCCTCCATGTCCTGGCAGAGAATGCTGCTGATGCAGCGCCCGAGAAATTTGCCGACATTGTAGCTCGGCAGCACGAAGGATATCAGCGGGGCCTTTTCCGGCGTCCGGCCGAAGAACCGCAAGCCGTTCTTCTTGTAAAGCTCCTCGATCTCGTCCCATTTGATGCCCGAGAAAACGTCCAGCATCGTTTCTCTCGGAACGTTGCGGGCCTTCAGCGCCATCGCCGTGCTGACATTGAGCGGCAAATGGTCGTATTTCGCGATTACGGGCTTGGCGACCTCGGGCTCCTTCCAGCCGCGCGCGGCAAACAGGAGCGTCAATGCGTCTTCGCGCTCGATATTGATCAGCGGGAAGTTCTGCTTGATCAGCGCATGCGCCTCTTCCCAGATCAGATCGGGGTTATTGTTCGACATCCCGGTCAAGGGGAACAGGACGACCGGCTGGGCGACATAGGCGAACGTGCGGCCGGCATGGATGGCGCGGTGCATCCAGCGGGTATCTTCGGCCATGGGATAGACGAGTTCGAACCGGCCGACCTCGTCATAGGCCTTCCGGGTCGCAAACATACCGTTGTGACCGACCGGGCCGCCGCTGATGAAGGCGTTCAACCCCCAGGGCTCGTCCTGCCGCTTATTGATCCTGCCGCCGGTCGCACGCTCGATCGTCTGGCCGCCGACGACATCCGCGCCGGTCTGGTAATATTTCTCGGCCACCGCGTCCAGGGCGCCGGGCAAATAGCAGTCGCCGGCGCCGACAATGCCGATCAGCGTCCCGCGCGCCATCGCGAGCCCGCGGTTGAGGGCATCGTAAAGGCCCTTGTCCCGCTGCGAAATGAATTGCGTGACGACGTCCGAGCTGGCCGCGGCGATTTCGAGGGTCTTGTCCCTGGAAGCGCCGTCGAGAACGATGCATTCGATATCGTCGCGCGCCTGGTCGCGGATCGACTGCAGGGTCGCCGGCAGATCTTCGGCGGCATTGAAGGTCGCGATCAGCACGGTAAACAGGGGCGGCCGGCCCCAGGCCGATTGAGCGCCGCCGATCGCCGCCGGGCCGGACCAGTCGGTGTTCCCGAACATCGTCCGCAGGCCATCTTCGGAAAAATTGCCCGCCCGCAGCGTCTGGGCCACGGCGACATTGAGTTTCGCCGAGCGCGATCGAAGGATCAGGGCCTTCAGAGCATCGAGGTCGACATCCTGCCGGTCGCCGATCGCGGCAAGGCATTCCGCGTCGCGCCGCGACAACCGAAGCTCCCAGAACGAGCGCTGAATGGTGGCGACCCTGTCCTGGTCGTCGGGGATGGCGCCAGCCGCCTGGACCAGCGGTGCGTCCACCTGCCTGCCCACCACGCCCGCCAGCAGAGCCCGCTCGATAAAGCCGCGGAATGCCGTGTGGACGTCGTCCGGTGCAAAATAGCCAAGGCTCAGCAGGCGGCGCGGACGGACGAACGTCGCCGAGGGACGGAACGGAAGGCGGCCGAGAAAGATCTGATAGTCATAGCCGGCACTGCCGCCGGCCTGGAACAGGGCCGTTCCCACCACCAGTTCCACTGCCGCGCCGTCGGCCGCGGCCTCCACCTGTTCGAAGGCACGATCCAGAAAGGTGGTGCCCGCCTCGACCACGGCAACCCAGGCCGCGGTCTCGGCAGCCATCACCACGGCGCTGCCGAGGCTGCGGGTGAAACGAACCGAAACCTGCGGCGGTATCGCCCCCTCCAGCGCGGCGCCGAGGTCGTCGTCGCCGCCAGCGACGATGCAGGCAACGTTGTAGCCCTGGTTGGCGGCCGAAATAATGGTCGCCAAAACACGATCAAAAACAACTGCACCCGAAATAACGATTACAAAATTGGACATAAAAACCCCTCCGAATTCAAAAGCCCGACTGGGTGAAAATGAATTGCTGGCAAAAGCGAATTTTTACCGTCGCCCAAGGCCAGCTCGCAATCACTACCGCGTCGCCCCCCGCCTTCATATGCCAGCCCCGCATCGACCATCATTTCGGCGATCGGAGCCGGCCTTACCCCAGCCGCAGCTCCTCGTCTGGCTGCGTCATATACCAACGATAGGTCTGCTCGATGCCCTGCTCCAAGGTGACCTGGGCCTTCCAGCCGAGCTTCGCCATGCGGTCGACATTCATCAACTTCTGCGGCGCGCCATCGGGCTTTGCGGTATCGAACAGGATCTCACCGGCAAACCCGGTCACGCGGGCGATCGTCTCGGCCAATTGACGGATGGTCACGTCGACGCCGCAGCCGACATTCAGGTGGCTGAGCATCGGCCGCGTCTCGCGACGATAGATGTCGTGGTCGAGATCCATCACGAAGAGGCTGGCATCCGCCATGTCATCGACATACATCAGCTCGCGCCGCGGGGTCCCGGTCCCCCAGATCACCACTTCCCGACGCCCGTCCCGGACCGCCTCGTGAAAGCGCCGGATCAGGGCCGGCACCACATGGCTTTTCTCGGGATGGAAATTGTCGCCCGGCCCGTAGAGATTGGTCGGCATCACCGAACGGTAGTCGCGGCCATATTGCCGGTTATAGCTCTCGCAAAGTTTGATGCCGGCAATCTTGGCGATCGCATAGGGCTCGTTCGTCGGCTCCAGCGGACCCGTCAGCAGGGCCTCTTCCGTCATCGGCTGAGGTGCGAGCTTTGGGTAGATACACGAAGAGCCGAGCTGCAACAGCCGCTGCACCCCGGTGGCATGAGCCTGATGAATGACGTTGCATTCGATCATCAGGTTCTCGTAGATGAATTCGGCGGGATAGTCGTTGTTGGCCAATATCCCGCCAACCTTGGCCGCGGCCAGGATGACGATGTCCGGCCTGACATCCTGAAGGAAATTGCCGACGGCCGATTGGTCCTTCAGGTCGAGCTCGCGGCTCGACCGGGTGATCAGCTCGTCGGCGCCGCGATCCTGCAGCTTCCGCAGGATCGCCCCCCCAACCATGCCTCTATGGCCCGCGACATAGATCCGCGCCACGGTCAGAACTCCATGCTGAGGGGAAGGTGCAGTCCATGCTTGTTGAGCAACGCGTGGCGCTGCGCCGCCTTCAGATCCTCGGCGACCATCTCCGCGCACATGTCGCGAACGCTGATTTCCGGCACCCAGCCCAGTTTTTCCTTGGCCTTGGTCGGATCCCCGAGGAGGGTTTCGACTTCCGCCGGCCTGAAATAGCGCGCATCCACCTGGACGATTACATCGCCGACGTTGACGGCAGGAGCCAGGTTGCCGCTCTTCGCCACGACCCGCCCGATCTCGTTCTCCCCTTCGCCGGAAAACTCCAGGGTCAAGCCGAGATCTTCCGCCGCCCAATGGATGAATTGCCGGACCGAATGCTGGACCCCGGTCGCGATCACGAAATCTTCGGGCGTCTCCTGCTGCAACATCATCCATTGCATCCGGACGTAGTCGCGCGCATGACCCCAGTCGCGAAGACTGTCGAGGTTGCCCATGTAGAGGCACCGCTCGAGCCCGATGGCGATGTTACTCAAGCCGCGCGTAATCTTTCGGGTAACGAAAGTCTCGCCGCGGCGGGGCGACTCGTGATTGAAGAGGATGCCGTTGCAGGCATACATGCCATAGGCTTCACGATAGTTGACCGTGATCCAATAGGCATAGAGCTTGGCCACCGCATAGGGGCTGCGCGGATAGAACGGGGTCGTTTCCCGCTGCGGGATTTCCTGCACCAGGCCGTAGAGTTCGGAAGTCGAGGCTTGATAGAAGCGGGTCTTCTTCTCGAGCTTGAGGAAGCGGATCGCTTCCAATACGCGCAGGGCGCCTATGGCGTCCACATCCGCGGTATACTCGGGAGCCTCGAACGACACGGCCACGTGGGACTGGGCGCCGAGGTTATACACCTCGTCCGGCTGCACCTCGGAGATCACCCGGGTCAGATTGGAAGTGTCTGACAGGTCGCCATAGTGCAGATGCAGGCGCGCGTTCCCGGAGTGCGGGTCTTCATAAATATGGTCAATACGCTGAGTATTAAAAAGCGACGCCCTGCGTTTTATGCCATGAACCTGATAGCCCCTTTCCAGTAGAAACTCAGCAAGATAGGAACCATCTTGCCCGCCAATGCCAGTAATAAGAGCTGTCTTGCTCATGATAATCTCCGGGAAAACCCTATAGTAAGGCGTGTATTCTGGTCAGAACAGGAACGTCGGAACAAGCGGCACCACCCCATGCCACTGTTCCTCGATATCGGCGGCACTGTCGCCCATACAACCGGAATATCTTCGGACATACGAAGCATGCCCCTAAAAGGGAAGGAAAATACGCTGCATTTTATGCGGCGCAGCGAACCAATACGGCTTCATGCAGCTATAGAAATCATGCTGCGGAGTCAATAGCACCGAGATTCCCCAACTTTCCGCGGCAACGCAACATGCAACGGCGCCATCCAATTCGTCAAGGGGAAGAAAAAACAGGATTCTGAACCGCGCCGGTTCTGTCGGAGGCCAATCCTTTTGAGAGGATATGGCGATGACGAGCGAGACGACGATGAAGTTTTCCCCTGAGATGCGTGCCCGAGCGGTGCGCATGGTGCCGTAGCACGAAGGGAAACGTCCCTCCCCTCGTGCAGGGCGGCCAAGATCGGCAGCGCGGCCGGCGATGTTGAAGTCCGGCGGAAGGCGCAGGATCCCGAAACGGGGCCAGGCGAAGGATATCCTGCGCAAGCTATCGGCTTATCTTGCCCCGGCGGAACTCGGCCGCCGGGGCAAGCCGCGATCGGCGGCGGCGCATCCGCGGCGCAGGCCAAAGCCGGCCCCCGTCCGCGCACCGGCACCGGCCGTCAGTCTCGCCGGGGCGTCAGGGTGACGCCGCTGACCGCGATCGACAGCCGGCGCTCGTCGCCCGCGATCCGAGTTTCGTTCAGGCCGGTCAACGCAATCATGCATATCCCCGGCAGCCAAGCCTTGCCGACGACGACCCGCCTCGGGCCATGCTCATGCCGGAAGGCGACCGGCTTGCCATTGACCAGCACCCGCGCATCGAGTCCGAAGGCACCGGGCATTTCCGAGTAGATGTGGATTTCGATCGTGTGGTGGCCGGCCGCGGTCGGCTCCACCAGAAAGGCGGCGCTTCGCTCGCTGCAGGCCCAGCGCCATATCGTGCTGGCCGTGCGCTCGATACCCGACAGGCCATGGGTCGCGAGAAAACGGTCGACACCGATATGCTGGTGCCGATAAACGCCCGCAGGCGCGGTATCGAAGACGTGAAGAGGTGACGGGACGGCCGGGTGCAGACGGTTTTCAGTCGCCCAGCTCAACTCCACGGCCGCAGCCAGATCCTCGCGACAGCGGGCCGGCACCGCGACCCAGACCATTTCGTCCGAGCCGCCGTCGGACACCGTTTCGGCCGGGGCGGCCAGCCAGCTGTAACGGCCCACGCCCCGCAGGATGGCGAACGCGCCGTCGATCTCGTTGCGGCGGCAAGTTCCGCGGAACAGCACAATGGGCTGATATTCGCGGATCGCCTCGATCGCGGTCGAAAGCTGGCGCGATTGTAGCGCATAATGTCCTATCGACAGCAGGCCGCAGGAAACCAGGTCGCGCATTGCCTGGCCGAGCGTATTGGTTTGCCATGTTTCGCTTCGATCGACTTCGTAGGCGGCACTGAAAAATCCATTGCCGACCGCCATCATTCTGGCGTCCGGGCCGATCACGGTACTGCCCGCCAGGGCATTGAACTCCCGCTGTTCGATATCCAGGCCGAAATGCTTGAGGTCGGCCAGATATTCCATGGGGACGGCTTTCACGCACCGCCCCGGGGCCGCCCCCGCCAGCAATTCAGTCAGACGACCGGAAATGCCGTCATACTCGACGATCAGTTCGCGGGCGGCGGCACAGCGCCGAAAGACGGCCGCAAACGCCTGGAGCGGCCACCGCGCTTCAGCGCGGCGCCCGGCACCGACGTCGTCCAGGGGGCCAAGCGCGCTCATCGGGCGATATCGAGGGCCGGCAAAGGGGCGAAGCCGACGAAATGCTGGTCCAGCAGGTTGCCGCCGGCAAAGCAGGCATCGGAGCCGCGGACCGCTATGACGGAGGATTCGACAGCGGCGGCGGGAACGGCGGCACCGGCAGTGACGATCTCGCTGAAATGATTGCTGTAGTGCCTGATCTGGAAGCCGAAACGGGCCATGCCCGCCTCGAGCGCGAGCCGCTCCGGATGCGCCGCCTCTGCCATCTCGTCGCTGCGCAGATTGACGATGAGCAAGGCCCCCATCGGCAATCGTCGCCGGCACCCGTCCATCCACGCGTCGAACCGCCCCATGAAGTCGCTGGCCTCCAGGTCGAGCAAGGCGATCTCTGCTCGTTCGCCGTCGTCGCCGGCCAGAAACGCCTCGATCGAGAGCGCCTCCAGGCCTTCCGTCCAGCCAAAGCTCTCCCGAGCCAGACGGGCAGCCAGGGCATTGTCACTGATCACCGCCAGCCGTCCGGCGCCGCCGAGCGGCAGATACAGTTCGCGCCACCACATGGTCCCCACCGCCCGCTCCGGCGCCATTCTCTGGGCGAGGGCGGCGGCCTGATCCTCGATGCGCCGGCGCGCGATCTTGGGAAGAGAGGCGACGGGGGCGGACCAGCCGGGAGCGCTGGCGGCCACCGGAAACAGCGTTTTCTCGATCATCGCCACATATTGTTCGGCGACCCTGTCGAGATCGAGCACCCGCTCGCCCATGGCGGCGGCATTCCGCTCGTAGAAGCGCCGAAGGTCCGGTTTGTCGATCAAGCTCTGAAGGCGCCAGGTGACGCCTTCCGCGTTCATCTCGTCGATCGGGATCTTGAGGCTGACATCGTCCGGCAGCTCGGCAAAGGCGCCGATGTCGGTGACCAGACTGCAGCATCCGATGGCAATGCCGTTGCAAAGCGCGCCCGAGGTTTCACCGACGGAGGGATAGCGCAGGTTGACCAGGATGTCGCAGGCCGCCAGATATGCGAACATGTCGTCGCTGTGCACATAGCCGCGCAGGGTTACATGGCTCGCCAGGTCCAGCCGCTCGATGTCGGCGACCAGATCGTATTCCTCCGGGCGCAGCTCGCCGACCACGATCAGATGGGCGCGGCGTCCCGAACGGCGCACGGCCGCCAGGGCTTCCAGCACGAGGTCCAGGCGCTTGCTTCTGGTCACGAAGCCGAGGGCCAGGATCTGAACATCTTCGGAGACGAGGCCGAGCTGCGCACGGGCGCGCAGCCGCGCGCCGTAGCGGTCGCCGATATAGGGGCTGGCCCGTTCGTGGTAAGGGTGCGGCAGTACGAAGACCGGCTTGTGCGGGGGCAAGGCGGTGAGGCGAAGCCTGCCCGTGCGCGAATGGGTCACGGTGCCGATGGAATGCCGCACCACCCAGGGCAGGAAGCTCAGTTCGGTATAATGGGCCGCACTGCGCCCGTTCCCCCTGCGCTGGTCATCGACGAGCGCTTCGCCCTTTGCGCCGTAGCATTCGAACATGAGGTCGCGGTAGCTGCGCCCGTCAGCGCCGCGCCGCAGGGAAAGATCGAACAAGTGATGCAGGGAAAGATCGTGAACCGTGGTCAGCCCCGGCCTGGCCGCCATCGCCGGCAGCATATAGACATGATCGGGATTGTTGCCGAGCTGGTAGAGATGGCCGGCCCCCGCAAAGCTGGCATCGTAATGCCGGTATTCGGTCATCGTGAGGGTGGGCCTCGCAATCGCGGGCACCGGGGCTGAATCGTCAATGACCGCATAGATATCGAAGGCATCGCCGAGGGCCGGCAGGAACGCCTCGGTATAGCCTGCGATGCCGTTCCGAAGCGGCGGCAGCGGCGAAAACAACGCCACGGCTTTGCGCGTCATTCCGGGCGCCCCCCCGCGCCGCCGTGGGCGCGGGCTTTGGCCAGGATCACATCGAAGGCGGCAATCTGGGTTCGCATATACTTCGTATAGACACTGCGGGACGCAAGGCGAAGAGCATCGAGCGCCCCCGGGCGCGACAGTCCAGCCAGCATCTCGACCGCATCGTCGACCGTCTTGCAAAGATGGGCGGGCGTATCGCTGAAGATACCGCACATGCCGCTGCCGGTGGACACTAGCGGCATACCGAACGAAAGAGCTTCCACGTTCTTGATCTTGAGGCCAGTGCCACTGATGTTCGGATTGACCACGACATCGATATCCCGATAGAAGGCGACGGCATCGTCAACATATCCGACCGCTTCGAATGCAGCAATGTCGGGCGGCAGATGGCGGCAGAT
The DNA here is from genome assembly GCF_003173055.1 of Zavarzinia compransoris. Classification (NCBI taxonomy): domain Bacteria; kingdom Pseudomonadati; phylum Pseudomonadota; class Alphaproteobacteria; order Rhodospirillales; family Zavarziniaceae; genus Zavarzinia; species Zavarzinia compransoris. The sequence goes on from NZ_QGLF01000006.1 coordinate 18,154, forward strand.
CTCGCCGGCAACGACGAAGCGGAGCCCCAGGGCAGCGACCTCCCTCCGGGATGCGGCTTCGATCAGGCGGGTCAGGGACAGGCGATTGCTCGGGTTGCCGCTGGCGATATAGCCGATCCGGAGCACGCCGTCTTCCCGCCGCCGCGGCTGCAGGAAATTCTCCGGCAGGATGTGGCCCAGGGTCGCGACCTCGCGTTTGGTCCGCTGGCGCAGGACGTCCGCCTCCTCGTCCTGAATGGCCAGGACGAGACGCGCCCGATCGAGCCCGCGGGCTTCCTCTGCCGGGGTGGTGTAATACCAGGTGGGCGCGACCCCCTGTTCCTGAAGGGTATAGTGGCGGTCGCCGAAAAGGTCGTGCGTGTCGATAATTGTCAGAGTCTCGGGGTCGATCACTTCGCAGGCCGCCGACATCCAGACGTAATTCACGATGGCCAGGCTGAAGCGCCATTGCAATTGCAGGGTCTCGACCGCCCGGAGCAGCTCCGGCCCGCAAAAATCGTCCAGGGCATAGCCGTCGGGGGCCGTTGCCTTGATGCGGGTTTCGACGTCGACGAAGTGGACGTGGCGCCACCGGCGGGACATGGCCCGGCGCTGGTCGTCGTTGACGCCCTCCAGGCCATAGTACAAAAAATGAATGGTGTAGCCGGCATATTCCAGCAATTCACACAGGCGACCGACGCGGACCGAATTGCCCTGGCTGGATGGATCCGTGGCGATCGGAGAAATGACAAGCGCACGCATCCTCTACCCCCTCAGGGCATACCAATCGCCGGTGCTTTCTCTCTGGACCGATCGCCGATCAAGATCAGGGCGGAAATGTCCCAACGCGTTGCTCATTTCCGGTTTCCTGCCTTCCCCAGCACCAAATGACGGCGACGCAAAGCAATGATTCCGCGCCGCCGGCCGCCCCCATCATAGTCGCCGATCGTCCCGACGAACACCGGATGTTTGCTCCCGTCACTTGACGGGTGCGAGGCAAACCCGAACTTTTCAGGTTCGATTGTCCATCGCTGGCGCATGAATTCGTGTGAGGCCGGCCAGACCACCTTCCAGGGATACGATGCCCGCTGAAACCGTTCATCCGCCGCGCAGGGATTGCCACAGGGACTGGAAGAAGGGCGCGACCCGGGCCCAGCGCCCGCCGGGCTGGTGCACCGAACGCGGCGCCTGGGCGCTCAGACGCTCGACGACGGTCCAGACATCGCAGGGCAGCCCGGTTTCCGGGTCGACATAGGCGGGATAGAGCAGCAGCGTCCCCGCGACGAGTTCGTCGACCGCCAAGCGCCGGCGGCGACGCGGGCAATCGCGCCGGTCCAGGGTCAGGCCCCAGCCGGCATAGAACGGCAGGCCGTAGGTCGCCACCTCCAGGCCGCGCAACAGCGCCTCGAAACCGACCAGCGAGGTCATGGTATGCACGGCGTCGACCTGCCCGAACAGGGAGACCACGGAAGCATCGTCGACCACCTGATCGGCAATCGACAGGGCGAGATCCCGCCCGATCCGGCCCTTGCGGTTGCCGGCCTCGACGTCCGGATGCGGCTTATAGACGATCCAGGCCTCGGGCCGGGCCGCCCGCACCGCCCGGAGCAAGCCGAGATTGCCCCCGAGATCCGGCGCCCCCAGGCGCACCGAGGCGTCGTCCTCGACCTGGCCGGGGACGAGGATGCGACAGGCTCCGGCCGGGGCCTGCACCAGGCCGGCCGCCGCGACCCCGACATTGTATTTGGTCAGGCCGCGCTCGACGATCAGGGCTGCGAGCCGGCGGGCGGTCGCCCGCTCCTCCTCGCTGAAGGGATGCTGTTCCAGCAGGCTTTCAAGGTCGCTCGGCCGGCCGGGATCGTAGTAGATCCCCTGGCGGTCGAGCACCAGGGAAGAAGCCGCGACATAGTTCGAGCCAAGGCCGACCGAGCGCAGGAAACCATCCTCGATCCGCAGCAGGGGGGGCAGGCCCTCGGCCGCCAGCCGGTCGGCGAGACCGGGCGGCTCGGTCGAGGCCCAGGTCGCGATCCGGCCGTTCCGGCGGCGGACCAGCCGTAGCGCCGCCTTGGCCCCCGCGCGGTAGCGCAACCGCCCGAGGCGGCTGGCCAGAAAGGCGCCGACATTCGCCCGCTTCCACGGCTTCATGGCGACGACCACCGTGTCGCCGGAAAACCGGCGGTCCTGTTCGATCACGCGGCGGACATGGTCCATGGCGGCAAGGGCATCGCAAGCCCTGCCCGTCACCGGATCGACATGGCGGCTGCCGTCGAGATAGGCGGCGGCGGCCAGATCCTCGACCGTCACCGGCACCGGCGTCCGGCGGTCGCAGCCCCGATCGTCGGCAAGGCCGAGACCGGCGTAGAAAGCCGGGCCGAAAGTTATCAGGGGCGTTCCCTGGATCAGGGCGTCGAAGCCCGCCGGCGCGCTCCAGGCGTAGACCGCCGCGGCGGCGGCCACCGCCGTGGCCACGGCCGCAGGGGCCGGCGCCAGCGCGATCCCGCGCCGGCGCGCCTCGGCCGTCAGCGGGCCGGGCACGGTGCGCCCGTCGAGATCCACCGCCGGCAGGATGCGCAGCCGGCCGGCCGGGTGATCGGCCAGCGCCGCCTCCAGCACCGCCGCCAGGGCAGCGGCCGCGGGCCCGATCTCGTCGGCGACCAGGATATGTCCGGCCGCCGCCGCGGCTGCCGGGGCGGCGGTGTTTGCGGTGCCGATGCGCCAGCCCCGGGCCTGTTCGATCAGCGCCCGTCCGAGCTGCCCGCGGGCCGCATCCCCCGGGCCCCGGCGCAGCGCCTCCTCGAAAGCCGCCGGATCGAACACGCCGAGCAGGGGCAGGTGCCGGGCGAAGCGGCGCGGCCGCGCCGCGCCGATCAGGCCGGGCCGCAACCGGAGCAGGCCCAGGCCATGGCGCGCGGCATAGGCCGCCGCGCGCATCCCGTCGTCCGCGCCGCCCCGGTCGAGAACGGCGACCGCGCCCGTGCCGGCGGGCGGCGGGCGGCCGGCATCGATGCGCACGCCCCCCGCCAGCAGGGCGAGATCCGCCGCCTGTTCCGCCGGCAGGGTGGTGAAGACACCGATACGGCTCATGGCCGCTCAGGCCCGCGCCGCATTGAGTTCCAGCAGCAGGTCCCGAACCCGGGCGATATGTCCTTGCCAGGTCGGCGGGCTGTACATGCGTGCCCGCGCGCAGGCGTTCAGGCGGCGGGGCGAATCGCGGTCGGAGAATTCCTCGATCGCCTGAAGCCAGGCCCGGCCGTCGATCGGATCCAGGTAATCCGCATAGGGGCCGTAGACCTCGTTGTGGGTTTCAAGGTCGGAGGCGATCACCGGCGTTCCGAGGGTCAGCGCTTCCGCCGCCGGCAGGCCGAAGCCTTCGGCGAAGGACGGCGTCAGCAGGGCGCAGGCCCCGCACAGCAGATAGCGCATGGTAACGTCGGACATGCCATTGCATTCGACGACGTGGCGATCGAGAAACGAGGCGCGTTCCAGCTGGTTGAAGACCGATTCGTTCTCCCACCCGCGCCGGCCGATGATGACGAGGCGGGGCGCCCGGGCCCCGTGCCGCTCCACCAGCCGGCGCCAGACCTGGAGCAGCAGGCTGTGGTTCTTGCGCGGCTCGATCGTGCCGACGACGACGAAATAGGGCACCACGGGGTTCGGCGGCCGGATGTCCCGGGGGCGGAGGAATTCGCTCTCGATGCCGAGAGGGACCGCCTCGATCCGCGCCGGCTCCCGGCCCGTGGTTTCGAAATACTGGATGAGGTCGCGCTTGGTCGATTCGGAATTGACCAGGATCAGGTCGGCGTGGCGGTGAACGGTCTCGATCCGCTCCATATGGCGGGCGGCCTCGTCCTCGCGGCAGAACTCGGGATAGTTCAGGGGGATCAGGTCGTGGATGAAGAAGACCGCGGCCCCCCGGGAGCGGGACAGCCAGTGAAACCGCTTGGCCTTGTTCAGATTGCTGTGGGAGACGTGAAGATAGGTCGCCGGCGGCCGCCCGTCGCGCGGCTCGAACAGGCGGCGCAGGCGCCGGCCGCCGCAGAACTGATCGAAGCGCAGGGCGCGCAGCAGGTCGCCGCGCTTCTGCGTGCTCGCGGTATCGCGCTCCGCGAACTCGGGGCGGCGGACGCCGTAGGGCGCTTCGAGAAAGGCCAGGATTTCCGCCTGCTCGGCCACGGCCGAGGCATCGGAAACCGGATCCCAGCCGCTGGCCGCGATGTCGAGAACGCGTTCGGACATCGACCGGCTGAGGACGCGGGCGCCGACGACGTCGGTCGTCATCATGTGCAGGTCGATTTCCGGCAGCTTCGACAGGAAGCGGGTATAGGCCATGTCGACGCGATCGATACCGGTCGGCGCCGGGTTGTCCAGGCGTCGGATCAGGCGCGTGACATCAAAGGCAACGGCAGTTCGCCCGCCGGCCGGCGCGGAAATCGTCATGGTCTTACTTCGCCAGCGGCCGCGGCCGGGCCCCCGCCCGTCCGTGGCCGGAAATGTTGCACAAATTCAATGCCCCCGATCCAACGCCTTCGGCCATCGGCCGCCCCCGGGATTGCCAGCCGCCGCCCGGCCCGCGACAACCGGCGCCCCGCGGGTCGTGTTGTTCCGCATCGGCGGAAACGGTGCGCACCTGTCACGCCTTCGGACGCAGTTGGACCGTACGATAGGGCCGGCGACCGAAAACGGCGTCGATCACCTGGTCGGTCGCCTCGCTCCAGGTCAGGAAGGGCATGCCCTTAGACGGAGGAACAAGGTCCGCCGCCAGATCGAGCCAGCGCTGCAGTTCCGCAGCCAGATCCTGACCGTTTTCCGCCTTGAAATAGAAGGCATGGGCGCCGGCCACTTCCCGGAACACCGGGATGTCGCGGACGATGAGCGGGGTTTCCCGGCGCGCGGCCTCGATCAGGGGCAGGCCGAAGCCTTCGCCCGCCGAGGCGGCGACCAGGGCCGCCGAGGCGTCGTACACAAGATCCAGCATCTCGTCGCTGATGCCCTGGAACCAGAACAGCCGCTTTCCCAATTCGGGATGACTGTTCAAGCGCTCGGCGATGCCGGTGGTCATCCAGCCGATCTTGCCGACGATCGCCAGGCCGACGTCCGCCCCCTGCTGCCACAGCACATCCAGCGCATCGAGCACCTGCTGGTGGCCCTTGCGCGGCTCCACGGTGCCGACCAGCAGGAAGGTCCGGCGCGCCTTCAGCGCCTTGAGGATTTTCTCCGCCCCGTCGACCAGCCCCTTGGTCGGCAGGCTCGCCTCGAGGTCGCTGCCGTTGTGAAAATAGCCGACCTCGATATCGGCATGGCGGTCCCCCGCCCCCAGCGCCTCGGCGTAACGGACGACATCGTCCGCGACCACGCGCGAGACGCAGAGGAACTGATCCGCCGTCCGCAGGCAGACCTCCAGCCAGCGGCGCATCTGATCGTCCATATTGGGCGGGAAGAATTGCGGCATCTGCATCGGCAGCAGGTCGTGCACCCCGATCACCACCTTGCCGCCCGCCTGGCGGAAGCGCCTCAGCCAGCCTTCGGCCTGGGGCAGGCGGTCGGGCACCCAATCGATCGCGAGATAGATATCGCCCTTGTCGAATTCGACGGGCGCATTGGGCAGCACCGCCGCCGGCACATTATAGGCCTTGTCGGCGAAGACGCGGGCGTAGCGGAAGAAATGGTCCTCGATCTGGACGGGTTCGACCACATAGCCGGGCGGCGGACTCTCGATCAGGCGGGCCAGGATGCTGCGCACCACGCGCTGGATGCCCGTCTTCGCATCCTGTTCGGCAAGGACGGTGACATCGTAGAGGATCTGGCGCGGGCCCACCCTGCCCTTGTTCGACGTGATCGCATTGGCGACCGACCGGAAATCGAACTCGTTCGGATAGACCGGCGCGTTGAAATCGGCGAGCGCCCTCAGCAGGATCCGCTCACCCTCGCCGCGCCCCTCGAGGCTTATGGTCTCGATCGCCTCGTGGAAGGCGTCGCCGACATCGGCCGGGTGGTGATGGGCCAGGATATGCGCCGCCGCCCGCTGCCCCTGGGCCGCGCGCAAGCCGGCATCGGCACGGAAACGCTCGATTTCGCGGGCAAGGTCGGCGATGTCGAACACGTCGGGCAGCTTGACCAGCGCATCGTCCGGAAGCTCCGCCGCCGTGCCGTGATTGTTGATGATGACCGGCAGCCTGGCGGCCAGACAGTCGAGGATCGTGCCCGAGGTCTCGCCCCGGGATCCGGTCCGCAACTGCACGGCGACATCCGCGGCCGCCAGATAGTCCCGATAGGTGGCCGTCGGCGCGAAGCCGGTGATGCTGACATTGATGCGGCCCTTGTGGCGGGCGATCTCGGCCACTAGGTCCTTGCCGTAGTCGCCTGCCGCATTCTCGCCGACGAAGACGAGGCGGAGACGGCCGGGCACCTTGCCGGCACCATAGTTGGCGATCCAGGCATCGAGCAGTTTCCGGCTCTGCTTGCGCCGGGTCATGATGCCGAAGCTGCAGACCACGAATTCATCCTCGCCGATGCCGAGGCGCGCGCGCGCGGCCGTCCGGTCCAGATCGTGGCTGAGCGCCCGAAGATGCGGGATCTCATGCATCATGCCGGCGATCCCCTCGCCGTAGATTTCCGTCGCCCGGTCGATCGCATAGCGAGAATGGACGATCACGCCGGTCGCGTTGCGGAAGACGACGCTGTTGCAGGCGAAGCGGTCGACCGCGACGAGGCGGCCCTCGCGCCGCTCGGCCTGGAGAGCGCCGAGACCATGCGTGCGGTAGAGTTCGCGATAGAATTCCTCGCTCGGGATCCGGCCGGTATTGGACAGCCAGTCGATCAGATCGCTGAGGAAGAAGTCGTGCAGGATGGCGATGCCGGGATAGCGCTGTATCAGCCCCAGCATGTGCTGGTGGAAATGCGAATTGCCGATCGAATAGACGATGCGGTCGTAAAGATGCGCATTGCGTTCGAACCAGCCGATATCGCGCATCACGACATTGGCCTTCAGCCAGTCGTCGTCGAGCACCGTGTCGACGATGATGCATTCGATCTCGTAGAACCGGGCCAATTCGCGCAGCAGTTCGGCGCTGTAATCGGCAATGCCGGAATGGTCGCCCGGCAGGGGCGAGAAGAAGGCCATCATGGGCTTGCGCCGCAGCGCCGCGCGCACGGGAACTGCCGGCCGCCCCTCGGCCTGCGCCCGCGCGTGCAGGTCCTCCATGGCGTCGAGCGCACGGGCGCCGGCCCGGGCCCAGGTCAAGGTCGCGGCCCGGCCCAGCCCCCATTCCCGCATCGCGGCGCGCAGTTCGGCATCGGTCAGCGCCGGTTCCATCAGCGACGCCAGTTCCCCGGCCTTCAGGGGATCGAAGAGAAAATCGTCGCGCCCGACCACTTCGGGCAGGCTGGTGGCCCGGGAGGCGAGAACCGGCGCGCCGCAGGCCATGGCCTCCAGCGCGGGCAGGCCGAACCCCTCGTGTTTCGACGGGAAGACGAAGAGATCGGCAAGGCCGTAAAGCCTGACCAGATCGTCTTCCGGCACATGGTCGCAAAAGACGAGGCTCTTCGCATTGACGCCGAAACGGGCGGCCAGGGCCCGCAGATGGCCCTTCTCCTCCTCGAACAGGCGGCCGGCGAAGGCAAGGTCGTGAGACGCCCGCAAGGCCGCCGGCAGCCGGGCGAAAGCATCGAAAATCAGCTCGACGTTCTTCCGCGGATCGACCGCGCCGACATAGAAAATGAACGGCTTTTCGAGCTTGTAGCGCCCGCGCAGCGCCCCCTCCTCGGCGGGGGACAGGGCGGCATGGCGGAACTTCGGCTCGACGCCGCCCGAAATCACGCTGATCCGGTCGAGCGGGATCTGGGCCAGCAGATGGGCTTCCTGCCGGGAATATTCGGAAACGGACAGCAGCAGGTCCGCGCGCTTCAGGGCCTGGGCCCGGCGCCAGTAATAGAGCGCGTGCCGCTCCTCCGCCAGGTAGCGGGCGGGATCCGCCATGGGGATCAAGTCGTGCAGGGTGACGGCGGTCTTGTACGGAACGTCGAACGCGCCGATCGAGGTCACGGCATCGTCGACGAAGCCCTCGAACAGCGAAGCGATATGCACGACATCGGGCCGAAGCTCGGCAATGAAGGCCTCGCGCAGGAGTTCCGCCGCCCTGGTCCGCCACAGGTTGTTCGGGTCACGCTCGGCGACACCGGTGCCGGCTTGAAAGACATGCAGGTGGTCGAGGCCGACCAGCGGCTCGAACTCGGTCAGCAATTCGTCCAGATTGTCGGTCAGGGCGCCGTTGAGCAGCAGATGAATATCGTGTCCCCGGGACGCGGCGATCATGGCATGCGCCAGGGCCCGGGTCTGGCGGCCGATGCCGCGAAAACGGCTTTCGGTCTGGCTTCCCTGTAGATCCAACAGCAATTTCACGACTGATCACCTTCAAGAACGTCGGGCCGACAGGCAGCGCTCATAGCGCAGCAACTCGCGGGCCGGGCTGTCCGACAGGTCGGACCGCGGCGGGGCGGGCCGCCAGTCGACCTCGCTCTCGGCGGGCTGCCGGCCCTTGCCGATGGCCTGCCTCAACCGCACCAGCATGGTGACGGTTTCCGAATAGACTTCGAGCCGGCCGGCCCCCACCTGCTCGACCGTATGGACGGGGATGCCTTGGGCGTCCTTCGCCCCCTCCTGCACGACGACGCGGAAGCCCAGCCGGTCGAGTTCATGGGCTGCATAGGGACGCGACGGATCGAGCAGCGCCGACCGGGCATAGGACCTGACCGCCTCGTCGAAGCTGCCCTGCATGCGCAGGCAATGGCCGATCTGGAGATGGAGGTCGGCATTCAGCGGCCGCAGCGCCATCGCCCGGCCATAGGCCGCCATGGCGTCGTCGAAGGCGTGAACGTCCTTCAGGCAGTTGCCCCGCTGCACCCAGACCGGAAAATCCTTGGGCGCAATCTCCAGCCACCGGCCATAGAGTTCCGCCGCAGCGGCAAGGGCGCCGCTGTCCCGGGCCTTGTTCGCGCGGCCGACCATTTGCCGGCGCTTGCGCTTTTTGAACAAGATTAGGTTAAACAGACCCGCCAACTCACTCTCCGCGCCATAAATCGCCGAAACTGCATCAACAGAGAAAAATCTGACAGAGGGTTAAGATAAACAGAGGGCAAGTCGATAAGGAGCGAAAAATCATCGGCAGGTTGGACCGCGCCGTTGCCTGATGCGTAGCATGGCCCGCCGACCTCGCCAAGACCGAGATTGCCGGGCCGAGACGGCCGGCGGGTGCTCAGGCTTTTCCTGACCCGCAGGAAATGGCAATGTGCGCTTCCCGGCCCGGCGCGGAATCACGCCAGCGCGCCCGCATTTCCGGGAGCTAGAGACCACTGACCGTGAAGGCTCAGACCGAAATATGGATATTACGTTCATTCAGACGGCGGACCCGCACCGTTATGCGCGCATGCTCGCGGCGACGTCGCGCAGCGTCACGGCCTATTGTCAGCGGCACGATTTTCGCTATGAGGCCTATGTCGGACTGAAGCGCGGCTATTTCGGCTGGCATGCCAGCTTCAATCGCATTTATATCCTGCGCGAATTGATCGATCGCGGCTATCGGGGCTGGGCCGTCTATATGGATGCCGACGCCTTCGTGGCCGATTTCGATTTCGATCTTCGCGGTTTTCTCGCCGACAAGGACCGTTATGCCGGCATCTTCACCCCGAGCGGGGTGACCGGCGAGTATTGGGATATCAACAACGGCATCTTCCTGATCAACCTGGCCTCGCCGGTCGCGCATAAGATCGTTTCGGACTGGTACGATCTGTTTCAGATCGTCACCGACGAGCAATTGCGCAACGCCCCCGACTGGACGAACGACTTCCTGGACGACCAGGGCATCCTGCAGAAGATTTTCCGGGAATGGCCGGCGGTGAAGGACGATCTCTTCTATGTCTCCCACCGTATCATCAATTCGATCGAAGCCAGTTTCCTGAAGCAGTTCATGCGCGGCCACGAACCGGATCTCGGCAAGCGGATCCGTTCGATCGAGACCATGATCCAGGAACTCCTGTCCGCCGCGCTCGGCCTGCACCAGCCGCCGGCCCCCTTCTCGAAGGAAGAGAGTGCGGAGATCGTCGTCGGCGCCTATCAGGGGGTGCTCAATCGCGCCCCGGATCCCCTCGGCATCGAAACCTATGTGCCCCATGTCGCGGCCCAGGGCCGGGCCGACGGCGTCGCCTTCGTCGTCGAGTCCCTGCTTGCCAGCGACGAGTTCAAGGCCCGCCGGCCCTGAGCGGCCTCGCCGTAGGTACGGGCCGTAGGTACGGAATGAATGCCGGGAGCGGATCCGATGTCCGACGCAGAGTATTTCAGGTATGCCGACTATTCCCTTTTCCACGCGAAACGGGAATCGGGGACGCTGGTCATCAGCTTCAGCGGCATCGGCATGGTCGGCCATTATTTCGACAACGGCGACCCGATGGTGTACTGGGACTTCTCGGAACACCAGAACGACATCGGCCCTTATCAGGCGCTTTACGTCCGCGACCTCACCCGTTCCTGGTTCAACGAGGACGCGGGCTTCACCGAGTGTTTCGATAAGATCATCGAAATCGCCACGGCCCCCGGCATCCGGCGCGTGGTGACCATCGGCCTCGGCATGGGCGCTTTCGGCGCCCTCTATCTGGCGTCCCGGACGCCGGTTTCCCTGGTCATCGCCCTTTCGCCGCAATCGGCCATTGCCCCCGTCGTGCTCGACGGCATCGACCGGCGGTGGGCGTATCTTCTCGAAGGGCGGGAGAAATTCCCCCGCGGCGACATCGCGCCCCTGGACCTGAAGGCGGATCGGATCGTCGCGCTGTGCACCGACGAATTCCGCGAGGATGTCTGGCATCTGCTCCGCCTTGCCGAAGCCAAACATGCGGAAACCTATATCTTCCCCGGCCGCGATCAGAACATCGCCTATGCCCTCGGCACCGAGGGCATGCTGGTGCCGATCCTGCAGCACCTGATCGCGGGCAGCGGCGACAGCGACGTCCGCGGCTATCTCGGCGCCCACCGGCTCAGCCCGCAATCGGCCGCCCTGCACCATTATCGGGCGCAGACGGCCTTCGAAACCGGCCGGGCCGACGATGCCCTTTACGAAGCGACGATGGCGCTGGCCTTGCGGCCGGATATCCCCGGCTACAAGGCGCTGCATGGGCGCATCAAGCACTGGCACGGCGAACAGGCCGCCGCTGCCGCCGCGAATACCAAGCGCGCCGCGATGCTGGAGCCCGAGCCGACGGTGCGCAACCCGGTGCTGCGCTTCCTGAACCGGCAGGCCTGGTTCGGGACGATCGTGCTGCTGCCCACGCTCGTCTCCGCCGTCTATCTGTTCGCCTTCGCGTCGGATCTCTATGTCTCCGAGGCGCGCTACATCATCCGCAGCCCCAACCGCTCCCAGTTCTCGCTCATCTCGACCGTGCTGCAAGGCACCGGCCTGGCGAAGGCGCAGGACGATACCTATGCGGTGAACGACTTCCTGCGCTCCCGGGACGCCGTCGCCGCCATCGAAGCCGGCGGGGTGGACCTGCGGCAGATCTACGGCCGGACCGACGCCGACGTTCTTTCCCGCTACCCGAACCCGGTGTTCGATGAAACGGAGGACGGCCTGTTCCGATATTACCTGAAGCAGGTGGCGCTCTCGCTCAACGGCAGCACGGGCATCACGACCCTGAGCGCCAGCGCGTTCCGGCCCGAGGATGCGCAGGTCGTGGCCAGGGCGGCGCTGGTCGCCGGCGAGACCCTGATCAACCAGCTGAGCGTCAGGGCCCAGGAAAATGCCCTGAGCGACGCCCAGAACGAGGTCGCCAATGCCGAGAACCGGGTAAAGGCGGCGGAAAGGGCCCTGCTCGACTATCGCGAGCGCGAGCTGATCCTGGACCCGACCCAGCAATCCGCCCTGCTGATCGAGGGCATCGCCAAGCTCCAGGCCCAGCTTTCGGCAGCCAATGCGCAATTGACCCAGGTTCTGCAAAATTCGCCGAGAAGCCCGCTGATCCCCTCGCTGCGCGCCGCGGTCCGCGCCCTCGAGGGGGAAATCGAGCGCGAACAGGCCAAGGTCGCGGGCACCGCGGGCGCCATGGCGCAGAAGCTGGGCGAGTACCAGTTCCTGATCATGGAGCAGGTATTTTCCGAGGTGCGGCTGACCGCCGCCACCGCGGGGCTCGAACTCGCGCGGATGGAGGCACAGCGCCAGCATTTCTATCTCGAACGCGTGGTCGAACCGGGGCTGCCCGACAAGGCGATCGAGCCAAGGCGGGCAACATTGGTCGCAACGATCTTCGTCTTCGCCTTCCTCGCCTTCTCGACATTGTGGGTAACGTCGCCGCGGGTGCGGAACCATGGCCGGCGCTAGCAGCCCCGCCGCCCCGGCGACGGGCATTGCCACTGTGGGCGCACCGCGTCTACAACTCTCAGATCACGCTTTGCAATGGCTGCGCAGCGACGGTAAGAAGGGGGCGATCCCGAAATCGCCTCGGTATCGGCGCCGGGAAAGCGGCGGCCCCCAATGTCATCGGCCAGAACACTCTTTGACAAAGCACCAATATTCCAATTTTGAGGACTTTCATGTCTGAAATCGGCGTCTCTCAATTTGGGAACTATGCGATCCGCCGGCAGAATGCCGAATCGAAGATTTGCGTAATCTGCGTCGCCAGTATCGGCAACGTCGGCAAATTCTACGATGACGGCCGCCCCGCGCTGTTTTGGGAATTCTCGGAAACCATCCACCGGCTTGGTGACGTTTCGGCCATTTTCGTTCAGGACCGGGGCCGGACCTGGTTCAACGACCCGAACGGCCTCGAGGCCATGATCGACGCCATCCGCGACACCCTGAAGGAATGGAAGGTGCAGCGGGTGGTCACCATGGGCCTCAGCATGGGCGGCTTCGGGGCCTTGCTCCTGGCCTCGCGGCTGAAGGTCGACCTGGCGATCTCGATCGCCCCGCAGACCGCCATCGCCCGGGACCTGATCAAGGGCCACGACCACCGCTGGGACGATCTGATCGCGCCCGTGCCCCGGTTCCCCAACGGCGACCTCTCGACGCTGAACGTCGGCGAGACCGAGGTCGTCCTGATGGCGGGCGACCTGGTGCCCGAGGATATCTGGCACATCCAGCGCATGCCCGCCCGTTCGAAGAGCCACATCTATATGTTCCCGGGCGCCGAGCACAATCTGTGCAACTGGCTGCGCGATCGCGGCCAGCTGATGCCGATCCTGGCCGCCCTGATCCGGCAGCAGCGGCCGGTGGACACGGCGGCCATGCTCGATGCCCACCGGCTCGGCGAATTCAACGCCTCCTTCCACTATATGCGCGCCATCGAACGGCTGGCCGCGCAGGACCTTCATACAGCCTGGTATCACGGCGAAGTGGCCCGGGCGCTGCGCCCGGATATCGAACATTACGCGACCTGGCTCTATCGCTTGCGCCACACCCTGGGCCATCTGGTCTTCCACCGCTTCGTCAGCCGGGGGCCGGACACCGTCTTCATCGACCCGAAGAAGGGCTGGTACGAGCCCGAGTCCTGGGGTGTCTGGGGCGGGGCGGAGGGGCGCCTGGACATTCCCTATCCGGTGTCCTGGACCGGCGACCTGAAGCTGGCCATTACCCTGGTCGGCGCGGTTTCCCTCATGCGCCAGCGCCAGACCGTGACCATCGTCGTCAATGGCAAGACCATCGAGACGGTCGATCTCGATACCAACCAGCCCCGCCGCCTCTTCGTCACGGCCATTCCCGCGGAAATCCTGAGCGACGGCGTCCTCCATATCCAGCTGGTGCCCGATTCCGCGCCGACCCCGGCCGAACTGGGCCTCGCCCCGGATGCGCGCCCGATCGGTTTCGGGATCGAGGGGCTGATCGTCGCCCCCGTCGTTCCCGCCCCGCAGCACGGCGCGCCCGTTCACTTCATGGACATCAAGAAAACGTCGAGCACCCCCTGGTGATCGCCGCTGTCGTCCAGACCGCGGCCGGCGGCGCTTGCGGCTCCTCGGCCGGGTGAGGGCGGGCATGGCACCAAGGATCGATATCGACGGGCGGAATCTCGCCTTGAGGCGAGGCACCGGGATCAGCACCTATGCCCGCAACCTGACCCATGTCATCCACGGTCTCGGCCCGGCGGTCGGCGTCGTCTATGGCAAGCACCTGCTGCCGCGGGCCGACGCGACGCTGGCGGAAGTGTCCTTTTTCGACCAGGAAAACCTGCTGCCGCGCAGCCGCTTCGCCCGGCGCAGCCATCTCTTCGGCCAGGTGATCGCCGGCATGGCCGGCCTGCGCCCGCGGCGCATCGCCGGCGAGGTCGTGATCCGCGAGCCGCTGGCCGCCGACCTGCCCTATTTCGACCGGCTCTACAATATCCCCGGCCTGTTCGACATCGCCCGCAGCTACCTGAAATATACCGGGCAACTGATGGACCTCCGGTATTCACGCCAGGAACGGCCCCAGGTCTTCCATTGTACCTGTCCTCTTGCCCTCCGGGTGCGGGGCGCGGCCAACATCTATACGCTGCATGACCTGATCCCGCTAAAATTGCCGTATTACACGCGCTATCTGAAAGCCGAATACTATCGCATCGTGAAGGAGATCGTGCGACGCGCGGACCATATCTGCACCGTCTCGGAATTTTCCCGGCAGGACATCATCCGGACCCTGAAGGTTCCGGAAAACCGCGTCACCAATACCTACCAGTCGGTCAGCGTTCCGGGCTGGATCACCCGCAAGACCGATGACGAGATCGCCAACGAGATCGAGGGCGCTTTCGGCCTGCCGTTCGGCGGCTATTTCCTGTTCTTCGGCGCGATCGAACCGAAGAAGAACATCGCCCGCATGATCGAAGGCTATCTGAAGGCCAATGTGCCGCAGCCCCTGGTCATCGTCGGTTCCGAAGCCTGGTCGGCCGACCATGAACTGGCCATGCTGCAGAACGACGCCGTCCGCGACAGCGGCCGCATCAAGCGGATCCAGTATGTGCCCTTCGATCTGCTGCTGACCCTTATCCGCGGGGCGCGGTCGGTGGTCTTCCCCTCGCTCTACGAGGGGTTCGGCCTGCCCGTGCTCGAGGCCATGCTTCTGGGCACGCCGGTGATTACCTCCACCTCCTCCTGCCTGCCCGAGGTCGCGGGGGACGCCGCCCTGCTCGTCGATCCTTACGACACCGACGACATCAAGGCGGCCTTCCGCGCCATGGCCGACAGCACCGCCAGCCTGGAGGAATTCCGCGAGCGCGGGCAGCGGCAGGCGGCCCTTTTCAGCCCCGAGCGCTATGCCGCCAGGGTGAAGGCCATGTACGCCCCCTTCCTGTAGCGGCTGCGCCCCGCCCGGTTCCCGCCGCGAAGGGCCGCCCCTTCACACGCGGGCCCCGGGATCCTCCCCCGGCGATCAATTGCCGGCGCGCAGCCGGCGCGTCTTGCGCATGCCGATGATCGTCTCGAGCGTGCTGACCAGGAAGACCTTGAGCGCCGATTCACGGGGCTTCGGATCTTGGCCGCGGCCGATGCGCCGCAGTTGCCGGGTGTACCAGGTCACCTCCATCATGGCCATCCGATCGACCATGCCGATGCCGGTCTTCAGCGGCGTCACCTTTTGCTCAGGGTCCTTGCCCTCGAGCAGGCGTTGCGAGACTTCGGGCTCGATCGCCAGCAGGCGGGCGATGCCGCAGAGATCCAGCGAACCGGACGCCAGCGCCGCATCCATGCCGGCCGCGGTGCGGAAACCGCCGGTCACCATCAGCGGCACATGGGGGATGCGCGCCCGCACCTTGTCGGCGAAATCCAGGAAATAGGCTTCGCGCGCCTTCGTCGATGCGCGGACACCGGTCATGACCGGCGCTTCGTAGGTGCCGCCCGAGATTTCGATCAGGTCGATGCCGGCTTCCGCGAGCGCGCCCATGACGTCGAGCGCCTCCTCCTCGGTGAAGCCGCCCTTCTGGAAATCGGCCGAGTTCAGCTTGATGCCGATGGGGAAATCCGGGGCCGTCGCGGCGCGCATGGCCTCGAGCACGCGCAGCACGAAGCGCCGGCGGTTTTCGGCGGTGCCGCCCCAGATATCGCTGCGCTGGTTGGTCAGCGGCGACAGGAACTGGCTGACCAGATAGCCGTGAGCGCCGTGGATTTCCACGCCCGTGAAGCCCGCCTTGCGGCAGATGCCGGCGGCGCGGCCGAAACGGGCGATGATCTCCTCGATCTCATCGCCGGTCAGGGCCCGCGGGGTTTCGAAGAAGGCCTTCATCGACTCGCTGAAACCGACGGCGGACGGCGCCACCGTTTCCGCGTTCAGCCCTTTCGGCGCCTGGCGGCCCGGATGGTTGATCTGCGCCCAGATCTGCGCCCCATGGGCCTTGCCGGCCGCGGCCCAGTCGCGCAGCAGGTCGAGGTCGCGCTCGTCCTCGATCACCACGTTGCCCGGTTCGCCCAGGGCGCGGCGATCGATCATGACGTTGCCGGTGATCAGCAGGCCCGTGCCCCCGGCCCCCCAGCGGCGATAGAGGCGCACCAGTTCAGGCGTCGCCCGGTTGTCCATGGTGCCCAGCGCCTCGCTCATGGCGGATTTGGCGATCCGATTGGGCAGCCTGACGCCGTTGCCCAACGAAAAAGGCGTGCCGAGGATGGTTGTCATGTTGTTTTCCTTGGAACGAAGGGGATCGAAGCAGGCACAAGGTCGCCGGTGGGACGCGCAATAAGTCCCGGGTCCGGCCGAGAAGGCATTTGGCAGATAGGATTCGTTCAGGCCGACTGCAAGATGCCGGTCAGGCCGCGGCCGGTTTCGGCAGCCCGCGCCGAATGAAGGCGACAATGGCATCATGCATCTGGCGAAGCCCGGGCAGTTCGATCGGGTAATGCCCCGCCTTGTCCAGCATGACGGTGGTGACGGGGACCTTCCCGATCCTGCGCAGGAACAAGTCGCTGAGATGCAGGGGGGTCCAATGGTCCTCGGCCGGCTGGGTCAGGAGCACCGGGCAGACGTCGAAATCCTCCGGCTCGATCGCGGGGCGATAGCGCGCATAGGTGCTGAGAAATTTCAGCGAAACCCAATTCCCGGCCGAGGTCCCGTCGCGCAGACAGGCGTCGAGCGCCCCTTTGTCGTTGGCAAGGGTCCGCATCTTGCTGACCAGGGCCATCGGCAGCCGCAGCCGGCCCAGCCCCAGCGCCGTCGAGAGATGCGCCAGCGGCACGCCGACACGGTTCATGAACGGATTGGCCGCCGTCTCGTCGCCGACCTGCCGCACCCGCTGGTCGAGAAAGGTCATGCCGACGATGCCCTGGACCTTCCGGTTCAAGGCCGCGGCGTGATAGGCCAGCATGCCGCCGGCGCTGAGGCCGTAGAGAAAAATCGGGCGCGGATCCCTTGCCCTTTCGCTGTCGATGAAATCGCTCGCCGCCCGGACCCAATCGTCATAGGTGACGGTGACGCCCCGCGCGACCTCCGTCACCCCGTATCCCGGCATATCGATGGCGACCGTCTCGAAACCGCTGCGGTGGAGCGGTGCCCCGAGGATGGTGGACATCTGGCGACCATTGGTGCCGACGCCGTGGAACAGGATCACGCGCGCCGGCGCCGACGGCAGGCAATAGCGATCGAGATGGATGCGATGACCACGCCAGGCCCACCATTCCTCGGCGGGCAGCTGCCCGGGACCGAGTTGATAGGGCGCCGGCAGAAACGACTGGATCTCCCGCCAGGCCTTCTGACCGGCGTAACCTTCCGACACTTCATTCACCGCAGGGTCTCCATTCCGGCGCTCGGCGGGCGTCGACTTGACTTGACGGCCGCGCGGGTCCACATCACGGGAATGAACATAAGTTGGATTTCCGGAAAAAACAACAGATGTCGGATTTAGAGACGCCGTCAGCCTCGGACCCGGCAGCCCGGGGCAAGCGGACCCGGCGCGCGGGACTGCCGGTCCAGGCCCGCTCGCAGGAGCGGATGGCGCGGGCGCTTGAGGTGGCGGAGCGGCTGGTGGTCGAGATCGGGCCGGAACGGACGTCGATCCCCGAGATCGAACGGCTGTCCAACGTGCCGCGGGCGAGCATCTATCAATATTTCCCCGACAAATACGCAATCTTCTCGCACCTGTCGCAGGGCCATATGCAGGGCTTGATGGCGTTCATCCTGGGCGCTCACCCAGCCGGCCGCCACACCGACTGGCGGGCGATGACGCGCGCGGTCATCCAGGATACGGCGGCCTATTACAATGCCAATAAGGCGGCCAGCGTGCTGCTGCTGAAGGGGCCCTTCGGCAGCAACGACTGCAAGGCCCATTTCGACAAGGACGCGAGCCTCGCCCGCTGGCTCAGGGCCCGCGCCCAGGAAACCGGCCTCGCCAACCTGCCCGAGAACCCGGACGCGGTCGCCCTCGCCATCGAGATGGTCTTCGCCTGCCTCAAATACGGCTACAGCCAGGAGGGCTATACGTCGGCGGCGATCTGCGATCAGGCCATCGCCGCGATCACCGGCTATCTGGCCAACTGGGCCTGAGGCGGCCGTCGGGCGTCGCCGTCCCGATCCTCGGCCGGCACACTTCAGATCGGCGCCTCGACGACCGGCAGGGAGATGCGGACCTCCAATCCCCCTTGCGGCCGGTTGGCGCCGCTGATCCGCCCGCCATGGGAGAGAACGGCCCGCTGCGCGATGGCAAGGCCGAGCCCATAGCCGTCCGGCGCGCCATGGGCGCCGCGGGCGAAGGGCCGGAACAAATGTTCCAATTCGCTTTCGGCAACGCCCCGGCCCTCGTCCGCGACGACGACCTCGACCCAGCCGGGCCGGGCCTCCAGGGTGACGGAAATGGCCGAGCCCTTGGGCGTATGGCGCAGGGCATTGCGCAGGATATTCTCGATCGCCCGCCGCATCAGGCCGGCGTCGCCGGCGACCAGCACATCCTCGGCGCCGTCGTCCGGCGGGCAATGGATCACGGCGCCGGCCGGTTCCGCCTCGAAGCGCGCATCGGCGACCACGGCCCGGACGAGACTGTTGAGGTCGAAATAACTGTCCTTGTCGGCCAGGCCGTTCTCGGCGCGGGCAAGGCTCAGCAATTCGCCGACCATGGCATCGATCCGCCCCGCCTCGTCCTCGATCCGGTCGAGGACGAGGTCGAAGCGGCCCGGATTCTGCCGGGCAAGCCCGATCGAGATCTGGAGCCTTGCCAGCGGCGAGCGCAATTCATGGGAGACATCGTTCAGCAGGCGGTCGCGCGCCTCGACCAGATGCTGGAGCCGTTCGGCCATGGCATCGAAATCGCGGGCGAGATCGGCGATCTCGTCGCGCCGCCGCCCCATCCGCCCGGCCAGCCGATAGCCGAGATCGCCGCGCGCCAGGATCGCGAACCCGTCCCGCAGGCGCCCGATCGGCCGGGTCAGATACCAGGCCAAGGCCGCGCTGAAGCCCAGCCCGCCGATGATCGCCAGCACCACCATGAAGGGCGGAATATCGAAGGGGCCGGGCTTTCGGGCCGGCACGGCGCGCGGCTCGTAGACGATCTCGTAGCGGGTGCCGTCCGGCGCCGTCGCCGTGCCGACCACTTCGAACTCGCCCGCTGCCCGCACCGCCCCCGGCGGCCACAGGCTCAGGCGGTCGCGCCCGGGCGGCTGCAGGCCGGCCAGGGCCTCGCGGAAAGCCGCCGGGCCCTGCTGCTCGACGATGCGGGCCGCCAGCGCAATCTGGGCCGGGGCGGCCTGATCGGCCAGGAAGCGCTCGACATGTTTCGGCTGCACGTCGAAGACGACGAAATAGATCCACAGCCCCTCGATGATCGCGATGAAGGTGAACCAGAAGCCGAGCAGGATTTTCCAGAACAGGCGCTGGCGCATCAAGCGCCTCCCCCGCCCAGGCGGTAGCCGACGCCCCGCACGGTCTCGACCGTCAGGGCCTCGCCGGCGGCATCGGTCAGCTTGTGGCGCAGGTTGCTCATATGGACGTCCACGCTTCGGTCATAGGCCTGCCGGCGGCGGCCGAGCGCGCCTTCCGAAAGCTCGTCCTTGGTCGAGACCCGCGCCCCCGCCAGCAGCAGCATTTCAAGCAGGCGGAATTCGGTCACGGTGAGATCGAGCGGGTGGCCGCCCCAGGCGACCTGCCGGCGCCCCGGCGACAGGGACAGGCCGCCGAACACCAGGCTGTCGTCCGCCCGCGCCCCCGGATCGCCGCCGCTTCGGCGCAGCACGGCGCGCAGGCGCGCCACCAGTTCGCGCGGGTAGCAGGGCTTCGGCACGTAATCGTCCGCGCCCATCTCGAGGCCGGTGGCGCGGTCGATGTCGGCGCCCTTCGCCGTCAGCATGATCACCGGCACCCGGCTGCTTTCCCGGACCCGGCGCAAGACGTCGATACCGCCGAGGCGGGGCAGCATGACATCGAGCAGGACGGCGTCGTAGCGGCCGGACAGGGCGGCCTCCACCCCCGCCTCGCCGTTCAGGGCGATGGTGGTGGTGAAGCCTTCGCCGCCCAGATATTCGGTCAGCATGGCCGCCAATTCGGCATCGTCATCGATCAGCAGAATCTGCACGCCGCCTCCAACCGCGACCGGCCCCGGCTTGATGGCCCGGTGCCAGAGCATACGGCTTCCCGATCCTCCGCAAGCGCCTTTCCACATTCTTTACACGGTCTTGCCGAAGACCTGACCCACGGCCTGCCGGCGGGGGCCTAGACTGCCTCCGTTCCGCCTCGTCGCGCTTCCTTCCGAGTCCGCTCATGCCCTGGTCCCGCATTCTTCGCCTCGCCCTCCTCGTCGCCGTCGTCGGCGGCATCGGCTGGGGCATCAAGGCCCGGTATTTCCCAAGCGGGGACGCCGCCCCCCAATACCTGACCGCGACGGTAACGCGGAAGGACCTGGAGCAGGTGGTGCTGGCCACCGGGACGCTTGAAGCGGTGGAGCAGGTCAGCGTCGGCGCCCAGGTCTCCGGCCAGATCAAGTCGCTGAAGGTCGATTTCGGCGATGTCGTCGGCAAGGGCGACGTGATCGCCGAGATCGATTCGAAGACCCAGGAAAACAACCTGAAGAACGCCGAGGCGCAACTGGCCAACGTGACGGCCCAGCGCGCCGCCAAGGTGGCGACCCTGAAGCAGGCCGAAGCCGCCTTCGCCCGCCAGAAGCGCATGCTGGCCCTGAACGCCGTCGCCCGCGAGGCCTATGAGGCGGCGGAGGCGATCCTCGGCGTTACCCGGGCGGAAATCGACGCGCTGGACGCCCAGATCGCCCAGGCCGGGATCGAGGTTTCGACCGCCGAGCTGAACCTCGGCTATACCAGGATCACCGCGCCGATCGACGGCACGGTGGTCGCCGTCGTGGTCCAGGAGGGCCAGACCGTCAACGCCAACCAGACGACGCCGACGATCGTGAAGCTCGCCCAGCTCGGGACCATGACCGTGAAGGCGGAGATTTCCGAGGCCGATATCGTCAATGTGGCGCCGGGCCAGGCGGTCTATTTCACCATCCTCGGCCGCCCGGACACGCGTTTCGAGGCGGTGCTGCGCGCGATCGAACCCGCCCCCACCGCGATCAATTCGGAATCGGGCACCACCTCGTCCTCCGCCGCGTCGGGCAGCAGCAGTTCGACCGCGATCTACTACAACGGCGCCTTCGACGTGCCGAACCCGGACGGCCTGCTGCGCATCGACATGACGGCCCAGGTTTCCATCGTGCTCGGCGCCGCCAAGGGCGCGCTGACCGTCCCCGCCTCCGCCCTCGGCCCCAGGACGGCGGACGGCCGCTACACGGTCACCGTGGTCGAGGCCGACGGCCGGGTGGCCCCGCGCGAGATCCGCACCGGCATGGAAGATACGGTCGACGTCGAAGTCCTGGACGGCCTGCGGGAAGGCGAGAGGATCGTGCTCGGCGATACCGCCGCGGGCACCAGCACCCGCATGCGCATGCCGCGGATGGGCCTTTGACCATGGCCGCGCCCCTGATCGAAATCCGCGGCCTGCGGCGGAGCTTCGCCGCCGGGGAGGAGGAGATCACCGTCCTCAGGGATGTCGACCTCACCATCGAGCGCGGCGAGATGGTCGCCATCATCGGCGCCTCGGGGTCGGGCAAATCGACCCTGATGAATATCCTCGGCTGCCTGGACCGGCCGACCGCCGGCACCTATCGCATCAACGGGCGCGAGACCTCCAGCCTGGATGCCGACGAACTCGCGCATCTGCGCCGGGAATATTTCGGCTTCATCTTCCAGCGCTATCACCTGCTGTCCGACCTCGACGCCGCCGGCAATGCCGAGGTGCCGGCGGTCTATGCCGGAACCTCGAGGGCGGCACGGCGGGAGCGCGCGGTCGCCCTCCTGAAGCGCCTCGGCCTCGGCGAGCGGCTGGGGCACCGGCCGGGCCAATTGTCGGGTGGCCAGCAGCAGCGCGTCAGCGTGGCCCGCGCCCTGATGAACGGCGGCCAGGTGATCCTGGCGGACGAGCCGACCGGCGCCCTCGACCGCGCCAGCGGCCAGGACATGCTGAAGCTGCTGCGCGAATTGCACCAGCAGGGTCACACCGTGATCATCGTCACCCACGACATGGCGGTCGCCGAAATCGCGGACCGCCGGATCGAGATCAGTGACGGACAGATCGTCGGCGACTGGCGGCGTCCCCCCGCCCCGATCGCCGGCGCGGCGCGGGACGTATCCCCCCCCGATACGTCCCGCGCCACCCCGCCCGCCGCGCCGCGCCGCCTGTCCGGCGGCCTGGACCGCTTCGAGGAAGCCTTCCGCATGGCCCTGCGGGCCATGGTGTCCCACAAGCTGCGCACCTTCCTGACCATGCTCGGGATCATCATCGGCATCGCCTCGGTGGTCTCGGTGGTGGCGCTGGGCGAAGGCTCGAAGCAGCGGATCCTGCAGGATATCAGCTCGATCGGCACCAATACGGTCGAGGTCTTCCCCGGCAAGGGCTTCGGCGACCGGGACAGCGCCAGGATCCAGACCCTGGTCGCCGCCGACGCGGAAGCCCTGGCGAAACAGCCCTTCGTCGACAGTGCGACGCCGTCGGTTTCCTCGACCATGGTGCTGCTCTGGCGCAACCAGGCGCTCTCGGTCTCGGTCAACGGCGTCGGCGACCAGTTCTTCCGGGTGAAGGGCTATGCTTTCGCCGCCGGGCGCGGCTTCGACGCGGCCGAGGTCCGGCGCAATGCCCAGCTCGGCGTGATCGACAGCAATATGGTGAAAAAGCTCTTCCCCAACGGCGAGACTGCCCTGGGCGAGGTGATCATCGTCGGCAACGTGCCGGTCAGGATCGTCGGCGTGCTCGACCCGGTCCAGAGCAGTTTCGGCAGTTCGGATACGCTGAAGGTCTATATCCCCTATACTTCCGCACAGCACCGGATCCTGGGGCAGAGCTACCTGCAAAGCATTTCCGTCCGCATCGACGACAGCATCTCCAGCGATGCCGCCGAACAGGGCGTGATCCGCCTGCTGACACGGCGCCACGGCACCCAGGACTTCTTCATCGTCAACACCGACACGATCCGCCAGACCATCCAGCAGACGACCGAGACCATGACCGTGCTGATCTCCATGATCGCGGTGATCGCCCTCGTCGTCGGCGGCATCGGGGTGATGAACATCATGCTGGTCTCGGTGACCGAGCGGACCAAGGAAATCGGCGTGCGCATGGCCGTCGGCGCCCGCCAGGGCGACATCATGCGCCAGTTCATGATCGAGGCGGTGGTGGTCTGCCTCGTCGGCGGCGTGCTCGGCATCGCGGCGGCGCTCGCCTTCGGTTACGTCTTCGGCTCGCTCTCGACCCAGTTCCGGCTGGTGTTCTCGGCGGACTCGATCGTCGCCGCGGTCGGCGTCTCGACCGTGATCGGCGTCGTCTTCGGTTTCCTGCCGGCCCGAAGCGCCGCCCGGTTGGACCCGGTCGACGCCCTGTCCCGCGAGTGACCCCGGTTGACGCCGGTGGTCGTCAGGGCCCGCTCATGGGGCAGGTGACCCCGGATCCCGCGCCCCGTCCGCCCCTTCCGGGACATAGACGAGGCGGCCGTCGGGCAGGCGATAGGTGACGCCGGCCTTCACGCCCTGGCCCTCGCCGATCTCGCCGGTCGATTCATAGCGGGTCAGGTCCTCGCCTTTCTTCACCGTGATGCGCATGTCGGCCCGGCCCGGGTTCTCGATCACCGTGACCTCCTGCGACGAAAAGGGATTGAGCGGGTTGCGCATGATGACGATCAGCAGGATGCCGATCAGCACCAGGAAGACATCGATCAGGTTGACGACGGAGAGCAGCGGATCATCCGCCTCGTCATGGTCGAGAAAGCGCATCAGGCCGTCCTTTCCCGCTCGATCGCGCGCAAGTCCTCGAGCAGCCAGCGCCGCCGCACGGTGAGCACGGCAAAGGCGATGCTGGCGGCGACCAGGGCCAGGATGACGGCGGAAAAGGCGACCGCCATCTGTTCCCCCATCTTCGCCGCGTCGTTGCGGCCAAGCGCCAGCAGGGCCGGCCCCATGGGGATCATGGTCGCGACAAGGCCCAGCATGGGCGTGGACCGGGCGACGATGCGCAGCACTTCCAGCCGCCGCATGATCCGGAGTTCGAGATCGTCGCTCGCAAGGGTGCGAAGCGCCGCCAGGCGGGAGCGGTGGCGCCCGCGCCGCCGCTGCCCCCCCTCCACCAGGAAGGCGCCGAGGGCGAAGAAGGCATAGACGAGCGACAGCACGATCAGGGCCAGCACCGGCAGCAGGAACAGGCCCGCGACCTCGCCCAGCAATTGTTCGAAGGATGGCATCGGTTACTCACGATTGGAAAACACGCGCCTGGGCGATCGCCCCGGCGCCGACGGCAAGAAGGATGAAGGCCAGCGCCCCGAAACGGACCCAGGGCCAGTCCCCGGCCGGCGGGGGCGGCGGCACCGGGGCCATGACCTGCCCGCTGACCGCCTCGCCCCCGCCCGGTGCCGGGGCCGGGGCCGGGGCGGCAGCCCCGAGGCCGAAGCCGGCCAGGAGGCTGCGGGCGTAATCCCGCGCGGTGCGGCTGCCGGCGGTGACCGCGGGCTCGCCGGTCAATTCGGCGAAGCGGGCGGCCAGGGTGGCGCGGGTCTCGTCCGGGGCATCCCAGTAACCCTTGCGGATCGCCTCCAGCATCCGTTCCATCACCTGGGCCTGGGCATCCGGGTTATGGCTGCGGAACCATTGGTCGAGGCCGAGAGCGCGGGCATCCCGGACATAGGTTTCGTAAAGCGCCTGCCACTGGTCGGCCCGGATGGTTTCGGGCGCGGTCACCTGCCAGCCGAAGACAGTGTTGGCGACCTTCACCAGTTCCACCGTTCCGGCATAGCCTTCCGCCTGCATGGCCTTGATCCATTCGGGGTTCAGGTAGCGGCCGCGCAATTCATCGGCGATGAAGCGGGCGGCGGTGGTCAGGCTGCCCTGCCCCTGGCGGAGATCGGCGACATAGAGATCCGGCGTCGCCCCGTCGAGATGGCGGACGGCAAGGCCAAGCCCGCCCAGATATTCGAAGGGATGATCGGTGGAGATCAGGCCGTGCAGGGTGGATGAACGGGCCAGCACCGCCCCCTCCACCCCGCGCAGTTGGTCGGCGAAAAGATTGACCTCGCCCCCGGCGATACCCCAGAGATCCCCCGCACCATAGCCATATTGCAGGTTGTCCAGGAAGCGTTGGGCCAGCACGCCCTCGTCCGTCCAATGGTCGGAGGCGATCACCTCGTCCGGCAGGCCGCTGCCATAGGCACCGGGCGCGTTGCTGAAGATGCGCAGCGCGGCAAGGCGGGCCGCCCGGTCCGCCGGGACACCGGCGGCGATCAGGCGGGCACGGGTCGCCGCCGCATGGGCGAAGACCGGGTTGCCCGGCTCGTCCAGCAGCGCCAGCCGGTCGATCGCCGCCGCCAGCAGGCGCATGAAGCCGTCGAATTGGTCGCGGTAGACGCTGGTCACCTGGATGACCGCATCGACCCGGGGCCGGCCCAGTTCCGCCGCCGGCACGATCTCGATGGCGACCACGCGGCCGCCCCGGTCCCAGACCGGGCGGAGCCCCAGGGCATGCAGCACCTGGGCTTCCAGCACGCCGAGGTGGCGCATCGCCTCCGACGACCAGAGGGAGAAGGCGAGCTTGGCCGGCATGGCCCCGCCGTGCCCCGCGCGGTGGCGCTCCAGCAGTTCGGCAAAGGCGGCACCGCCGGCAGCGAAGGCGGCGGGCGTCGGGATCTTGTCCGGCTCGAAACCGTAAAGGTTGCGGCCGGCGGCAAGATCCGGGTTGCGCACCGGATCGCCCCCCGGCCCCGGCCGCACGAAGCCGCCGGCAAGGCCATGCAACAGGGCTTCCAGCTCCCCCGGCTCGGCGAGAAGGCGATCCTGGGCGATGGCCCGGCGCACCAGGGCGCGCCGGGTCTCGTCGGGAATATCGTCCGGGTTTTCGCCGTCGCGGAGATAGCGGCGCAGCCAGCGCGCGGCCCCGGAGTCGAGCAGGGCTGTGCCTTCCACCCGCGCCTCCGCCGGGTCCTCGCCCGCCGCCGCCAGGAGATCGTCGCCCAATTGCTGCATGACCGTCAGCAACCGGTGATCGGGGTCGGCGGCGATGCCGAAACGATGCAGGCCAAGGGGCATCGCCTGCCCGGCGACATGGTGCAGATGATCGTGCAGCAAGGCGAGAAAGCCCGGCACATCCGCCTCGATCGCCGCCCGGTCAAGGCCGAGGTCGGCGGCGATGCCGGACGACAGGGCGGCCTCGACCAGGCGGGCCCGGGTGGCGTCGCGCACCGGGCCGTCCTCGGCCAGTTCATGCTCGTGGATCAGGCTGTGCAGGTCGCGCAATTCGTCGTGCAGGCCGGCGGGGGCGAAGGACGGGGTCTGGTGGCTGACGGTCACCGCCCGGCCGCGCCGCCGGGCTTGCAGGGCCTCGCCCACATTGTCCTGGATATAGGGATAGAACACGGGCAGGTCGCCCAGGGCCAGGAAGGGATAATCGGTGGCGGCAAGGCCCCGGTCCTTGCCCGGTGTCCATTCCTGGGTGCCATGGGTGCCGAGATGGATGAGCGCATCCGCCCCCAGCCCCTCGCGCAGGTAAAGATAGGCCGCGAGGTAGAAATGGCCCGGCACCTGTTTCACGTCATGGGTGTGTTCCCCCGGCCGGGCGGCGCGCGGCGGCTGGGGCATGAGCGCAAGACGGCCGAGGCGCATCAGGGGCAGCACGAATTGCGCCTCGCCGTCGATCCGGCGGACGGCCCAATGATCCTCGGGCCGCGCCCCGGCCAGCAGGATGGCGAGACGGCTATCCTCGGGCAGGCGATCCAGCCAGGCCCGATATCGCGAAATGGGAAAGGTTACGGCCAGGCCCCGGGCGAGCAGATCGTCGAGTTCCGCCGGGCGATAGAGCGCGCCGAGCATGGCCTGCGCCCCCGCGACCAGCGCCGGTTCCGAGGTCGGCGGCACGTCGTAGCCGGCCCCGGCCAGGGCGCCGGCGATCGCCTCGATACTGGCCGGGACATTGAGGTTGGAGGCGGAGAGATTCTTGTCCCCCGCCGGCGCGTTCCAGAACATCAGGGCGACGGTCTTTTCCGCCGCCGGCTTTCGCCGCAGGGCCGCGATCGTCGCCGCCCGCCCCAGCAGGAGATCGACCTGTTCCGGCAGGGCGACGATCTCGCCCCCGTCGAGCGCGCCGATCACCAGGGGATCGGACATGCCCCAGGCTTCAGGCACGGCCAGGAAGGGCGCCACCAGCCGCTGGTCGATGCCGCTGGCGGCCACGGCGTAATCGCCGGCATTGCCTTCGCGATAGGTCAGGGTCTGGATCACCGGCCGGTCCAGGGCGATGAATTCCGCCTTTCGCGCCTCGGCGTTCTGCATGTGCCCGGCGTTGACGAAAATATCCGGCAGATCGGACCCGAAGACGCGGGCGATGCCATCGGTGGCGCCCGCATCGAACCAGAAGACCAGGGGCATGATCCCCCTCGCCTCGGCCCGCGCGACGATCGTATCGAGGAGGCGGGTCTGAAGGTCGGCGATCGTGCCGCCATGGACGGCAATGGCGATGCGCGGCGCCCCCGCCGGCCAGCGTTCCCGCCCCCAGGCGAGATAGCTCGCCGCATCAAGGAACAAGGCATCGGCGGCGGGGTGGTAGAGCCCTTGCACCGGCATGGCGACCACGGCCGGCGCATCCGCCCCCGACAGGAAGGCGAACAGGGCGGCGAAATTGCCGCGCCCGCCGTTGGCGTAATAGGCGGCGATGCGCCGGGCGCGGTCGGGCGGCAGATGGCCGAAGGCCGGCGGCCCGCCGCCCACCTGCACCCAGGGGATCCGTGCCGTGTCCAGCCCCTCGCCCAGGCGGGCGGCGACCGTGGCGCGGTCGCCGGGGCGCGGCGTATCGACGATGACGAGGCCGGCCCCGGCCAGCCATGCCGCCGGCGCCCCCTCCGCCTTGGTGACGTCGAGATGGGCGATCTCGATCCCCGCCCCTTGCGCCAGCGGGCGCAGGGCCTCCACCTTGCCGGGAAGGACGAAATCATTGCTGACGATCAGAAGGCGCAAGGGTTGCGCCGCCGCCGGCACCGCGAAGAACAGCGCCGCCAGGACCGGCAGCAGGCGAAGGATCGCCCCCATGATCAGAACCCGACCTCGAGGCCGAGCCAGAGGGTGCGGGCCGGCTCGTCGAAGGAGAACAACGGGTCCTCGTCCGACAGATCGGTGTCGGTCAGGTTCTGGATGCCGCCCCGAAGCACCAGGGACGGGGCGATTTCCTGCGCGGCATCGAGCGACAGCAGCCAATAGGACGGCAGGTCGCTGGCAACGCCCGTGGTGGCATAGACCACCTGCCGCCCGACATGGCGGCTGCGGAATTGCGCGCTGAAGCCGCCTTCCGGCCGCCATTCGAGGGTGGCCGCGCCCTGGTGCCGGGGCTTTTCCGCCAGTTCCAGGCCATTGTCGAGGTTCTTGGTCTGCAGGAAGGTGTAATTGCCCGC
The DNA here is from genome assembly GCF_003173055.1 of Zavarzinia compransoris. Taxonomy (NCBI): domain Bacteria; kingdom Pseudomonadati; phylum Pseudomonadota; class Alphaproteobacteria; order Rhodospirillales; family Zavarziniaceae; genus Zavarzinia; species Zavarzinia compransoris. Next base: position 47,014 of record NZ_QGLF01000006.1, read on the forward strand.
AAGCCGGAGGTCGAAGGGCAGGTCCACCTCGCCCGCGATCTCGATCCCTTCGAGGCGGGCCTTCTCGACATTCAGATAGGCCCGGCGCTCCGCCCCGCGGATGCCGCAGGCGGCAACGCAATTGGTGGTGATCAAATCCTCCAGGTTGTTCTGGAACACCATGGCCTGGACCGACCACGCCGCTGCCCGGTAATCGAAGCCGCCCTCGAAGGCGGTGTTGATCTCGGGTTCGAGGTCCGGGTTGCCGACGATGGTGAAGCGCCCGCCGCCGCCGACCGCGCTGTAACCGGGGGAGAGCTGCTTCAGCGTCGGCGCCTTGAAGCCCCGGCCGACGCCGGCCTTCAGCGACAGGTTGCCGTCCACCCGGTGGATCAGATAGGCGCGCGGGCTTTGCTGCCAGCCGTAACTCTCGTGGTGGTCGCTGCGGTTGCCGAGGGTCAGGGCCCAGTCCGGGCCGATGGCGATCTCGTCCTGGATATAGAGGGCGGGGTGATCGGCCTCCGCCTTGCCCGCGCCGTTCACGGTGGTGTCCTTCAGCGCTTCGCGCCGCCATTCGCCGCCCAGGGTCAGCACATTCCAATCGCCGAAGCCGTGGCGTATCTGGGCATCGAAGACATCGTCGGTCAGGCGCTGGGGATTGGTCGGGGCGCCCCGGCTGCGGCTGTTCTCGCGTTCCAGTTCGGAACGATAGGCGCGCAGGCGCAGGTTCAGGGCGCCGAAGGTGCCGTCATAGGTAACGAAGGCATGTTCGCGGGTGACCTGATCCTCGCTGGCGTAATAATAGGTCGAGAACGTGTTGTATTCCCGCTCCTCGAAGCCCAGGCCATAGCCGAAATCGATGCGCTGGCCGGCCGCCGGGGTCCAGGTCAGGCGCAATTCGCCGCGCTGGCTGTCCTGGCCTTCGATGGCGCTGCGCCGGCGGTCGGCGTTCTCCGGGGTTTCCCGGCGGCGGCGGGCTTCGCCGAAGGCACTGAAGCCGAGCTTGCCCTCGACCAGCGGCCCGCCGATATAGAAACCGGCCTGGTAGTGGTCGCCCCCGGCTCCTTCCTGAAGGCCGCCGCGCAGCGAGACGCTGCCGGCGAATTCATCCGTCGCGGCACGGGTGATGATGTTGACGACGCCGCCCAATGCCTCCGAGCCGTAGAGCGAAGACATGGGACCGCGCACCACCTCGATCCGCTCGATCGCCTCGACCGGAATCCAGCCGAGGTCATAGTCGGCATGGGCGATGGCGCCGGCAGCGGCATTCGCCCGCTTGCCGTCGATCAGCACCAGCGTGTGCTCGCTGGACATGCCGCGGATACCGATGCCGCGCCGGGTCAGGCCGACACCGCCGACATCGATACCGACACTGCCCTTCAGCGCATCGGCCAGATCGGCGACCGGGCGGGCAGCCAGTTCCGCCGCCGTGATCACGGTGACGCTGGCCGGGGCATCGCGCAGCGCCTGTTCGGCACTGGTCGCGGTCACCACCACGGCCGGCAATTCCTCGGCCGCATAGACCTCGAACGACAGGACCAGACCCAGCGCCAGAACGGAAACCGCCCGGCACGCCCGATGACTCAACCCCATGGCTATCCCCAACCCAAGCCCGATACGAATGACACGTTATAACATCACATATCAGGCTTGCCGCAAGATACGTTATAACATTACGTTTCCGATCGCCGGATCAACCTCCCCCGGCAGCGGAACCGCGTCATGACCACCAGCCCCCCGGAAACAAACGACCCTCGCCTGCCCGTCACCGTCCTGTCCGGCTTTCTCGGCGCGGGCAAGACGACCTTGCTGAACCATGTGCTGAACAACCGCGCGGGCCGGCGCGTCGCGGTCATCGTCAACGACATGAGCGAGGTGAACATCGACGCCGATCTGGTGCGCGAGGGCGGCGGCCTGTCGCGGACCGAGGAAAAGCTGGTGGAGATGACCAACGGCTGCATCTGCTGCACGCTGCGCGACGACCTGCTGGCCGAGGTCCGCCGCCTGGCCGGGGAAGGCCGCTTCGACTATCTGCTGATCGAATCGACCGGCATCGCCGAGCCGCTGCCGGTGGCCGCGACCTTCGATTTCCGCGACGAGGACGGCAACAGCCTGTCGGATGTCGCCCGCCTGGACACGATGGTGACCGTGGTCGATGCCTTCAACCTGCTGCGCGACTATGGTTCCACCGATTTCCTGCGCGACCGCGGCGAAGCGCTCGGCGAGGACGACGACCGCAGCCTGGTGACCCTGCTGGTCGACCAGATCGAATTCGCCGATGTCGTCATCCTGAACAAGGTGGATGTAACCCCGCCCGATCAGCTGGAAGCCGCCCGCAAGATCGTCCGCGCGCTGAACCCGGATGCGGACCTGATCGAGACCAGCATGAGCCATGTCCCGCTCGACCGGGTGCTGAACACCGGCCGCTTCGACCATGAGAAGGCGGAGGAACATCCGCTCTGGTTCAAGGAACTCTACGGCGCCGCCGGCCACAGGCCCGAGACGGAGGAATATGGTGTTCACAGCTTCGTCTATCGGGCACGCCGTCCGTTCCACCCCGAAAGGCTGCACGGCTTCATCCGCTCCCCCTGGGTGGGCGTGATCCGCGCCAAGGGCCATTTCTGGCTGGCGACGCGGCCCGAATGGGTGGGGGAACTCAGCCAGGCCGGCGCCCTGGTCAGGACCGAGGCCATGGGCTTCTGGTGGGCCGCCGTCCCCAAGGCGCAATGGCCGGACCAGCCCGAATGGCGGAAGGCGGTCATGGGCAATTGGGACAGGGTCTACGGCGACCGGCGCCAGGAAATCGTCTTCATCGGCAGCCCGGCGATGGACGAGGCCGATATCCGCCGCCGGCTCGACGCCTGCCTGGTCGATGATGGCCTAGTCGATGATGGCCTCGCGCCGGAGGCGGCGGCGGCCCGATGGCGTCGCCTGCCCGATCCCTTCCCCGTCTGGCGCCGGAGGGGCGACAATGCCTGACGGCAGCGCGCAGCGGCCACCATCACCAGTCGTCGTAGGCCATGGGATGGACGATCTGGCCCGCATCCGCCTGCCCGGCATCGAATTGGCACTGTGGCGGCGCGACCTGCCGGCCCCGCTGGCCGAAGCCCTGGCCACCCTCGATCCCGCCGGCTATCCGGACGGCCGGGTGCTGGCCCGCCCGCCGGACCTTGCCACCGCCATCGGCAGCCTGATCGCCCCCTCCGCCCTTGCCGGCACGGCGGCGGGCCGGCTGCTGGCCGCCGATATCGAGGCGCTGGCCCAGCGCTTTGCCGCGCTGTTCGCCGCGGCGGCGGTGGATATCCGGCTCGAAGCCCTGGGCCACGACGCCTGCTGGAAATTCCACCGCGACCATGTCCCGGCCCGGCTGGTCACCACCTATGCCGGGCCGGGCACCGAATGGGTGCTGCCCGCGCATGGCGCAAGCGCCCTCGACGACCAGAAGGATTACACCGGCCCCATGGAACGGCTGGCCGCGGGCGAGGTCGCCCTCTTCCGCGGCTGCCAGCCCGGCCACGACCATGGCATCGTCCACCGCTCCCCGCCCGTCGCCGGCACCGGCATCACCCGCCTGTTCCTATGCCTCAATCTGCCCTCGCCGGCCTCCCCCGGCCTGTGGCGGGTTTGACAGGCAACGGGGCGGCGGCCATGCACGGCCGCCGCCCCGCGCCCGCTCACCTGCGGCCGGGCGGGGTCACATTGCCCGGCGCAGGCGGCGAGCCGCTTCGACCATATTGGCGAGGGCGGGACGGACCTCGTCCCATTTCCGCGTCTTCAGGCCGCAATCGGGGTTGACCCAGATCTGCCCGGGTTCCAGCCGGGTCGCGGCGGTCTTCAGCAGATCGGTCATTTCGGCGACATCGGGGCAGCGCGGGGCATGGATGTCGTAGACGCCCGGCCCGATCTCGTTCGGATAGCGCCAGTCGGCAAAGGCCGCGAGCAATTCCATCTTGGAACGCGCGGTCTCGATCGAGATCACATCCGCATCCATGGCGGCGATGGACTGGATGATGTCGTTGAATTCCGAATAGCACATGTGGGTGTGGATCTGGGTCTCGTCGCGGACACCGGAGGACGCCAATCGGAAGCATTCGACCGCCCAGGCGAGGTAGTCCGCCCGTTCGCGCCGGCGCAGCGGCAGGCCTTCGCGGATCGCCGGCTCGTCGATCTGGATGATCGCGATGCCCGCCGCCTCCAGGTCGTCGACCTCGTCGCGTAGCGCCAGGGCGATCTGGCGGCAGACATCGGCACGCGGCAGGTCGTCGCGCACGAAGGACCATTGCAGCATGGTCACCGGGCCGGTGAGCATGCCCTTCATGGGCTTTTCGGTCAGGGACTGGGCATAGCGGGCCCATTCGACCGTCATCGGCCTCGGACGCGAGACATCGCCATAGATGACCGGCGGCCGCACGCAGCGCGAGCCATAGGATTGCACCCAGCCGGTGCGGGTGAAGGCGAAGCCCGCCAGTTGCTCGCCGAAATATTGCACCATGTCGTTCCGCTCGAATTCGCCGTGAACGGGGACATCGATGCCGATCTCTTCCTGCCAGCGAATGGCTTCGGCGGTCGCGGCCTTCAGGAAGGTGTCGTAATCCGCGGCCGAAAGCTCGCCCCTGGCATGGGCGGCGCGGGCCTGCCGCACCTCCGCCGTCTGGGGGAAGGAACCGATGGTGGTAGTCGGGAAATCCGGCAGGTTCAGGCGCTTCTTCTGGGCGTCGCGGCGGGTCTCGAAGCCATGGGCGCGGCGCGCGTCGGCGGCCGTGACCCGGGCGAGGCGCCGGGCCACCTTCGGATCATGGATGCGGGCGGAAATGCGCCGCGCTTCCAGGGCATCCGCCGCCGACGCCACCTCGGCGCGGACGGCGCCCCGGCCCTGGCCCAGCCCCCGGGCGAGGATGGCCAATTCGCCGATCTTCTGGGTGGCGAAAGCCAGCCAGCGCCGGAGATCGGGATCGAGCCCGGTTTCCAGCGCCAGATCGACCGGGACATGGAGGAGCGAGCAGGAAGGCGCCAGGATCACCCGGTCCCGGCCCAGGCGGGCGACCACGGGCTCCAGCCGGTCAAGGAGGGCGGCGAGATCGGCACGCCAGACATTCCGGCCGTCGATCACGCCCAGTTGATACAGTTTGCCGGTCGGCTGGCGGCGCATCACCTCGTTGATCTCATGGCCGCCGCGCAGCAGGTCGAAGTGCAGCCCCGCCACCGGCAGGCGCAGCACGAGATCCAGATTGTCGCCATAGCCGCCGAAATAGCCGGCCAGCAGCAGGCGCAGGCCCGGCGCCGCCTGGGCCAGCACCGGATAGGCCTTGCCGAAGGCGGCCAGCACCGCGGGATCGAGATCGAGGACGAGGGCCGGCTCGTCGATCTGCACCCAGTCGGCCCCCGCGGCCTTCAGGCGTTGCAGCAGTTCGACATAGACCGGCACCACCCGGTGCAGCAGGGCCAGGGGATCACCGCCGTCGCGCATTTTCGCCAGCAGCAGGAAGCTGACCGGGCCGAGCAGGACCGGGCGGGTGTGAATGCCGGCGTCGCGCGCCTCGATGAATTCGCGCAGCGGCTTGTCGTCGGCCAGGCGGAAATCCTGCCGCGGGCCGAGTTCCGGCACCATGTAGTGATAATTGGTGTCGAACCATTTGGTCATTTCCAGCGCCGGGCGATCCTTGTCGCCGCGCGCCAGGGCGAAATAGGTCGAAAGCGGCACCGGCCCCTCGCCCCAGTCGAAGCCGGGCGGCACCGCGCCCAGCATCACCGCCGTGTCGAGAACATGGTCGTAGAGCGAGAAATCATTGCTCGGGATGACGGTCGCGCCGTTCTGGCGCTGGCGCAGCCAGTTGGCGAAACGAAGATCGGCCGCCGTCGCCAGCAAGGCCGCCTCGTCCATGCGGCCGGCCCAGAAGGCTTCGAGCGCGGTCTTCAATTCGCGTCGCGGCCCGATGCGCGGAAAGCCGAGCGTGGCCACCGCCAAAGTGTTGGAAAGGTCAGACATTCGGAACCCCTAATCTGATTAGGGGGAACCACATGCGGAGGCACGCGCAGGGGCACCATCGCCCCGGCCCTGGCCATCCACCGGGGCACCCCGCCCGAGGACATTCAAAGGTCGAGGCAGGTCTCCTGGCTCGCGGGTCGGTGCTTCCGTCTGGCCTTCCCGGCTGAGCGCCAGTGACACGGGGTGACGGAAACTCGCCGCTTACAGTTGCGGGGGCAGCGCCGGCCTTGCACCGGCTTCCCTCTTAGCGCCCGGACGGCAGAACCGACCGGGCGAACCACGACCCTGGCACTTGAGCCCCATCAGCGACCGGGGTCAAGAAGAATATAAAGACATCCTTATATTGTTATACGGACTCCTCGGCCCGGGCGAAGGGCACCGGCCGGCCGCTCTCATCGACCGCGACCATCTCGAAACGTCCGGACATCGCCAGCCGGCGATCGCCGCTCAGTAGGGTTTCCGCCGTCACCTCGACCTCCACCGTCATCGAACTGCGGCCGGACCGGACCACCCGCGCCTTCAGTTCGGCGATCTGCCCGACCTTGATCGGGACATGGAAGTCGATCTTGTCGGACGACGCCATGACCACGGCACGCCGCGCGTGCCTTGTCGCGGCGACGAAAGCCGCCTTGCCCATCAGGGACAGGGCCGTGCCCCCGAACAGCGTGCCGTAGTGATTGGACTGTTCGGGGAAGATCATTTCGACGAAACAGGTCATTGCCGCCACCTCCCTTGCCGTCGCCAGACTAGCGATGACCGGCGCCCTGCCGGAACCGCTGAAGTGGCGAAAATTTGCCAGGGGTCCCAAGCGAAGCGGCAATGTTTGCGAAGGGCCGGCGGCGGCCCGTCAGGCCGCCTTGTCCAACAGGCCCGCCAGCACGTAGTGCAGGATGCCCCCGCTCCGGAAATAGGCGAGTTCGTCGAGCGTATCGATGCGCAAGGTCAAGGGAACTTCGACCATGGCGCCGTTGCGATAGACGAAGCGGGCCCGGACCTTCATGCGCGGCGTGATCGGCCCGTCGAGGTCGAGCAGGTCGATCACCTCGCTGCCGTCGAGCCCCAGCAACTTCCGGTCGGTCCCGGCCTGGAAGGCGAGGGGCAGCACGCCCATGCCGACCAGGTTGGAGCGATGGATGCGCTCGAAACTCTCGGCGATCACCGCCTTCACGCCCAGCAGGGCGACCCCCTTCGCCGCCCAGTCGCGCGACGAGCCGGTGCCATATTCCTTGCCGGCGACGACGACCAGGGGCGTACCCTCGCTGGCGTAACGCCGGGCGACGTCATAGATCGGCTCGACCGGGGCATCGGCATCGGGAACATAGCGCGACACGCCGCCCTCGATCCCCGGGGTCATTTCATTGCGGATGCGGATATTGGCGAAAGTGCCGCGGATCATCACCTCGTGATTGCCGCGCCTTGCGCCATATTGATTGAAGTCGGCGAAGGCGACCCGGGCATCGCTCAGGAAGCGGCCGGCCGGGCTGTCGCGCTTGATGCCGCCCGCGGGCGAGATGTGGTCGGTGGTGATCGAATCCCCGAGCAGGGCCAGGATACGGGCGCCGATCACATTGTCGATGGCGGGGGCTGCCGCCGTGCCGCCCTCGAAATAGGGCGGGCGGCGGATATAGGTCGACTGGTCCTTCCAGGTGAAGGTCTGGCCCGGGCGGACCGCGATCCGGCGCCAGAGCTCGTCGCCGGCGAAGACATTGGCGTAACGCTTGCGGAAATGCTCGGGCGTTACGCAAGTCCCGATCGCCTCGGCGATTTCCCTGGCCGTGGGCCAGATGTCGGCCAGATAGACCGGGCCCGCCGTGCCCTGGCCGATCGGCTCCCTCGTCAGGTCCAGGGTGATGCGGCCGGCCAGGGCATAGGCGACCACCAGCATGGGCGAGGCTAGGTAATTGGCCTTGGCCTGCGGGTGCACCCGCCCCTCGAAATTGCGGTTGCCGGAAAGGACGGCACAGGCGACGAGGTCACGCGCCGCAACCTCCTCCGCCACCTTGTCCGGCAGGGGGCCGGAATTGCCGATGCAGGTGGTGCAGCCATAGCCGACCAGCCCGAAACCGAGCTGTTCGAGCGCCGCCGCCGCACCCGCCTGCTCCAGGTAATCGGTGACGACCTGGGAACCGGGGGCGAGCGAGGTCTTGACCCAGGGTTTCACCCGCAGACCGGCCGCCACCGCCTTTTTCGCCAGCAGCCCCGCCCCCATCATCACGCCGGGGTTGGACGTATTGGTGCAGGAAGTGATCGCCGCGATCACCACGGCGCCATGGTCGATCTCGCCCGGGCCGATACCTTCCGGCTTGCCGAAACCGGTGGCCAGTTCGCGGGCGAAACTGTCCGCGACCCCGGACAGGGGCACCCGGTCCTGGGGCCGGCGCGGCCCGGCCAGCGAGGGTTCGACCGTGCCGAGATCGAGGTGCAGTTCGGCGGTGAAGGCGGGCGTCACGGCATCGTCCCGCCACAGGCCTTGCGCCTTGGCATAGGCTTCGGCGAGGCGCACCACCGCCTCGTCCCGGCCGGAAATGCGGAGGTAGTCGATGGTTTCCGCGTCCACCGGGAAAAAGCCGCAGGTGGCGCCATATTCGGGCGCCATATTGGCCAGGGTGGCCCGATCGGCCAGGGACAGGTGATCCAGCCCCGGCCCATGGAATTCGACGAATTTGCCGACGACGCCCAGCTTCCGCAGCATCTGGGTGACGGTCAGCACCGCATCGGTCGCGGTGACGCCGTCGCCAAGGCTGCCGGTCAGGCGGAAGCCCACCACTTCCGGGATCAGCATGGAGATGGGCTGGCCCAGCATGGCCGCCTCCGCCTCGATGCCGCCCACACCCCAGCCGAGCACGCCGAGGCCGTTCACCGTGGTGGTGTGGCTGTCGGTGCCGACCAGCGTGTCCGGGTAGACCGTGGTGCGCCCGTCCTCGTCCCGCGTCCAGGCGACGCGGGAGAGATATTCGAGGTTCACCTGATGGCAGATGCCGGTGCCCGGCGGCACCACGCGGAAATTGTCGAAGGCCTGCTGGCCCCAGCGGAGGAATTCATAGCGTTCCGCATTCCGCTCGTATTCGAGGCGGACATTCGCGGCGAAGGCATCCTTGCCGGCGAATTCGTCGACGATCACCGAATGGTCGATGACGAGATCGACCGGCACCAGCGGGTTGATGCGCGCCGGATCGCCGCCCCGCGCCACCATGGCATCGCGCATGGCGGCAAGATCGACCACCGCCGGCACGCCGCTGAAATCCTGCATCAGGACGCGGGCCGGGCGGAAGGCGATCTCCCGGTCGGACGAGCGGCTGTCGGTCCAGCGGGCCAGGGCGCGGATATCCTCCACCGTCACCGTGGAACCGTTCTCGTGGCGCAGCAGGTTTTCCAGCAGGACCTTCAGCGACAGCGGCAGGCGCGACAGGTCGCCCAGCCCCGCCGCCGCCTTGCCCAGCGAGAAATAGTCATAGGCCCGGCCGTCCAGGCGCAGGGTCGCGCGGGCCTTCAAAGTGTCAAGCGATGTCATTCGGCGTTACTTTCCAGCACCAGAAGAAGGTCCTGCCCATCGACCTGATCGCCGGGACCGACCAGGAGGTCGGCCACCACGCCGTCGATGGGGGCATGGACCACGGTTTCCATTTTCATGGCTTCGATCGACAGCAGCGGATCGCCCGCCCTCACCGCCTGCCCCCTGGCGATACGGAGCGAGACGACGGCGCCGGGCATCGGCGCCGGCACCTCGCCCGGGTGGGTATCGGCGGCCTTCCGCCGCGCCACCACCTTGGGCGTTACGGACCGATTGGGCACGGTGACGACGCGGGGCTGGCCGTTCAGTTCGAAGAAGACTTTCACCAGGCCGTCGGGCCCGGTTTCGCCCACGGTCTCCAGGGCGATGACCAGGGTCTTGCCGTCCTCGATCTCCACCGTCATTTCCTCGCCCGGGACCATGCCGTAGAAGAAGACCGGGGTGGGCAGCACGGCGACCGGGCCATATTTCCGCTGGGCCGCGGCGTAATCGGCGAAGACCTTGGGATACATCAGGCTGGCGGCCAGATCCTGGTCGTCGAGCTGGCGGCCGATCTTCTTCTCGGCCTGCCGGCGCGCCTCCTCCAGGTCTTCCGCCGGCAACAGGCTGCCGGGGCGGACCAGGATCGGCGCCTCGCCCTTCAGGGCTTTGTCCTGCAAGGCTTCGGGCCAGCCGCCGGGCGGCTGCCCCAGGTCGCCGCGCAGCATCTCGACCACCGAGGCCGGGAAGGCGATCTCGCGGCCGGGGTCGAGCACGGCATCGGGCCCGATGCCCTGCGCCACCATCATCAGGGCCATGTCGCCCACCACCTTGGACGAGGGCGTGACCTTGACGATATCGCCGAAGAGATCGTTGGCCGCGCGGTAAGCCCGGGCGACCTCGTCCCAGCGCTCGGCCAGGCCGAGGGCGCGGGCCTGTTCCTTCAGGTTGGTGAACTGCCCGCCGGGCATTTCGTGGAGGTAGACTTCCGAGGCGCCGGCGCGCAGGTCGCTCTCGAAGGCGGTATAGTGCGTGCGCACCGCTTCCCAGTAATGGGACAGGCTGCGGATCGCCGCCGGGTCGAGGCCGGTATCGCGCCCGGTATGGCGCAGCGCCTCGACGATGGAGCCGAGGCAGGGCTGAGACACCGTGCCCGACAGCGCATCCATGGCCGCATCGATGGCATCGACGCCGGCCTCCGCCGCCGCGATCAGGGTCGCGCCGGCAATCCCCGAGGTATCATGGGTGTGCAGGTGGACCGGCAGGCCCACTTCCTCGCGCAGCACGGTCACCAGCTTCCGGGCCGCCGCCGGGCGCAGCAGGCCGGCCATGTCCTTCAGGCCCAGGATATGGCAGCCCGCCGCCTCCAGTTCCCTGGCGACGCCGACATAATAATTCAGGGAATATTTCGCCCGGTCGGGGTCGAGGATATCGCCAGTGTAACAGATCGCCCCCTCGGCGAGGCGCCCGGTCTCGATCACCGCATCGATGGCGGTGCGCATGTTCTCGACCCAGTTCAGGCAGTCGAAGACGCGGAACAGGTCGATACCGGCCGCCGCCGCCTGGCGGATGAAGAAGCGGACCACATTGTCCGGGTAATTGGTGTAACCGACGCCGTTGGCGCCCCGCAGCAGCATCTGCAACAGGATATTCGGCACCTTGCGCCGGATCGCCGCCAGCCGTTCCCACGGGTCTTCGTTCAGGAAGCGCATGGCAACATCGAAGGTCGCCCCGCCCCAGCATTCCAGCGACAGGAGTTGCGGCAGGCCCGCGGCATAGGCGGGCGCCGCCGCCGTGATGTCGAAGCTGCGCATGCGCGTCGCCAGCAGGGACTGATGGGCATCGCGCATCGAGGTATCGGTGACGAGAAGGCGCGGCTCCGCCCGCAGGGCCCGGGCGAAACCCGCCGGCCCCAGATGGTCGAGCCTCTGCTTGCTGCCCGGCGGCACCGCCGCCGGAAAGGCCGGCACCACGGGCACGGCCGCGCCGGCGCGGGGCTTCGGCCGGTCGCGCACCTCGGGATGACCGTTCACGGTGACATCGGCGACATAGGTCAGCAGTTTCGTCGCCCGGTCGCGGCGGCGGGCGAAATGAAACAATTCAGGCGTTTCGTCGACGAACCTGGTGGTGCAGCGGCCGGCCCGAAAGCGCGGATGGCGCAGCACGGCTTCGAGGAAGGGCAGGTTGGTGGCGACACCGCGGATGCGGTATTCGCGCAGCGCCCGTTCCATGCGGGCGACCGCCTCTTCCGGGGTCGGCGCCCAGGCCGTGACCTTTTCCAGCAGCGGATCGTAATGCCGCGTCACCACGGCGCCGGCATAGGCGGTACCGCCGTCGACCCGGATGCCGAAACCGAAGGCGCCGCGATAGACCATGATCCGGCCATGGTCGGGGACGAAATTGTTTTCCGGGTTCTCGGTCGTGATCCGGCATTGCAGGGCATGGCCGTCGAGGCGGATCGCCGCCTGTTCCGGCACGCCGGTCTCCTCCGGCCGGCCGATGCGGCCGCCCTCGGCGATGCGGATCTGCGCCTTCACGAGGTCGATCCCGGTAACCATTTCCGTTACCGTGTGTTCGACCTGGATGCGCGGGTTGACCTCGATGAAGTAGAACGCACCGGTGTCGGTATCGAGCAGGAATTCGACCGTGCCGGCGCCGACGTAATTCACCGCCTTGGCGATGCGCAACGCCGCCTCGGCCAGGCGGGCGCGGGTTTCGGCGGCCAGATAGGGCGCCGGCGCCCGCTCGACCAGTTTCTGGTGGCGGCGCTGGATGGTGCAGTCGCGCTCGAACAGGTGGACGATGTTGCCGTGGCCGTCGCCCAGGATCTGGACCTCGACATGGGCGGCATTGCGCACCAGCTTTTCGAGGTAGATTTCGTCCTTGCCGAAAGCCGCCTTGGCTTCCCGCCGCGCGCTCTCGACCGCGTCGATAAGCCGCGCCGGGCCGTCGATCGGGCGCATGCCCCGGCCGCCCCCGCCCCAGGAGGCTTTCAGCATCAGCGGATAGCCGATCTTCTCCGCCAGCGCCGCGATCTCGCCGGCCGCTTCGGGCAGGGGGCCGGTCGCCGGCATCACCGGGACATCGACCGAGATCGCCAGTTCGCGCGCCGAAACCTTGTTGCCCAGTTTGCGCATGGTCTCCGGCGCCGGGCCGATGAAGGCGATGCCGGCCGCGGCGCAGGCTTCGGCGAATTCCGGGCTTTCGGACAGGAAGCCATAGCCGGGGTGGATGGCGTCGGCGCGGGCTTTCCGCGCCACGCGGATGATCTCGGGGATCGAGAGATAGGCTTCGATCGGCCCCAGCCCCTCCCCCACCGGATAGGCTTCGTCGGCCTTGAAGCGATGCAGCGACAGCCGGTCCTGATGGGCGTGGACCGCGATCGTGCGAATGCCCAGTTCCGCCGCCGCGCGGAAGACGCGAATGGCGATTTCAGAACGATTGGCGACCAGAAGTCGGTGGAAATGTTTCATCGGTGCCCCCGCACTTTGACTTGCGCCAACCATCCAATTCGCAATATCCACAAGACGGGAGCCGGAAGAACCGCTGAAAATGCGAAGTTCTGCGTGATGTTTCCGGCAAATTTGCGAATCTTGCGAAGGACGGCGGCAATGAGAAAGACATTCATGGGCGTGCGCCTGCGCAGGCTTCGTGAAGAACGGGGGCTCACCCAGCTTGCGCTCGCCAAGGCTCTAGAGATCTCACCCTCCTATCTGAATCAACTCGAAAATAACCAGCGGCCGCTGACCGTGCCGGTGCTGCTGAAGATCAATTCGGCCTTCGGCATCGATGTGCAGATGTTCTCGGACGACGACGAGGCGCGCCTGATCGCGGACCTGCGCGATGCCCTGTCCGAGGTCGGCCCGGGCGGCCCCGTATCGCTTGCCGAAATCCGGGAACTGGCGACGGCCATGCCGGCGGTGGGCAAGGCGCTGGTCGGGCTGCACCGCCGCAACCGCCAGATGCTGGAACGGACCGAGGCGATGCTTTCCACCCTCGGCGACGACAAGCGCGCCTTCACCGCCCTGGCCCCGCCCATGCCCTACGAGGAGGTGCGCGATTTCTTCTACGGCAAGGGCAACCACATCCCCGAACTGGACGAGGCGGCGGAACGCCTCTATGCCGAGGCCGGCCTTGCCCCGGGGCAGGTGGCGGCGGGCCTTTCCGCCTATCTCGGCCGGCGGCACGATGTCCGCATCGAATTCACGGAGGGGGAAGGGACACCCAAGCGCCGCTTCGATCCGCGCAGCCGGGTGATCCGGCTCTCGCCCTTTCTCCGCCCGGGCCAGGTCGCGTTCCAGCTGGCGACGCAGATCGCCTTTCTCGAACAGCGCCCTGTGATCGATGCCGTCACCGCCGCGGCCCCGCTGTCGAGCGACGAGGCGCGCAACCTCGCCCGTCTCGGCCTTGCGCATTATTTCGCCGGCGCCCTGATCCTGCCCTACGGCCGCTTCCTGGCCGAGGCGGAACGGCTTCGCTACGACATCGAGCGCCTCGCCACCCGCTTCGGCGTCGGCTTCGAGACCGTGTGCCACCGCCTTTCCACCCTCCAGCGGCCGGCGGCGCGGGGCGTGCCCTTCTTCCTGATCCGGGTGGACAGGGCGGGCAATATCTCCAAGCGCCAGTCGGCGACGGATTTCCACTTCTCCCGCGTCGGCGGCACCTGCCCCTTGTGGAATGTCTACGAAGCCTTCTCGACGCCGGGAAAAGTGCTGACCCAGGCGGCGCGCATGCCGGACGGGCGCGCCTATCTGTGGATCGCGCGGACGGTCTCGCGCAACAACGGCGGCTTCGGCACGCCGGCCAAGACCTTTGCCGTGGCGCTCGGCTGCGATATCGCCCATGCCGGCCGCCTGGTCTATTCCAAGGGGCTCGATCTTTCCGATCCCGATGCGGCCGTCCCCATCGGCGCCGGCTGCAAAGTGTGCGAGCGCGCCCATTGCGCCCAGCGCGCCTTCCCGCCCATCGGCCGGCCCATCGCCGTCGACGAGAATACCAGCCGCCCCGCCCCCTATTCCGTCGCTTGACGGCCCCGGCGCCCTTCCCCGGCCGCGGCTGCCCCCGCAAGCCGCGAGACCAGCCCCAACCGCGGTCACGCGCGGACGCGACGGACGGGGGGCGCCGCACGCGCGAAAACCTCGCCGGCCGGACTAGCCGAACTCGAAGGCGGAAAAGCCCTTGCGGTCGGCATCGATGGTCAGGGAGCGCGTCATCGGCGGGAAAGCGCGGGAGGAACAATTGCTCCGCTCGCACATCCGGCAGGTGACGCCGATGGGCGTAACCGATTGCATGCCGGAAAGATCCAGCCCGTCGCCGTAGACGACGCGATGGGCATGGGCGACTTCGCAGCCGAGGCTGATCGCCAGCTTCCGCCCGGCGTTGGGATAGGGGCCGCGCAGGGTTTCCACCGTGCGGGAAATCGTCAGGTACCGGGTGCCGTCCGGCAGTTCGACCGGCTGCACGATGGTCTGCCCGGGCGTCGCGAAGGCATCATAGACCCGCCAGCGCGGGCAGGTGCCGCCGAAGCGCGCGAAATGGAACCCGCCGGCGGCGAAACGCTTGGAGATATTGCCCGCATTGTCGAGGCGCAGCAGGAAGAAGGGCACGCCCTTCCGGTCGCGCCGCTGCAGGGTGGCCAGGCGGTGGGCCACCTGTTCGATGCTGGCACCGAAACGGCTGGCCAGCACGTCGATGTCGAAGCGGACCGCCTCCGCCGCATCGATGAAACGGCCATAGGGCATCATCAAGGCGCCGGCGAAGTGATTGGCCAGGCCGATGCGGTAAAGCCTGCGGGCATCCTCGGTCTTGAAGGGGGCCGCCGCCACCAGCCGGTCCAGGGTCGCCGCTTCCGACAGCAGGGCGATCTGCACGCCCGATTGGAACACCCGGCTGGCCATGGGCAGCATTTCCGACAGCATCAGGCGCCGGCCGCCCGCATCGAAGCGGCGCTGCGCCTCGGGCATGGCTTCGACCGGCATGACGATCACCTTCACCTGGTGCTTTTCGCGCAAATGGTCCCGCAGGGCGGCGAAGAGATCGTCCGTATGACTCAGCCGGCCGTGCAGGGCTTCGGCGGCATCGTCCACCTCCTCGATATAATTGTGGCGGCGGTGGAACTGGTCGCGGACCTCCTCGATCGGGAAGGGTTCGGCGGCCGGCGGCATCTGGCGGTCGGCCTCGCCGCCCGTCTCCACCGCCGGGGTCACCGCCTTCCGATAAGCGCCGTATAGGGCGAGGAAGGCCGCCGCCAGATCGGGCTGGCCGGACGCCACCTCGACGATGGCCCCCGCCGTCGGCATGCGGCCGCCGAAGACGGGGTCGGTCAGGGCCTCGGTCATTTCCGCCGCCACCCGCGCCTGCTGGTCGCCGCGCAAATCCCGCAGGTCCAGGTCGTAAACCTCGGCAAGGCGCAGCAGCAATTGGGTGGTCAGGGGCCGCTGGTTCCGCTCGACCAGGTTCAGATAGCTGCCGGATACCCCCAGCGCTTCCGCCATCCCGGTCTGGGTCAGGCCCATGGCCAGCCGCAACTGCCGCACGCGCGGCCCGGCAAAGACTTTCTTTTCCCGCTCCATGGCCCTGCTTGACAATCCTTACAAGATCGCCCCATTAACTGTTAAATCATTGACATATAAACACTTTTTTACAAGGCGGATGATTGCCCCAGGCGCCCTCTTTGTAAAGACTGTCCACAACAGAACGGCTTTACGCGACTGGAGCGCACCATGACCGACAGCGACATCATCACCATCCCCGGTGCCGGCAGCTGCCCCATGCCGACCGATCTCGAAGGCATCATCGAAGCCCTGTCCCACGATGTGGCCCGCATGAACGAAACCATCCGCAAGGCCATGGCTGCCGGCGCCATCGTCGAGATCAAGCGGACCGACCGGGTCCATTCCGGCGACGGCCGCTGGGCGGACCAGATGAGCCCGGTGGTCAATCTCAATCGCGCCCGCTGACCCATTCTTCGCGCACTGCCGCCGGGGCCCCCACCCCGGCGGCTTTTTTTTGAGGATCGCCCATGACATCCCGCGTTACCCGCCATCGTCTCCAGGTCGCGGCCGAGCTTGCCGCCTTCATCGAGGACCGGGCCCTGCCGGGCACGGGCATCGAGGCCGGGGCCTTCTGGGCCGGCCTCGACGCCATCGCCCATGACCTCGCCCCGAAGAACAAGGCCCTGCTGGCGAAGCGCGACGACATCCAGGCCCAGATCGACGCCTGGCACCGGGCGAACGGCAAGGGCGACCTTGCCGCCTACAAGGCGTTCCTTTCCGGGATCGGCTATCTCGCCCCCGTGCCCGATCATGTCGCCATCGAGACCACGGGCATCGACACGGAAATCTCGGCCCAGGCCGGGCCCCAGCTCGTCGTGCCGGTGATGAATGCACGCTATGCCCTCAATGCCGTGAATGCCCGCTGGGGCAGTCTCTACGATGCCCTCTACGGCACCGATGCCATTCCCGAGACCGGCGGTGCCGAGAAGGGCAAGGGCTACAACCCGGCCCGGGGCGACAAGGTCATCGCCTATGCCCGCGACGTTCTCGACCTCGCCGCCCCGCTTGCCGGCGGCAGCCACAAGGATGCCCGCGGCTATGCCATCGCCGGCGGCGTCCTGGTCGCCGTCATGGGCGACGGCGAGATCGGCCTGGCCGATCCCGGCCAATATGTCGGCTACAGCGGCCCGGTGGAGGCGCCCACCGCGATCCTGCTGGTCAACAACGGGCTGCACATCGAAATCCAGATCGACAAGACCCATCCCATCGGCAGCACCGATCCCGCCGGGGTCAAGGACCTGCTGGTGGAAGCGGCGCTGACCACGATCATGGACTGCGAGGATTCGGTCGCCGCGGTCGATGCGGCGGACAAGGTCGTCGCCTATGGCCATTGGCTGGGCCTGATGCAGGGCACGCTGACGGAAGAGGTGGCGAAGGCTGGCCGGAGCTTCACCCGCGCCATGAACCCGGACCGGACCTATGCGACGCCGGGCGGCGGCACGCTCACCCTGCCGGGCCGCTCGCTGATGTTCATCCGCAATGTCGGCCACCTGATGACCAACCCGGCGATCCTGCTCGAAGACGGCAGCGAAATCCCGGAAGGCATATTGGATGCGGTGGTCTCGGTCACGATCGCCAGGCACGACCTGCTGGGCACGGGCCCCCTGCGCAATTCCCGCGCCGGTTCGATCTATATCGTGAAGCCGAAGATGCATGGGCCGGAAGAGGTTGCCTTCGCCGACGAGCTTTTCGGCCGGGCGGAGGAACTGGCCGGCCTCGCCCCCTATACGGTGAAGCTCGGCATCATGGACGAGGAACGCCGGACGACCGTGAACCTGAAGGCTGCCATCGCGGCGGCCAAGCACCGGGTGGCCTTCATCAACACGGGCTTCCTGGACCGCACGGGCGACGAGATCCATACCTCGATGGAAGCCGGGCCCATGGTGCGGAAGGGCGCGATGAAGTCATCCGCCTGGATCTCGGCCTACGAGCGGAACAATGTCCTGACCGGCCTTGCCTGCGGCCTGCGCGGCAAGGCGCAGATCGGCAAGGGCATGTGGGCGATGCCGGACCTGATGGGCGAGATGCTGAAGCAGAAGGTCGCCCATCCGAAGGCCGGGGCCAACACGGCCTGGGTGCCGTCGCCGACCGCCGCCACCCTGCACGCCCTGCATTACCACGAGGTCGATGTGGCTGAGATCCAGGCCGGGCTGGAAGGCCAGTCGGAAGACGTGCTGGATGCCCTGCTGACCATCCCGGTCGCCACCGACACCAATTGGTCGCCGGACGAGATCCGGGCGGAACTGGACAATAACGCGCAAGGCATCCTCGGCTACGTGGTGCGCTGGATCGACCAGGGGGTCGGCTGTTCCAAAGTGCCGGATATTAACGACATCGGCCTGATGGAAGACCGGGCGACCTTGCGCATCTCCAGCCAGCATATGGCGAACTGGTTGCATCACGGCATCGTGACCGCGGATCAGGTGCACGAGACCTTCCGGCGCATGGCGGCCGTCGTCGATGGCCAGAATGCGGGCGATCCCCTCTACAAGCCCATGGTGCCGGCCTATGAGGGGAGTGTCGCCTATCAGGCCGCCCTCGACCTCGTGTTCAAGGGCCGCGAGCAGCCGAGCGGCTACACCGAACCCCTGCTGCACAAGTGGCGCCTCGTCGCCAAGGGCTAGCAACCCGTCGCGATACGGCCCGGTCATGGCGGGCGGTATCGCGGCCGCCGGCGGCGATGATCACCACCGTCGCCGCCGGCATTCCTAGGGCATGAAAAAGGCGCCGCCCCTTTCGGGAGCGGCGCCTTTTGTCGTTCGCCGGGTTACTCGGCGGCGAATTGGTTCATCGTGTTGGCATGGCCGCCCGCCTTCAGCGCGCGTTCGCCCGACACCATTTCCTTGAAGCTGTCGCCCAGGTCCGAGCCCACTTCATGCTGGTGCTTCACCGCCGAGACGCCGCGCCGGATTTCCTCGCGCTGCACGGTGGCGACATAGGCCAGCATCTTGTCGTCGCCGAAATAGCCGCGCGACAGTTCGTCCATCGACTTTGCCGTCAGGTGGAAGGTCGGCAGGGTGATGAGATTGTGGAAGACGCCGGCGCGGGCCGAAATATCGGCCTGGAAGCGCTGGAGGCGGGCATCCGCCTCGCGGCCGAGGTCGGTGGCATCGAAATCCGCCTTCATCAGCTCGTTGCCGTCCGGGTAATCGGTCTCGGCGATCTTGCCGTCCTTCAGCCATTGGGCGCGGACTTGCCTCCGCAGGTTCAGGGTCCAGTTGAAGCTGGGGGAATTATTGTAGGTCAGCTTCGCCTTCGGCACGGCCTTGCGGATTTCGTTCACCATGCCGGCGATCTCGTCCACATTCGGGGTGTCGGTCTCGATCCACAGGAGATCGGCACCGCCCTGGGTCAGGGAGGCGATGCAATCCTCGACCACCCGCTGCTTGCCCGTGCCCTCCTTGAAGGGGAAGAGGCCGTTCGGCAGGCGCTGCGGGCGCACGAACTGGCCGCCTTGGTAGAGGGCCAGTTCGCCCTCGCGGATCGGCTTGTCCGCCGTGATCGGCTCCACCTTCAGCCACTTGATGTATTCGGCGGCGAGATCCCCCGGGACCTGCGAGACCGGCACCTTCTGGGTCAGGCCGGCGCCCAGACTGTCGGTGCGGGCGACGATCACGCCCTCGTCCACGCCCAATTCCTCGAAGGCGAGGCGGCAGGCACGCAGCTTCTCGATGAAATCCTCGCGTGGGACCGTGACCTTGCCGTCCTGGTGGCCGCACTGCTTGGCGTCAGAGACCTGGTTCTCGATCTGCAGGCAGCAGGCGCCGGCCTTGATCATTTCCTTGGCGAGGAGATAGGTCGCATGCTCGTTGCCGAAGCCGGCATCGATGTCGGCGATGATCGGCACCACATGGGTCTCGAAACCGTCGATCGCCGCGATCGCCTTGGCCTCCGCCGCCGCATCGCCCTGGGCCCGCGCCGCCTTCAGGTCCTTGAACAGGTCGTTCAGCGCCACTTCATCGGCCTGGCGCAGCGAGACATAGATCTCCTCGATCAATTCGACGACGGCGGTCTTCTCGTGCATCGACTGGTCGGGCAGGTGACCCCAGCGGTTGCGGAGACCCGCCACCATCCAGCCCGACAGATAGACATAGGTGCCCCTGGCCGTGCCGCGCAGGCGCTTCACCGACTTGATCATCTGCTGGGCATGGAAACCCGACCAGCAGCCCAGCGACTGGGTGAATTTTCCGGCATCGGCATCATAGGCCGCCATGTCCCGGCGCATGACGCCGGCCATCCCGCGCGCGATGTCGAGATGGGTGCCATAGGTATTCTGCACCTTCAGCTGGACGATATCGTCGACCGAGACGCCGCCGGGCGTCTGGCCCGAGGGGTAACGCGCGGCGACCTCGGCCACGAGGTCGGCATAGGATTTGCGATTGGACATTGGGGGGCTCCTCGCGGATCGCGTCGGGAAGGGGTGTATCGGCCCCGGTCCTGGGCCGACACCTGGCGCGATGCTAGGCGGGCGGCCCGCCCCGTTAAAGACAACCATTTGAAAATAAAGGTAAATTTGTCAAAGACCTGACCGCCCGGAAACAATCGTGGTAAATCCTGTCAAGATCGGGCCGCCCAGGCGCGGCTTGACGACTCTCCCCCGCCGGCCACAAGATGTCCGCAGCATGGTTCCCCGGAATCACAAGATCCGGGGCTAAGAGGGAATTCGGTCAAGGGAATCCCCCGATTCCGAAGCTGCCCCCGCAACTGTAAGCGACGAGCCTGCCCAAGATACGCCACTGGACCGTCCGGCCCGGGAAGGCGGGGCAAGGCGACGACCCGCGAGCCAGGAGACCTGCCATGCCGATGATTGTCCACGGGCGGGGTGTCCCGGGCGGATGGCCGTCGGCGGGCGGATAAGCCCTGCCCATGGCATCCCGGCGCCCCACCGATCAGGAGGGGATCGAACGTGTCGCTGCCGGCCTATGATTTCGACCACAACGGTCATCTCGTCCCGCTTCCCGCCGCGCGGCCCGCGCCCCGCGTCGCCCCCCTGCCCCGCCCCCTGGCGCAGCCGCCCCGGCCGGCCGACCTGACGCTGGTGCGCGCCCGCGACGCCAAGCTCACCGCTTTCGGCAAGGCGACGCTGGACGACCGCTACCTGATGCCGGGCGAATCGTACCAGGACCTGTTCGCCCGCGTCGCCTGTGCCTATGCCGACGATGTGGACCATGCCCAGCGGCTCTATGACGCCATCTCGAACCTGTGGTTCATGCCGGCGACGCCCGTATTGTCGAATGGCGGGACGACCCGCGGCCTGCCCATTTCCTGCTTCCTGAATTCCGTGCCGGACAGTCTGGACGGCATCGTCGAGACCTGGAACGAGAATGTGGCGCTGGCCTCCAACGGCGGCGGCATCGGCACCTATTGGGGCCGGGTGCGTTCCATCGGCGAGGCGGTGAAGGGCTGCGGCGAGACCTCCGGCATCATTCCCTTCATCCATGTCATGGATGCGCTCACCCTCGCGATCTCGCAAGGCTCGCTGCGCCGGGGCTCGGCCGCAGTTTATCTCGACGTGCATCACCCGGAGATCGAGGAATTCCTCGAAATCCGCAAGTCGTCCGGCGATTTCAACCGCAAGGGCCTGAACCTGCACCATGGCATCAACATCACCGATGCCTTCATGGCGGCGGTGAAGACGGGCGAGATGTTCCCGCTGATCAGCCCGAAATCGGGGGCGGTGCTGCGCCATGTCGATGCCCGCCAATTGTGGCAGCGCATCCTGGAGACCCGGTTGCAGACCGGCGAGCCCTATCTCCTCTTCATCGACACGGTGAACAAGGCCCTGCCCCGCCACCAGCGCGACCTGGGGCTGAAAGTCTCGACCTCCAACCTCTGCTCGGAAATCACCCTGCCCACCGGCACGGACCACCGCGACGCGGAGCGCACCGCCGTCTGCTGCCTGTCGTCCCTGAACATCGAGACTTACGACGAATGGTGCAATGAGGAAGGCTTCATCGAGGATGTCATGCGCTTCCTCGACAATGTCTTGACCAGTTTCATCGAAAGCGCACCCGAGACGATGGCGCAGGCGAAATATTCCGCCATGCGCGAGCGTTCGGTCGGGCTCGGGGTCATGGGCTTTCATTCCTTCCTGCAAGCGAAGGGCATCCCCTTCGAAAGCGCCATGGCGAAGTCGTGGAACATGCGCATCTTCCGGCAGATCCGGCGCGAGGCGGATGCCGCCTCCGTCCTTTTGGCGGAGGAGCGCGGCGCCTGCCTCGATGCCGCCGAACGCAGCCTGAAGGCCCGCTTCAGCAACAAGATCGCCATCGCCCCCACCGCTTCGATCAGCATCATCTGCGGCGGGGCATCCGCCTGTATCGAGCCGATCCCAGCCAATATCTACAACCACAAGACCCTGTCCGGCGCCTTCGTGGTGCGGAACCCCTATCTGACCGACCTGCTGGCCGGAAAGGGCCTGGACACCCAGGAAACCTGGACCTCGATCCTTGAACACGAAGGCTCGGTCCAGCATCTCGACGCCCTCGACGAGCACGAGAAGGCCGTGTTCCGCACCGCCTTCGAGATCGACCAGCGCTGGCTGATCGACCTCGCCGCAGACCGCGCGCCTTTTATCTGCCAGAGCCAGTCGCTGAACCTCTATATCCCCGCCGATGTCGACAAATGGGACCTGCACATGCTGCATTGGTCCGCCTGGGCGCGCGGCATCAAGAGCCTTTACTACTGCCGGTCCAAATCGGTCAGCCGCGCGGGCTTCGCCGGCAAGCTGGAGGCGCCGGCGCGGAAAGACTATGAGGAATGCCTCGCCTGCCAATAGGCTTCGCAAACTTCGCAGATTTGCAGGACGGCTTCGGCAAATCCTCACCATTTCAGGCATTCACGGCAAGGGGCGACCTTTCCGAAGATGGCGGCCACAGGCCTCTTCGGAACAGGAAACGTCCCATGAACGCGATCGCGCCCGAGACCGCAGTCCCCTTCAAGCCCAAGAAATCCGTGGCCCTGTCGGGCGTCGCCGCCGGCAATACCGCGCTGTGCACGGTGGGCAAGTCCGGCAACGACCTGCATTACCGGGGCTATGACATCCTGGACATTGCCGAGCGCTGCGAATTCGAGGAAGTGGCGCACCTGCTGGTCCACGGCAAGCTGCCGACCATGGCCGAACTCAAGGCCTACAAGGCCCGGCTGAAAGCCCTGCGCGGGTTGCCGAGCAACGTCCGCCAGGCGCTGGAATGCCTGCCCGCCTCGGCGCACCCGATGGATGTGATGCGCACCGGGGTCTCCGCGCTCGGCTGCGCCTTGCCGGAAAAGGACGACCACAATATTCCGGGCGCGCGCGACATCGCCGACCGGCTGATGGCCTCCCTCGGTTCCATGCTGCTTTACTGGTACCACTGGTCGACCAACGGCCGCCGCATCGAGGTCGAAACGGACGACGACAGTATCGGCGCCCATTTCCTGCACCTGCTGCACGGGCGTAAGCCTTCGGCGCTGTGGGAGCGGGCCATGCACACGTCCCTGATCCTCTATGCCGAGCATGAATTCAATGCCTCGACCTTCACCGGCCGGGTCATCGCCGGCACCGGATCGGACGTCTACTCGGCCATCACCGGCGCCATCGGCGCGCTGCGCGGGCCAAAGCACGGCGGCGCCAATGAAGTCGCCTTCGAGACCCAGAAGCGTTACGACAGTCCGGACGAAGCGGAGGCCGACATCCGCGCCCGCGTCGAGCGAAAGGAAGTGGTGATCGGCTTCGGCCACCCGGTCTATACGGTCGCTGATCCGCGCAACGAAGTGATCAGGCGCGTTGCCCACCAATTGTCGGTCGACGCCGGCTCGACCAGGATGTTCGACATCGCGGCGCGCCTGGAAACCGTGATGTGGGAGGTGAAGCGGATGTTCCCGAACCTCGATTGGTTCAGCGCCGTCAGCTATCACATGATGGGCGTGCCGACGGCGATGTTCACCCCCCTCTTCGTCATCGCCCGTACCTCCGGCTGGGCGGCGCATATCATCGAGCAGCGGATCGACAATAAGATCATCCGCCCCAGCGCCAATTACACCGGCCCGGAAGACCGCGCCTTCGTCGCCATCGACCAGCGGCAGTAACGCCCATGAACACGGCTTACCGCAAGAAACTGCCGGCGACGGCGCTCGATTATTTCGATGCGCCGGCCGCCGTCGAGGCCATCCGCCCCGGCGCCTGGGCGGGGCTGCCCTATGTCTCGCGCGTGCTGGCGGAACAATTGGTCCGCCGCTGCGATCCGGCCCTGCTGACCGATGCCCTTCGCCAATTGGTGGAACGGCGGCGCGACCTGGATTTCCCGTGGTATCCGGCCCGTGTCGTCTGCCACGACATCCTGGGGCAGACGGCCCTGGTCGATCTCGCCGGGCTGCGCGATGCGATCGCCGACCAGGGCGGCGATCCCGCCAAGGTGAACCCGGTGGTGCCCACCCAATTGATCGTGGACCATTCCCTGGCGGTCGAATACGGCGGCTTCGACCCCCAGGCTTTCGAGAAGAACCGTGCCGTCGAGGACCGCCGCAACGAGGATCGTTTCCACTTCATCGAATGGACCAAACAGGCTTTCGAGAATGTGGACGTGATCCCCGCCGGCAACGGCATCATGCACCAGATCAACCTCGAAAAAATGTCGCCGGTGGTCCAGGTGCGCGACGGCGTCGCCTTTCCCGATACATGCGTCGGCACCGACAGCCATACTCCCCATGTCGATGCCCTGGGCGTCATCGCCATCGGCGTCGGCGGGCTGGAGGCGGAGACGGTCATGCTGGGCCGGGCGTCCATGATGCGCCTGCCCGATATCGTCGGCGTGCGCCTGGGCGGGCGGCGCCAGCCCGGCATCACCGCGACCGACATCGTGCTGGCCCTGACCGAATTCCTGCGCCAGGAACGGGTGGTGGGCGCCTGGGTCGAATTCTTCGGCGAGGGCGCCGCCAGCCTCTCCATCGGCGACCGGGCGACGATTTCCAACATGTGCCCCGAATATGGCGCCACCGCCGCCATGTTCCATATCGACGGCCAGACCATCGATTACCTGCGCCTGACCGGGCGGGAGGCGGAACAGGTCGCCCTGGTCGAGCTTTATGCCCGCACCCTCGGCCTCTGGGCCGATGCGCTGGCGAGCGCCGAATACGAGCGGGTGCTGGAGTTCGATCTCGGCACCGTCGTCCGCAACATGGCCGGCCCCTCCAACCCGCACCGCCGCCTGCCGACCTCGGCGCTGGCCGAACGCGGCATCGCCATCGATCTGGACAGGGCGCGGGAACAGGAGCAAGAGGGCCTGCTGCCGGATGGCGCGGTGATCATCGCCGCCATCACCTCGTGCACCAATACCTCGAACCCGCGCAATGTGGTTGCCGCCGGCCTGCTGGCGAAAAAGGCCAACGACCTGGGCCTCGCCCGGAAGCCCTGGGTGAAGTCCTCCTTCGCGCCGGGGTCCAAGGTGGCGCGGCTCTATCTCGAAGACTCCGGCCTGCTGGCGGAACTGGAAAAACTCGGCTTCGGCATCGTCGCCTATGCCTGCACCACCTGCAACGGCATGTCCGGCGCGCTGGACCCGGCGATCCAGCAGGAAATCATCGACCGCGACCTTTATGCGACCGCCGTTCTATCCGGCAACCGCAATTTCGACGGCCGCATCCACCCTTATGCCAAGCAAGCCTTCCTCGCCTCCCCGCCCCTGGTGGTGGCCTATGCCATTGCCGGCACCATCCGCTTCGACATCGAGCAGGATGTGCTGGGCCATGGCCCGGACGGCAGGCCCGTGACCTTGAAGGACCTCTGGCCCTCGGATGCGGAGATCGATGCCATCGTCGCCGCTTCGGTGAAACCGGAACAGTTCCGCCAGGTCTACGAGCCGATGTTCGGCAAGGGCCGGCCGGCGGCGGTGAAGGCCAGCCCGCTCTACGACTGGCGGCCGCACTCCACCTATATCCGCCGCCCGCCCTATTGGGATACGGAAGGGATCGGCGCCCTGGCGGCGGTGCCGCGCACGCTGACGGGCATGCGCCCCCTCGCCGTGCTGCCGGACAATATCACCACCGATCACCTGTCGCCCTCCAACGCCATCCTGGCGCATTCGGCGGCGGGCGAATATCTGACCCGCATGGGCGTGCCGGAGGAGGATTTCAATTCCTACGCCACCCATCGCGGCGACCATCTGACCGCCATGCGCGCCACTTTCGCCAATCCCCAACTGGTGAACGAAATGGCCGTGGTCGACGGCGCGGTGAAGAAGGGCTCCCTGACCCGGCTGGAGCCGGACGGCCAGGTGATGCGCATGTGGGAAGCGATCGAGACCTATATCGAGCGCCGCCAGCCGCTGATCGTGGTCGCCGGGGCCGATTACGGCCAGGGGTCAAGCCGCGACTGGGCGGCCAAGGGTGTCCGCCTTGCCGGCGTCGAGGCCATCGTCGCGGAAGGCTTCGAGCGCATCCACCGCACCAACCTGATCGGCATGGGCGTGCTGCCGCTGGAATTCAAGCCGGGCACCACGCGCCTCACCCTCGGTCTCGACGGCAGCGAGACTTATGACGTCGCGGGCGAGCGGAAGCCCCGGACCGAACTGGCCCTGGTCATCCGCCGCCGCAGCGGCGAGACCCTGAACGTGCCCGTCACCTGCCGCCTGGACACGGCGGAAGAAGTCTCGATCTATGAGGCCGGCGGCGTGCTGCAACGCTTCGCCCAGGATTTCCTGGCCGCCGAACCCCCGAAACGGGAGGCGATCTGAATGCCCTTTCCCCCGCAGCTCCGCATCCCCGCGACCTATATGCGCGGCGGCACCAGCAAGGGCGTATTCTTCCGCCTGGACGACCTGCCCGAGGCCTGCCGTACCCCCGGCCCGGCCCGCGACCGCCTGTTCCTGCGCGCCATCGGCAGCCCCGACCCCTATGGCAAGCAGACGGACGGCATGGGGGGCGCCACATCGAGCACCAGCAAGGCGGTGATCCTGTCGAAGAGCAGCCGGCCCGGCCATGACGTCGATTATCTCTATGGCCAGGTCTCCATCGACACGGCTTTCGTCGACTGGTCGGGCAATTGCGGCAACCTGTCGACGGCGGCGGGCGCCTTCGCGCTTCATGCCGGCCTTGTCGATCCCGCCCGGGTGCCGGGGGACGGCATCTGCACCGTCCGCATCTGGCAGGCCAATATCGGCAAGACCATCGTCGCCCATGTCCCCGTCACGAAGGGCGCGGTGCAGGAGACCGGGGATTTCGAGTTGGACGGCGTAACCTTCCCCGCCGCCGAGATCGTGCTGGAATTCCTCGTCCCCGCCGATGAAGGGGAGGACGGCGGCGCCCTGTTCCCGACCGGCAACCTGGTGGACGAGCTTGACGTGCCGGAAGCCCTGGTCCCCGGCGGCCGGCTGAAGGCGACGCTGATCAATGCCGGCATTCCCACCATCTTCGTCGATGCCGCCGCCATCGGCTATCGCGGCACCGAATTGCAGGGCGACATCAATGGCGACGAGGCGGCCCTGGCCCGCTTCGAGGCGCTGCGCACCATCGGCGCCTTGCGCATGGGCCTGATCCGCGACGCGGCGGAGGCGGCGAAGCGCCAGCACACGCCGAAGATCGCCTTCGTCGCGCCCCCGGCCGATTACACCGCCTCCAGCGGGCGGACCGTGCGGGCCGGGGAGATCGACCTCCTGGTCCGCGCCCTGTCCATGGGCCGGCTGCACCATGCCATGATGGGCACGGCCGCGGTCGCCATCGCCACGGCGGCGGCCGTGCCCGGCACCCTGGTCAATCTCGCCGCCGGCGGCGGCACGCGCGAGGCGGTCCGCTTCGGGCATCCGTCCGGCACGCTGCGGGTGGGCGCGGCGGCGGCGCTGGTCGAGGGCCGGTGGCAGGTAACCAAGGCGATCATGAGCCGCAGCGCCCGCATCCTGATGGAAGGCTGGCTGCGCGTGCCCGCCGAGACGATCTGAAAAGCAACCTTCAAGGAAACACCATGTCTACCCGCAAGCAATTGAAGGCCCTGGTGGAAGCCCGCCGCGGCGTGATCGTGCCCGGCGCCTTCAACGCCCTGTCCGCCAAGGTGGTGGAGGACCTGGGCTTCGAGGCGATCTATGTCACCGGTGCCGGGGTCACCAACATGTGGTTCGGCCTGCCGGACCAGGGCTTCATGGGATTGGCCGAGATCGCCGACCATACCGCCCGCATCCGCGATACCGTGAATGTTCCCCTGCTGGTCGATGCCGACACCGGCTTCGGCAATGCGCTGAACGTCTATCACACCGTGCGCACGCTGGAACGGGCCGGGGCCGACTGCATCCAGCTGGAAGACCAGGTGGCGCCCAAGCGCTGCGGCCATTTCGCCGGCAAGGACGTGATCCCGACCGATGAAGCGGTCGCCAAGATCAAGGCCGCCGTCGATGCCCGGCGCGATGCCGACCTGATGATCATGGCCAGGACCGATGCCGCCGCCGTCCACGGCTTCGAGGCCGCGATCGAGCGCGCCGCGAAATTCGCGGAGGCCGGCGCCGACATCCTCTTCGTCGAGGCGGTGACCAGCGCCGACGAGATCCGCGCCCTGCCGCAGCGCCTGGACCGGCCGCAACTGATGAACATGGTGATCGGGGGCAAGACCCCGATCTTCAACGCGACCGATCTCGCCGGCCTCGGCTACGGCCTCGTCCTCTATGCCAATGCCGCCCTTCAAGGCGCCGTCGCCGGCATGCAGAAGGCCCTGACCGTGCTCCGCGACGAAAAGGAAGTGACGGAAAGCAGCGGCCTCGTCACCCCCTTCGCCGAACGCCAGCGTCTGGTCGGCAAGCCGGAATGGGACGCCCTCGAAAAGCGCTACAGCTAAGCGGCCAATGAAATGGCCCGGACCATCGGGGTCCGGGCCATTTCATCCGTCCGGGATCGGCGGATCAGAAGTCGAAGTCGCCGCCGCCCGGGCCGCCTGCCGGCGCGGCCGGCGCCTTCTTCTCGGGCTTTTCGGTGATCAGGGCTTCCGTCGTGATCAGCAGGCCGGCGACCGAGGCCGCATCCTGCAAGGCGACGCGCACGACCTTGGCGGGGTCGATGATGCCGGCCTTGAGCAGGTCGGTGAATTCGCCCTTCTGCGCGTCGTAACCCCAGGCGGTGCTCTTCGATTCGAGCAGCTTGCCGACCACGATCGAGCCGTCGGTGCCCGAGTTCTCGGCGATCTGGCGCACCGGCGCCTGGAGGGCCTTGCGCACGATCTCGATGCCGGCGCGCTCGTCGTCATTGCCCGGCTTCAGCTTGTCGATGGCGCGGGCACCGTAGAACAGGGTGATGCCGCCGCCCGGGACGATGCCTTCCTCGATCGCGGCGCGGGTCGCATGCACCGCATCGTCGACCCGGTCCTTCTTCTCCTTCACCTCGACCTCGGTCGCGCCGCCGACGCGGATCAGGGCGACGCCGCCGGCAATCTTCGCCAGGCGCTCCTGCAATTTCTCGCGGTCGTAGTCCGAGGTGGTTTCGGCGATCTGGGCCTTGATCTGGGCCGCGCGGGCCTCGATCAGCGCCTTCCTGCCGGCGCCGGCGACAACGGTGGTGTCGTCCTTGGTGATGCGGATCTTCTTGGCGCTGCCGAGGAACGACAGGTTCACGGTCTCGAGCTTGATGCCCACGTCTTCCGAGATCACCTGGCCGTTGGTCAGGATGGCGATGTCCTCGAGGATCGCCTTGCGGCGGTCGCCGAAGCCGGGCGCCTTCACGGCGGCGATCTTCAGGCCGCCGCGCAGCTTGTTGACCACCAGGGTCGCCAGCGCCTCGCCTTCCACATCCTCGGCGATGATCAGCAGCGGGCGGCCGGACTGCACGACGGATTCGAGCAGGGGCAGCAGCGGCTGGAGCGCGGTCAGCTTCTTCTCGTGGATCAGGATATAGGGGTTTTCCAGTTCCGCGGTCAGCTTCTCGGCATTGGTGACGAAATAGGGCGAGAGATAGCCGCGATCGAATTGCAGGCCCTCGACCACGTCGAGTTCGGTTTGCAGGCTCTTCGCCTCCTCGACCGTGATCACGCCCTCGTTGCCGACCTTTTCCACCGCCTGGGCGATGATCTTGCCGATCTCGGCGTCGCCATTGGCGGAAATCGTGCCGACCTGGGCGATTTCCCCATTGGTCGAGACTTTCTTGGCCCGGGCCTGCACGTCGGCGACCACGGCCGCGACCGCGCGATCGATGCCGCGCTTGAGGTCGAGGGGGTTGAGGCCGGCGGCCACGGCCTTGGCGCCCTCGCGGACGATGGCCTGGGCGAGCACGGTCGCGGTGGTGGTGCCGTCACCGGCGAGATCGGCGGTCTTGGTCGCCACCTCGCGGACGAGCTGGGCGCCCAGGTTCTCGAAGCGGTCGGCCAGTTCGATCTCCTTGGCGACGGTAACGCCGTCCTTGGTGATGCGGGGGGCGCCGAACGACTTGTCGATGACGACATTGCGGCCCTTCGGCCCCAGCGTCACCTTCACCGCGTTGGCGAGGATGTCGACGCCGCGCAGGATCTTTTCGCGCGCTTCGCCGGCAAATTTAACGTCCTTGGCTGCCATTGCTCTTCTCCTTGGTTTTGCTGTCTCAGGCGCGCTTCTTCGCGGCCGGCTTCGCCACCTTGGCCGCCGCCGCCGTGGCGGTAGCGGTCTTCGCCGCGGGGGCGGGGGCGGCCGGCGCGAACAGGCCGATGATGTCGGCTTCCTTCAGGATCAGCAGATCCTCGCCGTCGATCTTCACCTCGGTGCCCGACCACTTGCCGAACAGCACCCGGTCGCCCGGCTTCACGTCGAGCGGCTGCAACCGGCCCGCCTCGTCGCGAAGACCGGAACCGACGGCGACGATCTCGCCTTCCTGCGGCTTCTCCTTGGCGGTGTCGGGGATGATGATGCCGCCGGCGGTACGCTCGACCTGTTCGAGACGGCGCACGACCACCCGGTCGTGAAGAGGGCGGAACGACATGGAACTGTTCTCCTGATGGGGATGCGGGATGGGATTTTTCCGGTCACGCCGAAGCCGGCCGGTGCGGAAATTCGGGAACGGGCTGCCGGGCCGGCCCCGGACAGCGAGACGCGGTCAGCGGCAACAGCGCATCGGCGTGGCCAGGCCCTCGGCGGACAGGGAAGGCATCAGTGCTGTGGCTTGCAAGGTGGCCTCGACAGAACGATTCAGGGCTGTTTCCCGACAGCCTGCGTACTCTAGTAATTTACACATTAATTATCAGCAAGATATTTTTATTTAACATTTTTGTATAGCTCAATACCCCCCCCCGCCCAAAGGCCGGTCAGCGGGGCCGGTATCCGCGGCGGGTTCACCGGCACCCGGCGATCGCCACCCGTTGCGGCATGGTGCGGGCGCGACGCGCCGCCCGGGGCATGCCGCGCAACCGGGGCCCAGGTTTTGTCACCCTTGAGAATTTCTGAATTGAAGTGGGGAAAACTTCGTAGTTCATCATTATTAGTAGAAATATTAGTTCAACACTAATATTGAGTATTATATTCGGAGGATGATATGGCGACCGTGGAGATCATCGGCCTGATCGCCGGGCATGAGCATCAGTCGAGCGAGCCCTATGTCTCGACGCCGGAATTCCTGAACCCCGCCTATGTCCGCCGGATCGCCCAGGTCCATGAGGCGGCGGGGTTCGACCGGGCGCTGATCGGCTGGGTCTCGTCCTACCCGGACGGCCTCCAGATCGCGACCCATGCGGCGGCGGCGACCAGCCGGCTGAAGTTCCTGGTCGCCCATCGCCCGGGCTTCCAGGCGCCGACCAACGCCGCCCGCGCCTTCGCCACCTTCGACCGCTTCTATCCCGGCCGCGCCGCCATCCATGTGATTTCCGGCGGCGACGACGTCGAACAGCAGCGCGACGGCGACTATCTGGGCCATGGCGAGCGCTACGCCCGCACCGACGAATATGTCGAGATCCTGAAGAAGATCTGGAACAGCAACAATGCCCCGGTCGACCACGAGGGGCGCTACTACCGCTTCAAGGGCGCCCTTTTCAACATCGAGCCCGAGTATCGCCCGCGCTTTCCGATCTATTTCGGCGGCGCGTCCGAAGCCGCCCTTCGGGTCGCGGCGCGCCATGCCGATGTCTACGCCCTGTTCGGCGAGGATCATGCGGGCGTCGCCGACCAGATCGCCCGGGTGAGAGCCGCGGCCGCCGCCCACGGCCGGCGCCCCCGCTTCTCGATCTCGTTCCGGCCGATCGTCGCCGACACGGAACAGGAAGCCTGGGACCGGGCCCATGCCCTGCTCGACCGCACCATCGCCCGCCGCCGCGAACGGGGCCTCAGCGATCCGGCCGAACCGCAGGCGGTCGGCTCCCGGCGCCTGCTGGCGACGGCGGCCAAGGGCGAGGTGCTGGACAAGCGCCTGTTCACCGCCCTCGCCAGGGTGACCGGCGCCGGCGGCAATATCACCGCCCTGGTCGGGACGGCCGAACAGGTGTCGGACGCCCTGCTCGACTATTACCGGCTGGGGGCCGACGCCTTCATCCTGCGCGGCTTCGATTCCGCCGGCGACGCCGAAATCTACGGCGCCGGGCTGATCCCCCTGCTGCGCGAGAAAGTCGCCGCCGAGAGCCCCCGGGCCCTCAGCGCCTGAAGCATCAGCGTCCCTGGGCCGATGGCGCCGACAGTGCAGGAAAACTGAACCATGCGCTTCCTGAACCTGGACATGGATATCCTGCGCACCCTGGTGATCGCGACCGATCTCGGCGGTTTCGTCCATGGCGCCGCGCGTCTCGGCCGGTCGCAGTCGGCGGTCAGCCTCCAGATGAAGAAACTGGAGGAACAGGTGGGGCAAAGCCTGTTTCGCAAGAACGGCCGCACCGTCGCCCTGACCGAGGCGGGAACGATCCTGCTGCATTACGCGCGCCGGCTGCTGGAATTGAACGACGAGGCGATATATGCCGTTCGCGGCTCGGCGATCGAAGGCGCGGTCCGCCTGGGCGTGCCGCCCGATTTCGCCGAGAAATGGCTCCCGGCCGTGCTGCTCCGCTTCAATCGGGCGCATCCCAACATCCATGTCCAATTGCAGGTGGGCCGGACCCGCGACCTTCTCGAGGAACTGGCGACCGGGGCCCTGGATCTCGCCATCGCCTTCGGCCCGACCACGGACGAGCGGGTATCGCTGCGCGCCCGCCTGCCCCTGGTCTGGCTCGGCAGCCGGACGCTGGAGGCCGACGCCCGGACCGCGGGCGGCGTCCGCCTCGCCCTGCTCGATCCGCCCTGCATGTTCCGCGAGGCCAGCATCGAAACCCTGGGCCGGGCCCGCCAGCCCTGGAAGCTGACCGCCAGCAGCCCCAGCCTGTCCGGCCTCTGGGCCATGGTCGAGGCCGGGCTCGGGGTGACGGTGCGAACCGCCCTCGGCCTGCCCGAGGGCGTGAAGGTGCTCGACGGGCGCTTCGGACTGCCCGGGCTTTCGACCATCGGCCTTTCCCTTTGCACCATGGCGGAAACGCTCAGCCCCGCCGCCTCGCGCCTCGAAACCATCCTGACCGAGACCCTGAAAAGCGACCTGCCCGCCGGCTCCGTCGTCTCGGGCCCGCGGGCGGCAGCGGCGGCAGAGGACACTTTGAAAATTCAAATTTGACCCTCGCGATCCATGGCCCCTAAAAAATCATTATCAGTAAGTAATATCATTCAATTAACACAGGTTCGGAGTTGAACATGGCCAAGACTGCGAATGGCGCCCACAGCCCCCATGCCGTCATCGGCAGCGCCGAAACGATCACGGCATCGCGCCTGTGCTGCCGCCCGAGCGGCCTCGCCATGGCGGTCTGGCTCGGCGCCGCGTTCCTCGCCGCCGGTGCGCAGGCCGAGGAAGCGGGGCAGGAACGCGCCACCGCGACCGCCGAGGTCGGCGATGTCCTGGTGACCGCGCAGCGTTACAACCAGGATCTCCAGTCGACGCCGGTTTCGGTCTCGGCGATCGGCTGGGTGGCGCTCGAGGAGCGGCAGGTCACCACCCTGAAGGGCCTGGGGGCCCAGGTGCCGGGCCTCGTCGTCGAAAGCGTGACCGCGCTCCAGAACGCGCCCCGCATCTTCCTGCGCGGCGTCGGCCAGGACAGTGCGACCTTCAACGTCGATCCCGCCGTCGGCACCTATGTCGACTTCGTCTATTACCCCCGCCTCTATGGCGCGGTCTTCGACTTCGCCGACGTCGAGCGGGTCGAGGTCCTGCGCGGGCCGCAAGGCACGCTCTATGGCCGCAACACCTCGGGCGGCGCCATCAACGTCGTGACCAAGCGCCCGTCGCAGGTCCCGACCGGCTCGATCGAAGTGTCCTACGGCAGCTACAACCAGTTCGACATCAACGGCTTCATTTCCGCCCCCATCGTGCCGAACAAGCTGGCGGCTTCGCTCGCCGTCATCCATCGCCAGCGCGACGGCATCACCTTCGCCAGCAACCAGAACACCTGGGTCAACGACCGCAACTATACGGCCGAGCGCCTGAAGCTGCTGTTCACGCCGACCGACGACCTGGAATTCGAACTGTCGGCCGACAATGTGAACGACGACAGCGGCCCCTTCTACCCGGCCGGCGTGCCCACGGCGACCGGTGTCGTCGGCGATATCTTCGCGACCGGCTCGACCCTGCCGAGCGATTCCAACTCCGACACCTGGGGCATCTCGCTCACCGGCCGCTACAAGTTGCAGGACTGGACCCTGTCCTCCATCTCGGCCTATCGCAACCTCGATTACGGCACCATCATCGCCAATCACGCGGTGGCCAATTTCGCGCTGACCAGCGGCATCTATGTCGACAACTACAGCCTCAGCCAGGAATTCAACGCCACCTACCAGGGCAAGGATTTCACCGCCGTCGGCGGCCTGTTCTACTTCCAGGAGCACACGGATTTCGAGGTCCCGGTCGGTTCCAACCCGAAAGAGCACTCGATCCAGGACACCTATAATTACGCCGCCTACGGCCAGGTCACCTATCACCTGACCGACCGCCTGGGCCTGATCGGCGGCCTGCGCTATACCCGCGACACCAAGGATCTGTGGAATTACTACTACGAGCCGACCCCGGCGGTGCCCGTGCGCTACCCGCTGGAGGGCAGCCGGACCTGGGACGGACTGACGCCGAAGCTCGGGATCGAATTCCAGGCCACGCCCGAATTCTTCACCTATGCGACCTTCACCAGCGGCTTCAAGGCCGGCGGCTGGAACCGCATCGGCCCCACGGTCAACAGCGGCCAGCTGATCTATTCGCTGTTCGACTTCGACCCCGAGAATGTCAACGCCTATGAAATCGGCGGCAAATACCAGTCGCCCGACAAGCGCTTCGTGCTCAACGTCGCCGGCTATGTGAACGACGTCACCGACCTTCATGTCACCCAGCAGATCCAGGGGACCACGGTCGGGCGCACGACCAATGCCAGCGCCGCCCGCATTCTGGGCCTCGAGCTCGAGACGTCGTTCAAGATCACGCCGGAACTGCTGGTCTACGGCAATCTCGCGGTTACCGATGCCGAGTATACGGAGACCTTCCTCTGCGCCAATCCCGCCGGCGCCTATGAGGATTGCTCCGACAAGGACCTGAAGAGCGTGTCGCCGCTGAAGGCCCTGGTCGGCTTCACCTACCAGCCGCCGCTCGACATTCCGGGCAGCATCAAGCTGGGCGCGAGCCTCAGCCATACCGCCAAATATTATAACGACGCCTACAACCGGGAGGTCGGGGCGACGGACGCCTACCAGCTGCTGAACGCCTCCATCACCTACCTGAGCGAGGACGGCCACTGGACCGCCACCCTCGAAGGCAAGAACCTGACCGACGAGCATTACTACGGCACGACCCTGATCTTCGGTGCGACCACCCTCGTCTATCCGAACGATCCGCTGACCGTGACCGCGCGTCTCGGCTACGCGTTCTAAGGCGGAAACCGTGCGGGCCCTGCTGTTCAGGCTATGCGCTGCGGCGGCGATCACCATCGCCGCCGCCCTGCCCGCGCGGGCCGAGACGCCGACCGGAACCCTGACGGTCGGCGTCTACGCCTTCAACGCCGCCCGCGGCAATCCCTTCCAGACCATCGGCACCCCCGGGCTCTACCTGTGGTCCGCCGTCCTCGACGCCTTGACCGAGATCGGCCCCGGCGGCGCGCCGGTGCCCGCCCTCGCCCTGTCGTGGCAGCAGGTGGAGCCGACACGCTGGCGGTTCCACCTCCGCCCCGGCATCGCCTTCGCGAATGGCGAGACCTTCGATGCGGCGGCGGTCGTCCACACCATCGACATTCTCCGCGACGACCGGCACCGCCATACCCAGGCCGGCGCCCTGGTGCGCACCGTCACCTCGGCGGCGGCCACCGATCCCCTGACGGTCGAGATCACGACCAAGAGCCCCAATGCGGCGCTGCCGGCGGAACTGGCCGGCGTCTTCATCGTGCCGCCCCGGGCCTGGGCCGAGATCGGCGAGGAAGCCTTCGCCGGCGCCGCGCTGGGCACCGGCCCCTTCCGCTTCGACCATTCCGAACCCTCGCGGATCGAGCTGGTCGCCAATCCCGCCTCGTGGCGGAAGCCCCGGCTCGAACGCATCACCTTCCTCGAACTGCCGGAAGAGGCGGCGCGGGTCAGCGCCCTGCTGTCCGGCGCCATCGACCTCGCGATCCAGGTCTCGGCCGAGACCCGCGACCAGTTGCTGGCGGGCGGCGCCGGCGTCGTCAGCTGGCCCGCGCCCCTGGTCATCACCTTCGGCCTGTCGACCGAGGCGCCGGGCAGCCCCTTCCGCGACCGGCGCGTCCGCCAGGCGGTCAATTACGCGGTCGACAAGCAGGCGATCGTCGAGCAGATCCTGGGCGGCGAGACCACCGCCGCCAGCCAGCCGGCCTCGCCCGTTGCCATCGGCTTCGACCCGACCATCGAACCCTATCCCTACGACCCGGACAAGGCGAAGGCCCTGCTGGCCGAGGCCGGCTATCCGGACGGTTTCCCGGCGGTGATCGACATCGCGGTCAACGCCATTCCGGGCGATGCCGTGATCTATGGCGCGGCGGCGCAGGACCTTGCCCGCATCGGCATCCAGGTGGAACTGCGCGCCCTGCCGGTCGCCGCCTGGGTGAAGAAATTCGCCGGGGGCGATTTCTCGGGCCCGATCTTCGGCCTCGGCCTGTCGTCCCTGCCGCGCAGCGATGCGATGAACGCCCTGCGGGCCATCACCTGCGGCCGCGCTCCCCTGCCGGTCTTCACCTGCATTCCCGAGATCGAGCCCCTGATCGCCGCCGTCGATGCCGAGCCCGACCCGGAACGCCGCGTCGCCCTGATGCGGCAGGTGATGCGCCGGACCCATGACGAGGCGACCTCGCTCTTTCTCGTCAACAGCGTCGATTTCGCCGGCGTCGCCGCCCGGGTGAAGGACTTCGCCCCCGGCAGCCGCTTCATCCACTGGGAAAAGATTTCAGCAGGAGAAACACCGTGACGACCACGACCTCGCTCGCCGACTATCGCAGGAAGAAGGTCTCGCGTTCGGCGCAGATCAGGGCCCGGCTGCCCTATCCGGTGATCGATTCCGATCTTCACACTACCGAGTTCCAGCCCCTGCTGGACGATTACGTGGACAAGTTCGGCGGCGCCAAGGCGGTCGACAAGTTCCGCGCCTTCGTCGGCAAGGGCTATGCCTTCGGCAAATACGACTGGTACGGCCTCAGCCCGGAAGAGCGTAACCACTACCGTTCGGTCCGGCCGGCGTGGTGGTCGATCCCCTCGAAGAACACGATCGATTACGCCACCGTCTCGCTGCCGCAATTGCTGCACGAGCGCCTCCAGGACAACGGCACCGATTATGCCGTGCTCTATCCCAATATCGCGACCTTCGCCGTGCTCGTCCGCGACGACGACCTGCGCCAGCCCCTGATCCGCGCGATCAACACCTATCACGCCGATGTCTATCGCCCCTATGCCGACCGCCTGACCCCCGTCGCCGCCATCCCCCTGCACAATCCGCAGGAAGGGATCGAGGAGCTGGAGCACGCGGTGAAGGTGCTGAAGCTGAAGACCGCCCTGATCCCCGGCGGGCTGAAGCGCCCGATCGAGGCGGTGGCCGAGCGCTATCCGGGCCGGCACCACCCGGATGTCGCCCAATATGCGACCTATCTCGATTTCTTCGGCATCGACAGTCCCCATGACTACGATCCCTTCTGGGCCAAGGTGATCGAACTCAAGGTGCCGCTGACCACCCATACCGGCGCCATGGGCTGGAGCGCGCGCAGTTCCACCTCGAACTATATGTTCAACCACATCGGCCATTTCGCCGCCGCCTCCCATGCCTTCGCCAAGTCGATCTTTCTCGGCGGCGTCACCCGGCGCTTCCCCGGGCTTCGCTTCGGCTTCCTCGAAGGCGGGGCCGGCTGGGGCGCCCAGCTTTATGCCGATCTCGTCGGCCATTGGGAAAAGCGCGGCCGGCCGCAGGTCCAGAACTACGATCCCAAGGCGCTCGACCGGGACCTGCTGCTGAAACTCTACCGCGAGCATGGCCAGGATCTCTTCGCCGGCGGCAACCCGGATGACGAGACCCTGCTGAAGGCGGCCCTCGGCGGCGTTCTCGGCGCCTTCAGCAAGGACGAGGCGGCGGAGACGATCGACGAATTCCCCGGCATCACCTCGATCGAGGATATCCGCGACCGCTTCGTGCCCAATTTCTACTTCGGCTCGGAGGCGGACGACCCGACCGTGGCCCATGCCTTCAACACCAGGGTGAACCCGCTCGGCGCCCGGCTGAACGCCTTCTGGGCCTCCGACTTCGGCCATTGGGACGTGCCCGACGGCACCGAGGTCCTGGCCGAGACCTGGAGCCTGGTCGAGCGCGGCGCGATCACCGAGGACGAATTCCGCGACATCGTCTTCGCCAACCCGTACCGCTTCTATACCGAGGCCGACCCCGACTTCTTCCGGGGCACCGCGATCGACGGCGCCGGGGCAAAGGCCAAGGTGGCACCGTGACCGACGCCGCCGCCGGTACCCCGGCCGCCCGCCGCGCCGTCGTGCCGCCCCGTGTCGTCGGGGCGGCGCTGCGGCGGCTGCGCGACCTGGCCGTGCTGCTGGCGGCGCTGTCGCTGCTGCTGTTCGTCCTGCTGCGCATCGCGGGCGACCCGGCGGCGGTCCTGGGCGGGCAGGAGGCGACGGCGGAACAACTGGCCGGCCTCCGCGCCAGCCTCGGCCTCGACGAGCCGGTCTGGCTTCAGTACCTCAATTACCTGGGCCAGCTTGCCCGTTTCGATTTCGGCCATTCGCTGACCGGCGGGCAGGAGGCGCTCGGCCTCGTGCTCGCCCATCTGCCGGTCACGGTCAGCCTCGTCCTCGTCGCCATGGCGCTGTCGGCGGCGCTCGCCATCGCCATCGGCGCCTGGCTCGGCCTGCATCCGGAACGGCCGTCGCGGCGCCTTGCCGCCGGCCTGCTGTTCCTGTTGCAGGGAACGCCCGGCTTCGTCACCGGCCTGCTGCTCATCCGCCTGCTGTCGGTCGATCTCGGCTGGCTGCCCTCGGTCGGCTATGGCGGGCCGGCGAACCTCGTGCTGCCCGTGCTCACTCTCGCCGGCTTCCTGGTGCCGAAACTCGCCCGGGTGGTCGCGGTTAATGTCGGCGAGGCCGTCGCCGAGGATTATGTGCGCACGGCACGGGCGAACGGCGCCGGCACCTTGCGCATCCTGTGGTCCCATGTCCTGCCCAATGCGCTGCTCTCGACCGCCGCCCTGGTCGGCACCATGCTGGCCAGCCTGCTGGCGGGCACTGTGGTCACCGAGACGCTGTTCGCCCGGCCGGGCATCGGCTGGCTGCTGCTGAAATCGACCGAGACGCTGGATTTCCCCGTGCTCCAGACCCTGGCGCTGGTGACCGCGGTCCTGGTCTTTATGGTCAATGCGGCGACGGACCTGCTGTTCGTCCTGCTCGATCCCCGCCTCCGGCAGCAGCGGTGACGCCATGAGGAAGGGTCTCGCCGCCATCGAACTCGCCGCCGGCCTCGGCATCGCGCTGCTGTTCCTCGCCCTGCTCGTCGCCGGGCCCTGGATCGAACCCTTCGATCCCGCCGTCGGCCAGTTGCGCGACCGCTTCAAGCCGATCGGCGCCGGCGCCCATTGGCTGGGCACCGATCACCTGGGCCGGGACCTGCTGTCGCGGGTGCTGGCCGGCGTCGGCTGGTCCGTCACCTGTGCCGTGGCGGCGACCGCGATCTCGGCCGTCATCGGGATCGCCCTCGGCCTGATCGCCGCCGAGCGGGAGGGGGCGGCGCGCGCCGTCGTCCTTCAGGCGGTCAATACGGTGGTCGCCTTTCCCGGCCTCGTCATCGCGATCTGCGTCATCGCCGTGATCGGGCAGGGCTTCCTGCCCCTGGTGCTCACCCTCGGACTGCTGAACTGGCCGGTCTTCGCCCGCGTCACCTATGCCGAGGGGCGGAGCCTGATGGCCCGGCCCTATGTCCTGGCGGCCCGGCTTTCGGGCACCTCGCGCCTTGCCGTGCTGCTCGGCCATGTCCTGCCCGCGCTGGGGCCGACGCTTGCGGTCGTCCTCGCCTTCCACCTGGCGGACATGCTGATCGCCGAGGCGGCCCTTTCCTTCCTCGGCATCGGCGCGCCGGTGAACCAGCCGGCCTGGGGCACCATGCTGGCGGAAAGCCGGCAATATCTGTTCAAGGCGCCCCAGATGCTGGTGGTGCCGGCCGGCGCCATCGTCGCCATCGTGGTCGCCGCCAACCTGATCGGCGACGGCATCGCCCGGCGCCACGGCATCAAGGCGCGGGCGCGATGACCGCCGCCGCACTCGACATCCGCGGCCTTTCGGTCCGGATCGGCCGGAGCACGCTGGTGGACGGCATCAGCCTGTCGCTGGCGCCCCAGGAAACCCTCGGCATCGTCGGCGAATCCGGTTCGGGCAAGACCCTGACCGCCCTGGCGGTCATGGGCCTGCTGCCGGCGGCGGTCCGGGCCGAGGGCAGCATCCGCCTCGGCGATGCCGACCTGCTGGGCCTGCCGGAACGCGGGCTGAACCGCCTGCGCGGCCGGCGCATCGCCATGGTGTTCCAGGATTCGGCCAGCAGCCTCAACCCGGTGCGCACCATCGGCGCGCAACTGGCCGAAAGCATCCGCCGGCACCAGAAGACCAGCCGCCGCGCCGCCCGCGGCATCGCGGCGGAAGCCCTGGGCGCGGCCGGCATCCCGGCGCCCGCGGCGCTGCTCGATGCCTATCCCCATCAATTGTCCGGCGGGCTGCGCCAGCGGGCGATGATCGCCCTCGCCCTGGCCAACGACCCGGAGGTGCTGATCGCGGACGAGCCGACCACCGCCCTCGACGCCACGGTGCAATTGCAGGTCCTCGCCCTTCTGAAGCAGCACGCGCGGCGCGCCGCCACCGTCCTGATCACGCATGATTTCGGTGTCGCCGCCGAAGTCTGCGACCGGATCGCGGTCATGTACCATGGCCGCATCGTCGAGATCGGCCCGACCGAGGCGATCCTGCGCCGGCCGCGCCATCCCTATGCCGCCGCCCTGGTCGACCTCGTGCCCCGGCTGGACGGGCCGGCCCGCCTCATCCCCATTCCGGGCGCGCCGCCGCCGGCCGATCAGGCCATCGCCGGCTGCGCCTTCGCCGCCCGCTGCGGCCGGGCCAGCGCCGCCTGTGCGGCAGCGCCCCTTGCCCTCGGCGCGCCGGACCACGCCTTTGCCTGCTGGAACCCGCTCCATGCCTGAGATCCTGCTGGAAGCCCGTCACCTGCACCTGGGCTTTCGCCTGGGCGGCCGGCCGTTCAAGGCGCTCGACGACGTCTCGATCGCCGTGCACCGGGGCGAGGCGGTCGGCCTCGTCGGCGAATCCGGCTCGGGCAAGACCAGCGCGGCGCTGGCCCTGCTGCGCGTCCACCGGCCGGCGGCGGGCAGCCTGCATTTCGCCGGGCAGGACATCACCCATGCCCCGGAACGCGGGCTGCGCGCGTTGCGCCGGCGGGTCCAGATGGTGTTCCAGGATCCCTATGGCAGCCTCGATCCGCGCTGGACCGTGGAGCGCATCATCGCCGAACCGCTGGTCGCCCATGGCTGGGGCCGGCGCGATGCCATCGCCGCAAGGGTCCGCGACCTGCTGGCCAAGGTCGGCCTGCCGGCCGACGCCGCGAAACGCCTGCCCTCCCAATTCTCCGGCGGCCAGCGCCAGCGCATCGCCATTGCCCGCGCCCTGGCGCTGTCGCCCGATCTCGTGGTCGCGGACGAGCCGGTCTCCGCCCTCGATGTGTCGATCCAGGCCCAGATCGTGAACCTGTTGCAGGACATCAGGGCGGAAACCGGCGTCGCCTATCTGCTGATCACCCATGATCTCGCCCTGCTGCACCGGATGACCGACCGGACCGTGGTCATGTACCTGGGCCGGGTGGTGGAAAGCGGGCCGACCGCGGCGGTGGTCGCCGCCCCCCAGCATCCCTATACCGCCGCCCTGATCGCCGCGAGCCCCGCCGCCAAAGCGGCCGGACGGGAACGCATCGTGCTGGCCGGCGATCCGCCCTCGCCGCTCTCGCCGCCGGCGGGCTGCGCCTTTCACCCGCGCTGCCCGGTTGCGCGCCCTCGATGCCGGCTGCACTCTCCCCCTCTCGCCCCGCAAGACGGCGGCCGGGCGGTGGCCTGCTTCTACCCCGGCGAACTGGCCGCCGCCCCCGCCCTCGCGGAATGTCCCCGGATCGCCCGGAATGGAAGGTAAGTCATGAGCAAGCCCGTCATCCTGATCATCGGCGCCTCGCGCGGCCTGGGCCTCGGCCTCACGCGCGAATACCTGGGGCGGGGCTGGCGGGTGATCGCCACCATCCGCGATACCGGCGCGCGGGCCGCCCTGCCCGCCTCCCCCGACCTTCAGGTCGAGATCCTGGACATCGACGATGGCGCGGCGCTGGACGCCCTGCGGCACAAGCTGGCGCAGGAAACCCTGGACGTCCTGCTGGTCAATGCCGGCGTTTCCGGCCCAACCGACCGGACGGCGGCCGAAACGGAACCCGACGAGGCCGCCCGCGTCTTCCTGACCAATGCCCACAGCCCGGTGCGCCTGGCCGATGCCCTGATCGAGCGGGTGCGGCCGGGCGGCACGCTGGCCTTCCTCAGTTCGATCCTGGGCAGCAATACGCTGAACGCCAACGGCACGCTCGAAATCTACCGGGCCAGCAAGGCGGCGCTGAACAGCCTGGTGATCAGCCTCGCCCTGCGCCACAAGCAGGGCGAGCAGGCCTTCCTTCTGCTGCATCCCGGCTGGGTGCGCACCGACATGGGCGGCCCCAATGCCGCCATCGACATCGAGACCAGCGTCCGCGGCCTCGCCGACACGATCGAGGCCAACGCGGGCGGCGGCACCCGCTACCTCGACTATCGCGGCCAGGAATTGCCCTGGTAACGGGAGGACGGCATGACGACCACCATTCCCCCCCGCCTGAAGCAATTCATCGAAGCCTTCACGCCCCTGGCCCGCCGCGGCCTCGACGAGGACCGGGCCATCCGCGAGGGCGGCCCGCTGCTGCGCGAGTTGATCGCCCGGGACGACTGGCTGCCCGACGCCTTCGCCCGGCCCGATCCCCTGCGCTATCGCCAGTTCCTGCTCTACCGCGATCCGGACGGGCTGTTTTCCATCGTCAGCTTCGTCTGGGGTCCGGGCCAATCGACGCCGATCCACGACCATACGGTCTGGGGCCTGATCGGCATGCTGCGCGGCACCGAAATCTCGGAGAGTTTCGCCATCGATCCGAACGGCGTGCCGGTGCCCGGCAACGCCGCGACCCGGCTGACCCCGGGCACGGTCGAGGCGGTCGGGCCCGAGACCGGCGATATCCACCGCGTTTCCAACGCCCATGACGACCGCGTCTCGGTCAGCATCCATGTTTACGGCGCCGACATCGGCGCGGTCCGGCGCTGGGTCTATCCGCCGGAGGGGGGGCGCAAGCTCTTCGTCTCCGGCTATTCCAACGACGGCGAAACCCGCCCCTTCACCCTGGACGCCACCCCCCATGAGGTCCGCCAGACGCTGTCGGCGGGGCTGGAGATCGCCCTTCTCGACCTTCGCGAGGAAGGCCCCTTCGCCGAGGCGCACCCGCTGTTCGCCGCCTCGCTGCCGCTGTCGCGGCTCGAACTCGAAATCTTCGACCGGGTGCCCCGGCGCGAGACCCCGATCGTCGTCTACGACGCGGACGGCAGCCTGGCGCCCGTCGCGATCGAGCGCCTGGCCGCGCTCGGCTATGGCAACGTCCGGGCGCTGGCGGGCGGTCTCGACGGCTGGCGCGCGGCCGGGGGCGAGATCTTCCGCGACGTCAACGTGCCGTCCAAGGCGTTCGGCGAACTGGTCGA
The DNA here is from genome assembly GCF_003173055.1 of Zavarzinia compransoris. Taxonomy (NCBI): domain Bacteria; kingdom Pseudomonadati; phylum Pseudomonadota; class Alphaproteobacteria; order Rhodospirillales; family Zavarziniaceae; genus Zavarzinia; species Zavarzinia compransoris. Next base: position 91,260 of record NZ_QGLF01000006.1, read on the forward strand.
ATCCCGCGTCCACACCCCGTCCCTGCCCGCGCCCGAGGTGAAGGCCCTGCTCGATGCCGGCAAGGATGTGGTCATCCTCGATTCCCGCCGCTTCGAGGAATACAGCACCATGAGCATCCCGACCGGCATCAGCGTGCCCGGCGCCGAACTGGTGCTGAGGGCGGCAAGCCTCGCCCCCGATCCCGCGACCACGGTGATCGTCAATTGCGCCGGCCGCACGCGCAGCCTGATCGGCGCGCAGTCGCTGGTGAACGCCGGCCTGCCGAACCCGGTCTATGCCCTTCGCAACGGCACCATCGGCTGGACCCTGGCCGGCTTCACCCTGGACCGCGGCCAGCAGCGCCGCTTCCCCGAAGTGGACGAGGCGGCCAAGGCCGAGGCCCGGGCCGCCGCCCGCGCCGTCGCCTATCGCGCCGGGGTGCGCTGGATCGACCGCACCGGCCTCGATCTCGCCGGCCTCGACCGGGGGCGGACGCTCTATCGCCTCGACGTCCGCACGCCGGAGGAATATCGCGCCGGCCACCTGCCCGGCTTCCTCTCCGCGCCCGGCGGGCAATTGGTGCAGGAGACCGACCATTGGGCGCCGGTCCGGGGCGCGCGTCTCGTCCTGTTCGATACCGAGGGCGTGCGGGCGGACATGACCGCCTCATGGCTGGCGCAACTGGGCTGGGACGTGGCCGTGCTCGGACCGGTGCCCCCGGCGGACCTGACCGAGACCGGCGACCGCCGGCCGCTGCGCCCGCCGCCGCCGGCCGTGGCGGCCCTGCCGCCCGCGACACTCCGGGCCAGACTGGAAGCGGGCGGTGTCACCCTGATCGACCTCGCGCCCAGCCCCGCGTTCCGGCGCGGCCATATTCCCGGCGCGCAGTTCCTGATCCGGGCGCGGGCCGGGCTGGACCTGCCGGGCCGGCTGGCGGGGGAGATCGTGCTGACCTCGCCCGACGGCGATCTCGCCCGTTTCGCCGCCGCGGAGATCGCCGCCGCCGGGGCGACGGTCACCGTCCTCGACGGCGGCACGGCCGCCTGGATCGCCGCCGGGCTGCCGCTCGAAAGCGGGGCGGAGCCGGCGCTTTCGCCCTTCGACGATGTCTACCGCCGGCCCTATGAGGGCACGGACAACCCGGTCGAGGCGATGCAGGCCTATCTGGATTGGGAATTCGGCCTCGTCGAGCAATTGCGGCGCGACGGAACCCACGGCTTCTACGTTATCTGACAGCGAAGGAACGGGCGATCATGTCCCTGATGTTCTACTATGCCCCTGGTGCCTGCTCTCTCGGCGTTCATATCGCGCTTGAGGAGGCGGGGGCCGACTATAAGGCGGTGCCCGTCTCCCTTGCCGACGGCGAGCAATTGAAGCCCGAATACCGCGCGATCAACCCGCGCGGCCGGGTGCCGGCGCTGGTGGTGGGCAGCACGGTGATCACCGAATGCATCGGCATCCACAGCTATATCGCCGGCGCCTATCCCGCCGCCCGCCTGCTGCCGGCCGACCCGGTGAAGCTGGGCAAGGCGCTGGAACTTCTGAGTTTCCTCGCCAGCACGGTGCATATCCATTACGCCCAGGTCTTCCGGGGCGCGCGTTTCACCGACGATCAGCCGGCGGTCGAAGCCCTGCGCCGGGACGGCCCGGGCCGGGTGCGCGCCGCCCTTGCCGACATCGAGTCCCGCTTCGCCCATGGCGGGCCCTGGCTGCTCGGCGACGATTACAGCGCGGCCGATCCTTACGCCTATGTCTTCTATCGCTGGACATCCCGGATCGGTGTCGATCCGACGGCCTATCCGGCCTGGACCGCCCAGGTGGAGCGGCTGCTGCAACGCCCCGCGACCCTGGCCGCGCTGCGCCAGGAAGGATTGCTCGAGACCCCGCCGCAGCGCGCCACCGCCTGAGGTTCAGTAGCCGGCCGCCCGGTCGATCGGATTGATCAGCGGGCGGCCCGCGCGGAAACGGCGCAGGTTCTCGGCCAGGATGTCGCGCACGCCGGACAGCGGGACCGCCGTCCCGGCCCAGGACAGATGGGGCGAGAGATGAACCTTCGGATGGGCGTAGAGGGGATGGCCCGCGGGCAGCGGCTCCGGCTCCGTCACATCGAGGGAGGCAAAGCCCACCTGCCCTGAATCGAGGGCGGCGACCAGCGCCTCCTGGTCGATGATGGCACCCCGGGCGACATTGACGATATGAACCCCGGGCCTGGTCCGCGCCAGCCTGCCCGCGTCGAGCAAGCCGCGCGTCTCGGCGGTCAGGGGGGCCGCGATCACCAGATGGTCCGCCTCGGCCAGCACGGTGTCGAGATCGGCGGCAATCACGCCGTCGAGATCGGGGCCCTGCGGGCCCCGGCGGCTGGCCAGCACGCGGAGGCCGAACGGCAGGGCCCGCACCGCGACCGCCCGGCCGATCGAGCCGAAGCCGATCAGGCCCAGGGTCTTGCCGTCCAGCGTGCCGAGCGGGCGGTATCTCCAGTCCGCCGCCTTGTCGATCCAAAGCCCCGGCAGGGCCTTTTCCACCGCCAGCAGGCTGGCGATGACGAATTCCGCGATCTGCACCGAGGTGGCGCCCCGGGCACTGGTCGCCTGGGGCACGTCGAACAGCCAGCGCGGATAATCGTCGATGCCGGTGCCGATGGCCTGGACCCAGCGGATGTTGAACGGCCAGCCCGGCGGCGGCTCGGCCGGCGTCCGGAAGGCGGCGGTGCCGGCCGGCAGGGCCAGGAACACGTCGGCCTCGGGCGGGATCGCCCAGGCGGCCTCCGGCGCCAGGCGCACGGCCCTGACCCCTGCCGGCAGGCCCTGTTCGATGAGGGGGGCGAAGGCTTCGCTCAATTGATGCGCGAGAATTATGGGTCTGTCGGTCATCGGGCGGCCTCAGTGCAGCACGTCGGGCTCGGCCGCGACCAGGGCGGCATATTCGCGGCGGAAGGCACGTTCCGCCACCTCGGTCGCCCCCAGGCGCGTGGCCAGCGCCAGCGCCGCCTGATGCGGGATCGGGACCGGCGGGCCGGCGGCCTCGGCGCGAAGCTGGATGCGGGCGGCCTCGTCCAGCGCGATGAACCAGCCGGCCGCCGCCGCGACCGAGGGGCCGGCGGTGAGCAGCCCATGGTTCTTCAGGATCACCGCCTTATGGCGGCCCAGCGCCGCCGTGATGTTCACGCCCTCGGCGGTATCGAGCACGACGCCCCGGAAATCGTCGTAAAGCGCATGATCGTCATAAAAAGCACAGGCATCCTCGGTGATCGGAGCCAGCAAGCGGCCGGTGGCCGACAGGGCCTTGCCGTTCGGCGAATGGGCATGGGCGGCACCGATCACGTCCGGCCGCGCCTCATGCACCGCGGAATGGATCAGGAAGCCGGAGACATTCACCGGCCGCTCGCCGACCACGACCCGGCCCTCGCTGTTGACCAGCAGGAGATCGGACACCCGCACCCGGCCGAAGTGAACGGCGAGCGGGTTGACCCAGAAATGATCGGCATATTCGGGATCGCGGGCGGTGATATGGCCGGCGAGGCCGAGATCGAAGCCATGGCGGGCGAAGAGGCGGAGCGCGACCGCAAGATCGCGCTGGCGGGAAAGGCGTTCGGCGGCGGTATCGGTCATGTCATCCGGCCTTCGACAGGCGCTCGCGCTCGGCGATCAGGTGGCGGGTCAGGGGGATCAGTTCGCGGCCGTAATCGATGGCATCGGCCAAGGGATCGAAGCCCCGGATCAGGAAGATATCGACCCCCAGCTCGCGGTACTCGGCCAGGGCCTCGGCCACCTGGGCGGCGGTGCCGACCAGGGCGGTGGAATTGCCCTGTGCCCCGGTCAGGGCGGCGACGCCGGTCCACAGCCGCGTATCCAGCCGGTCGCCCGCGCCGGCGGCGGCCAGCAGGCGCTGGGAGCCGACATTGGCCGGCGCATGGCCGGCGACGGGCAGGCCCGCCGCCTCGCGCAGGCGGCGGGTGGTCGCGCGGATCCGTTCCGCCCGTTCCCAGGCCGCCGCCTCGGTTGCCGCCAGGATCGGGCGCAGCGACAGGCTGAAGCGAATATGCCGGCCCTGGCGGGCGGCGGCGGCGCGCACCCGGGCGATGGTGTCCGCCACCTGCGCCTTGGTCTCGCCCCAAAGGGCATAGACATCCGCATGCCGGGCGGCGACGGCGATGGCCGCGTCCGACGCGCCGCCGAAATAGACCGGCAGATGGGGCTTCTGCACCGGCTTCACCGCCGGATTATAATCCTCGAAGCGATAATGCGTGCCGGCATGGCCGAAGGCGCCGCCCTCGGTCCAGGCGCGGCGCAGGATGCCGATATATTCATCCGCCCGGTCGTAGCGGGCGGCATGGTCCAGGTAATCGCCGTCGCGGCGCTGTTCGCGGTCGTCCCCGCCGGCAATGATGTGGACGGCAAGGCGCCCGCCGGTCAATTGGTCCAGCGTGGCCAATTGGCGGGCGGCCAGGGTCGGGGCGATCACGCCCGGCCGGTGAGCCAGCAGGAAATGCAGGCGCGTCACCTCGCGCGCGGCATGGGCGACGGTCAGCCCGCCGTCCGGCGCCGTGCTGGCATAGCCGATCAGCACCCGGTCGAAGCCGGCATCCTCATGCGCGCGGGCGATGCGGCCGATGAAATCGGGATCGACCTGCGGCCCGCGTGGCGGATGGATTTCCGAAACCTCGCGGGTGGCGATCAGGCCGATGAATTCGGTCGCCATGGACGGATCCCCATGCAAAAATCACATCGTAACTGTTGAAATCCTCATTAATCACTCCTGATACGTCAATTTAGAAAAATTAACAGGATATGGATCGTTCAATGCGTTAAGGAACAGATCGCGACCAGTCGCCATCCGGAAAAATGCCCGTGCGTGAGGATTGCCCATGAGTGACGCCAGCATCGCCCCCCTGCGGATCGGGCCCGGGCGGGCCATTCCGCTGCAGGACCCGGCCGTGCCGGCGGAGGGCCCGGCGCTGCGGGCCCACCGGCTGCGCCGGCTGGCGGGGGCACTGCGGATCTTCGACCGGCGGGGCTTTGGGCAAGGGGCGACCGGCCATGTCTCCACCCGCGACCCGGCCGAGCCCGGCCGCTTCTGGGTGAATTCCCTGGACCGGCCCTTCGCCCTGGCGGCGCCGGACGATTTCATCCTGGCCGACGGCGCGGGCGCCGTGGCCGGGCCCCGCGGCGACCTGGACCGGGACGCCCTCGCCGATCATGCCGCCATCTATGCCGCCCGCCCGGACGTCAACGCCGTGATCGAGGCGCGCAGCCCGGCGACCGCCGCCTGGGCCACCCAGGGCCGCCTGCTGGCACCCCTGACCCAGGACAGTTGCACCTTTCACGGCGACCATGCGCTGCACGATCCCTTCAACGGCACGAACCAGGGCGTGACCTCCGCGCTTGCCGGGCACAAGGCCGTGATCGTGCAGCACCGGGGCGTGCTGACGGTCGCCGAAACCGTGGAGACGGCGGCCTGGTGGTTCATCACTTTCGACGATACCGCCAAGGTCCAGCTCCAGGCCGAGGCGGCGGGCACGCTTGCCCCGATCGAGGCCGCGGTCGCCGACGATACCGCCGCGCGCACCGGCAGCCCCCGCATCGGCCTGCACGGCTTCCTGACCCTGTGGCAAGATCTCGCCGCCCGCGATCCCGCCTTCGCCGGGGCCTGACCATGGTATCCGACGCGTTGCTGCGCGACCTTGCCGCCGAATTCGCCGCCCGCGCCGCGGCGGACGACCGCGAGGCGCGCTTTCCCTTCGAGAATTTCGCCAGCCTGCACCGGCACGGCCTCAGCGCCCTGACCGTGCCGAAGGCGCTCGGCGGCGGCGGCGCCGATCTCGCGACGGCGCGGCGCGTGATCTCCTGGGTCGCCCGGGGCGAGCCTTCGACCGCCCTGCTGCTGGGCATGCAATATAATTTCCAGCGGACCATCGCCCTCGGCGAGCACTGGCCGGAAGCGCTGAAGCGCCGGGTCGGCGGCGATGCCGTAACCAAGGGGGCCCTGGCCAACGGCCTGTTCGTCGAGCCCGAACTCGGCTCCCCCCAGCGGGGCGGCCTGCCTGCGACGACCGGGCGCCGCGTCGAAGGCGGCTGGCGCCTGAGCGGACACAAGCTCTACAGCACCGGCATTCCGATCCTCGAATGGCTGATCGTTCTCGGCCGGACCGACAATCCGGAACCGGCGGCGACGCTTTTCGTCGTGCACCGGGACTCGCCCGGCATTTCGGTGATCGAAAGCTGGGACCACCTGGGCATGCGCGCCAGCGGCAGCCACGAGACCGTCTTCACCGATGTCTTCGTGCCGGCCGACTTCGCCGTGCCCCTGCAGGGCCTCGGCTCGCGCGCCGATCCCGCCGCCGTCGCCTGGGGCACGGCGCTGACCGTCGCGCTCTATGACGGCATCGCGCGGGCGGCGCGAGACTGGCTGGTCGATTACCTGGCCCGGCGAACGCCTGCCAATCTCGGCGCCGCCCTGGCCACGCTGCCCCGGGTGCAGGAGAAGATCGGCACGATCGAAGCCCTGCTCCTGACCAACGAAGCCCTGCTGGACCGGGTGACTGCGGCGATCGACCAGGGCACGGCGATCGACGTCCAGCATGTGCCGCTGACCAAGCACATCGTCACCCGCAACGCGGTGGACGTGGTCCGCATCGGGCTGGATTTGACCGGCAATCCCGGCCTCAGCCGCCACAACCCGCTGGAACGCCACTACCGCGACGTCCTGTGCAGCAGGATCCACACGCCCCAGGACGATGTGATCCTGGGCAACGCCGGCCGCGCCGCCTTCGCCCTCGTGTGAGCGGCGGCGTTCGGCCGGCGCGCCGCAGCCGATCCGGCCGGCAGTTCACGGGGCCGGCACCTTCGCCCCGCCTTCCCCGAAATGCCCCTCGATCACCGGGCGGCGGCGCACCACCGCCCAGCCCTGGACCGGAATGACCGCGGCCAGCAGGACGGCACTGAGCAGGAAGCCGAAGGCAAAGCTGCCGGTGACATCCGCGACCCAGCCCGAAATCACGCCGCCGCTGGCGCCGATCACGGTCGCGGCAACGCAAAGGGTTGCATCGATGGTGACGAACTGGCGCATGCCGAACAACTGGCCCGTCACCACCGGGAAAAGCACCAGCGGCGCCGAATAGGCCAGTCCGAAAATGACGACGAAGGCATAGAAGATCGCATCGGTCAGGAACAGCAGGAAATAGCCGTTCATCGCGAAAATATAGGCGGTATAGGCCAGCAGCAAGGCGGGCTTCAGCAGCAGGATGCCGCCCGCCAGCCCGAAATAGCCGCTGTGCCAGCCCCGGACGGTGACGACATACTCCACAACACCGGAGACCGCGGCCCCGGCGGCGCCCCGTCTTGTCTCCGGCGCCATAGAGATAGACGTTCTCCCCCGTCCTCCCTGACGTCATGCTCACAGCCGGACCGCAAGCCCGGAGAAGGTCACTGCGCGCCTCAAGGCGATCCATAGCGCCCCCCTGAGCCGGAGCGTCTCGTTCAGACATGCGTAGCGGAACCGCTCGTTAAAAAGGCCTGCTACATCGGCTCGGCGGGCACAATGTAACGCCAGTCCATGCACGGCTCCCGCAACCGGCGCAGGATGGCCATCGACATCAACGCCGTCCCATTACCGCCGACCACGGCCAGAGGCTTGCCGCAATCGGCGATGGAACTGGATTCAACCGAAGATCCATGCGATTTCGATAAGGTCCTGGCATGATCGCCAATGCATCGATGGATGCCCCGATGACCCAGCGAGAAAAGTCTACAACGTCCCCCCTCCCCAGGCGCTTCGCGCATTCGGTAGAAGGGCTGCCCGAAACGTCGTGGGAGCCGCTGTCCCTTCACCTGTCGGCGGTCGGGAAACGGGCGGCTGAATTCGCCTTGTGGTTCGGCGCATCCACGCTGGCATTGGCCATGGGTTTGCTGCACGACATCGGCAAATTCTCTGCCGCCTACCAGAGTTACATCCGCAGGCCACGCGAGGCAGGCGGACCGAAGGGACCTGACCACAGTACGGCCGGCGCCAAAGAAGCGGTGCAATTGTATGGCCTTTACGGTCGGCTGATGGCCTTCGGGCTTGCCGGACATCATAGCGGATTGATGAACGGTTCCGGGTATGACGGGGTTGGCGCCTGTCTCGCCGATCGCCTGGGCAAAGGCGTGGAGCCCTATGACGGCTGGCAACCGCATGTGGCCGACCTGCCCGATCTCGAGGCGGTGAAACGGGGATTGCCCGAGCTGAAACCGAACGGCATCGCGGCGGGATTCGAATTTTCCTTCTTCATCCGCATGCTGTTCTCCTGCCTCGTCGACGCCGATTTTCTCGAGACGGAGCGTTTCTACGCGACGGCAAGCGGTATAACGCCACCCGGACGCGGCGGCACCGTCGAGACCAAGCACCTCGAGATCGTCCGCGCCCATCGGGCGAAGGCCCGCGGTGACGGCGGCAAGGTAAACCGGCTCCGCTCGAAGATCCTCGACCATGCCGTCGGCAAAGCCGACCTGCCGCCCGGCCTCTTCACCCTGACCGTGCCGACCGGTGGCGGCAAGACGCTGACCTCGCTCCGCTTCGCGCTGGAACATGCCCTCAGGCATAGGCTTCGCCGGGTCGTCTACGTCATTCCCTTCACGTCGATCATCGAGCAGACGGCACAGGTATTCAGAGAGGAGGTCGGGCTCGGCGACGCGGTTCTGGAACATCATTCCAGCTTCGACTGGGACCGGGACAGGCCCGCAAGTGACGACGAGGAAGGGGAAGGTGCCGCCGGCCTCGCCAAGCTGCGCCGCGATGCGGAGAACTGGGATGCCCCCATTGTCGTCACCACGGCGGTTCAATTCTTCGAGAGCCTGTTCGCCGCACGCACAAGCAAGGCCCGAAAACTGCACAATCTGGCGGGAAGCGTCGTCATTCTGGACGAGGCGCAGTCGATCCCGGTGAAACTGCTCCGTCCCTGCCTGGCAGCGATCGACGAGCTGGCGCGCAATTACGGCACGAGCATCGTGTTCTGTACCGCGACCCAGCCGGCCTTGCGCAAGGCGGACATGGCGTTGCCCCGGACGAAGAGCGGTGCGCTCGAAGGGCTGGATATCCCCGACGAGCGTGAACTCGCGCCCGATCCAAAGGGCCTCTATGAAGAATTGAAACGCGTGAAGGTCGAATGGCGGCGCACCCCCGTCAGTGACGAGGAAATCGCCGCCCGTTTCGCGGAACAGCCCCGGATGCTGTGCATCGTCAACAGCCGCGCCCACGCGCGCGACTTGTTCACCCTGCTCCGCGATCAGGGGCAGGAGGGCGCAGCTCACCTCACCACCCTGATGTGCGCACAGCATCGCCGCGACGTTCTGGCGAAGGTGCGGCAGGACCTGAAGAACAAGCGCCCCGTGCGCTTGGTCGCGACCAGCCTGATCGAGGCCGGCGTGGACGTCGACTTCCCCGAAGTATGGCGCGCAGCGGCCGGCCTGCAGAACATCGCGCAATCCGCCGGAAGATGTAACCGGGAGGGGCACCTGGACGGCTTCGGCCGCACAGTCGTTTTCGAGCCGGCCGGGCGCAGGATACCGCCTGCAATCGATGCCTTCTATGGCCCCGCCCGCCACCTGCTTCGGCGCGAAGGCCTCGATGTGCTGGGGCTCGACGCCATCGCCGGCTATTATCGCGAACTCTATTTTCAGCAAGGGTACGAGGCGCTGGACAAGGCCACCCTGGCGGGCGCGCCGTTCCCGATCGTTCCGGCGATCAGCGAGACAACGCGTCGCCTTGAGTTCCCCTTTTCTTCCATCGCCCAAGCGTTTCGCATGATCGACGACGTGATGGATCCGGTAATCGTGCCGCGGGACGAGGAGGCAAAGGCCGTGATCACCGCAATCCGCCAGGCCCCCTTCCCGCCCGCGGGTGCGCAACGCAAGTTGCAGCAATATACTGTCCCGGTGCCTGCGAAAACACGGGCTGCACTACTGGGCAGCGGTGCAGCACAAGCCGTCCGCCGGGATGACTACGGCGACCGCTTTGTCGTGCTGGAAAGTCTTTCGCTCTACGATCCTGACTTGGGCCTCAGCCTCGACGATCCCACCTGGCGCTCAAGCGAGAGCAACATAATTACCTGAGGCTACACATGAACGAAAAATACACTTGATAATTACGGAACAATAAAAGAACATTCCCGCCGGCGGAAGGAGTATCCGATGGGCATTCGGCTGCATGTCTGGGGCGAGCGCGCCTGCTTCACCAGGCCTGAAATGAAGGTGGAAAGGGTCAGCTATGACGTCATGACACCTTCGGCGGCACGGGGCATTCTCGAAGCCATACATTGGAAGCCGGCGATCCGGTGGCAGGTCGATCGCATTCACGTGCTGAAACCGGTCCGCTTCCAGTCGATCCGCCGCAACGAAGTAGGCACCAAGGCGAGCGTCGCCAATGCGGCAAGTGCGATGAAGCGCGGCACGACCGAGGGGTTGGGCATTCTGGTGGATGAGAATCGGCAACAGCGGGCCGCGCTGGTGCTGATCGACGTCGCCTATGTGATCGAGGCACGCTTCAGCCTGACCGCAAAGGCCGGGCTCGAGGATACGCCCGCCAAGCACATCAGCATGTTCAATCGCCGGGCGGAACTGGGCCAATGCTTTCATCGCCCCTGCCTCGGCACCCGCGAATTTCCCGCCGAATTCGCGCTGATCCCCGAAGGCGCGCCCCTGCCGCCTTGCGAACTGCCGCCGGACAAGCGCGACGACGATCTCGGCTGGATGCTGCACGACATCGATTTCGCCAATAATCGCAACGAGTCGCGTTTTTTCCGCGCGATGATGAACGGGGGCGTGATCGATGTGCCTCCCTTCGATGCGGTGGAGGTCGCCAGATGACCATCCTCCAGGCGCTCGACCGCTACTATCACCGGCTCGATGACGTGGTTGCGCCGGGCTGGAGCCGGGAAAAATTCGGCTGGTGCATCATCCTCGACAGGCAGGGCGAACCGGTTCTCGACCAGGATTTGCGCGACCTATCGGGCAAGAATCCCAAGCCGAAACTCTATGTCGTCCCGGCCGCGGTCAAGCGCACCGTCGGCGTCGCGCCCAACTTCCTGTGGGACAAATCCGCCTATGTCCTCGGGCGTACCGCCGGCGAGAATAAGCGAACAGCACAGGAGCACGCGGCCTTTGTGGCCTTCCATATGGCTCGGCTGCGTGGACAAAACGATGAGGGACTGGTCGCGTTACGCCTTTTCCTTGAAAAATGGACACCGGCCCGTTTCGACGCGGCGCCCTTCAGGCCCGAGATGCTGGATGCCAACATCATGTTCCGGCTGGAGGGCGACACTGTCTACCTGCATGAACGGCCCGCGGCCCGCGCACTGGTGGAGGCGAAACCGGAGGACGGAAAGAAGGAGAACGTCTTTTGCCTGATCACCGGCGAGCCGAGTGCGATCGCACGTCTGCATCCCACGATCAAGGGCGTGGAAGGGGCGCAGACCGCCGGTGCGGCACTGGTGTCCTTCAACCTCGACGCCTTTGCCTCGCTTGGCAAGGAGCAGGGGGAAAATGCGCCGACCAGCGAAATGGCTGCCTTCCGCTACGGCGCAGCGCTAAATCACCTGTTGACCCGAGACGGGCCCAACCGCATCCGCCGCCCGATCGGCGATGCGACGGTCGTCTTCTGGGCTGACGCCGGCAACGCGAAGGCGGCTGCCGCGGCCGATGGCTGGTTCGGTGCGGCTCTGGCCGGCGACATTACCGATGCCGATGAAGCGCGCAAGCTGCGCGAGGAACTGGAAAAGGTTGCCAAGGGTCGCCCGCTTGCCGAATTGCGACCCGGCATTGAGGACGGCACGCGCTTTCACGTGCTCGGCCTGTCGCCCAACGCCGCGCGACTGTCGGTGCGCTTCTGGCTTTCGGACGACCTCGACGCCTTCGCCCGCCGGCTGGCGGCGCACCATTCGGATCTCAAGCTCGAACCCGCCCCGGAGGGCTGGGGGGCCGCCCCTTCGGTCAACCGCCTGCTTGTGCGCAGCATTGCGTTGCAGGGGGAGTTCAAGAACATCCCGCCGCTGCTGGCCGGCGAAGTGATGCGCGCAGTCCTGTCGGGCGGGCGCTACCCGCAAAGCCTGCTTGCCGCCACGATCATCCGATTGCGCGCCGGCGACGATCCCTTGAGCGGCTGGCATGTCGCTGTCATTCGAGCCGTGCTGACCCGCGACCATCGCTTGCGTTTTCAGAAGGAGGACGTGCCTGTGAGCCTTGCACGCGAAGAACCCAACAAGGCCTATCAGCTCGGCCGCTTGTTCGCGGTTCTGGAAGCCGCACAGCGCATGGCGCTGGGCAAGACCAACACCACCATCCGCGACCGTTATTTCGGTGCCGCCTCGGCAACACCCGCGGGGGTGTTTCCGCTGCTGCTGCGGGGCGTCCAGAACCATCTGGGCAAGCTCCGCAAGGATGGCAAGGGCGGCTGGATCGAACGCGAGATCGAGGAGATTCTCGACAAGCTCTCGCTCGACCTGCCCCGCGCCCTGCCGCTTGCCGAACAGGGCCGTTTCGCCGTCGGCTACTACCACCAGCGCAAGGAACGGTTCAAAGGCAGGCCCGAAGAGGCCGCCTCGTCCGAAGCCGCTGAAAAAGGGGACGATGAATGAGCAATCCCGTGATCAACCGCCATGAGTTTGTCCTCTATTTCGACGTGACGAACGGCAATCCCAATGGGGATCCGGATGCGGGCAACCTGCCGCGCCTGGATCCCGACACCAACCAAGGGCTGGTGTCGGACGTCGCACTGAAGCGGAAAGTGCGCAACTATGTGGCACTCGTCGGCGGCGAGGCGCCCGGGCAGGAAATTTATATGTCCGAGGGTGCTACACTCAACAATCAGCACAAAAGGGCATGGGCCGCCGTCCTGCCTGATGTGAAAGACGACAAGACGCTGAAGGACGGGCCCAAGGACAGGAACAGGGCCCGCGAGTTGACAGCCTGGATGTGTGCCAATTTTTGGGATATCCGCACCTTTGGCGCCGTGATGTCGACCGGGGTGAACGCCGGGCAGGTGCGCGGGCCGGTGCAATTCGCCTTCGCCCGTTCGGTCGAGCCGATCCTGCCGTTGGAGATTTCCATCACCCGCATGGCCGCGACGACAGATGCGGACGCAGAGGCGAAGGGCGGACGCACCATGGGCCGCAAGCATATCGTTCCCTATGGTCTCTATCGTGCGCATGGCTATGTCTCCGCGCCGCTTGCCTCGCATAAGGTCAAGGGCACCGGCTTTTCCGAGGACGATCTGGAACTGCTTTGGCAGGCACTCCTGAACATGTTCGACCACGATCGCTCTGCCGCACGGGGCGAGATGGCGACGCGTAAACTGATCGTCTTCCGCCATGCAGGCGCACTTGGCAACGCCCAGGCGCAAAGCCTGTTCGGCCGTGTGAAGACCTGGCGGGTGCATCAGGATGCCGTGCAGGAGATCGGCAGCCCCGCCATCGACAATTGGCCGCCCGCGCGCAAATGGGAGGATTACAAGGTAACGGTCGATAGCACCAATCTTCCCGCCGGCATCGAGATCATCGAGCGATAGCCGGATGACCGCGCCGCCCCCGCCGGACCCTGCCGCAGAGGATGCATTGGTGCCGCTTTCGGCGCTTCAGCATTACCTCTTCTGCCCTCGGCAATGTGCGCTGATCCATGTCGAACGCATCTGGGCCGAGGACGGCGCAACCGCCGAAGGGCGCCTCCTTCACGAGCGCGTTGACGGCGGCAAGCCCGATCGGCGGCAGGGCGTCCGGGTGGTGCGCGGCCTGACGCTCCGCTCATTTGCGCTCGGGCTTTCCGGCAAGGCCGATGTAGTCGAATTTCGTGGCGGGGTGGCCTATCCCATCGAATACAAGCGCGGCCGCCCCAAGTCACATCGCGCAGACGAGGTGCAACTCTGCGCTCAGGCCCTCTGCCTCGAGGAGATGTTCGGCACGACCATACCCGAGGGCGCACTGTTCTACGGTCAGACGAAAAAACATCAGCGCATCGTTTTTGACGCGGAATTGCGCCGCCTCACCAAGGACGTCGCCGCCGAAACACGCGCGATGATCGCAGGCGCCCTCACGCCGCAGCCTCGTGCCATGCCCGCATGCCGCCACTGCTCCCTGTTCAGCCATTGCCAGCCCGAGCGACTTGAAAAACCGCCGGTCATCCGCCGCTGGCTTGCCGGACAATTGGCGGACTGAAACGGCGGAGATCATGCGCCGTCACCTTAATACGATCTATGTCACCAGCGAAGGCGCCTGGCTGCGCAAGGACGGCGCGAACATCGTCGTCGAGGTGGATGGCAGCGAGCGGGGCCGCGCGCCGATGCACATGATCGGCGGCATCGTCTGCTTCAGCCGCCCCGGTGCGTCGCCTGCCTTGATGGCCGCCTGCGCCGAGGCTGGAATCACGCTCTCCTTCCTGTCGCCCGAAGGCAAATTTCTTGCACGTGTCGAGGGGCCGCGAAGCGGCAACGTTCTGCTGCGTCGGACCCAATATCGGCTGGCGGATGATCCGGGGCATGCCCTGTCGATCGTGCAAGGCATCGTCGCCGCCAAGACGGCGAACCAGCGCACCGTTCTGCGCCGCGCCCTGCGCGACCACGGTGACCGGATGAGCGACACTGCCCGTGCGGCCATCGAAGCTGCCGAACAGCGGCTGTTCCACAGTGCCCGGCGTGCATCCGTGGCCGGGGATGTCGCCACGCTCCGCGGCATGGAAGGCGAAGCCGCACTCACCTACTTCAATGTATTCGACACGATGATCCAAGGCGACAAATCGGTCTTTCGCTTCAACGGCCGTTCGCGCCGGCCACCACTCGACCGGGTGAACGCGCTTCTTTCCTTTCTTTACGCCATGCTGGGTCACGATTGCCGCTCCGCATTGGAAAGTGTCGGCTTTGATCCGCAGGTCGGCTTTCTCCACGCCGATCGCCCGGGTCGTGCCGGCCTCGCACTCGATCTGATGGAAGAAATGCGCCCTGTCCTTGCCGACAGACTGGCTCTCACCCTGATCAACCGTGGACAGCTGAAGGCACGGGATTTCGTGGTGGACGACGGGGGTGCGGTCTCCCTCGCCGACGAAGGCCGAAAGGCCGTACTGGTGGCCTGGCAGGAACGAAAGAAGCGTGAATTGCGCCACCCGTTCCTGGGCGAGAACATGGCGCTGGGACTGGTGCCGCACGTTCAGGCCCTGCTGCTGTCCCGTCATCTGCGTGGCGACATCGACGGTTACCCTCCCTTCATCTGGAAATGACCGATGCTGATGCTCGTTGCCTACGACGTGAATACCGGGGACTCAACGGGATCCAAACGATTACGCCGCGTGGCGAAAGCCTGTCTGGACTTTGGGCAACGTGTCCAGAACTCGGTCTTCGAATGCGAAGTGAGCCCCGCTCAATGGGCCATGTTGCGTGCCCGACTAATCGCCGAAATCGATATCGACAAGGACAGCCTGCGTTTTTACCGCTTGGGCGCAGACGGGAAACGCAGAGTTGAGCACGTCGGCGCAAAGCCCGTCCTGGACCTGGACGGCCCCTTGCTGTTCTGACCACATGCGAACCCGAATCTATCGGCCCTTCGACGCAGGGTTCGCGCACGACTTTTTCTTTTTTTGTTTCAAGTCGTTGGCAATGGACCACCTCGCGCCGACTACCGCTACGACAAACCACCGCGCACCGGTTCGCGCGAAAGCGCCCATTAGCGTTTGTTTCTCATAGTGCTATGGGTATGCGGTCGCCTCCCGCACGGAGGCGTGGATCGAAACGCCAAAGTGCCGCGGAACAGGATTTTCGCCGCGGTCGCCTCCCGCACGGAGGCGTGGATCGAAACCGGATTGATTGGGCACGAACAACTCCGGCTGCCGCGTCGCCTCCCGCACGGAGGCGTGGATCGAAACAGGTCAGCCAGTGGATCGACGACATCCGCAGCAAGTCGCCTCCCGCACGGAGGCGTGGATCGAAACCGCCTGGGGCTGGAGCACCTGCGTGCCCTTGAACGTCGCCTCCCGCACGGAGGCGTGGATCGAAACGCCTCGACCTCATCGGCCCACGCGCGGGCGGCGGGTCGCCTCCCGCACGGAGGCGTGGATCGAAACGATCAGGTAAAGGCCGTCGCCGTCGAACCTGTCGTCGCCTCCCGCACGGAGGCGTGGATCGAAACCGCCCGGGCTGGCGGCCATTTGAGCCGGCGGGTGAGTCGCCTCCCGCACGGAGGCGTGGATCGAAACGCCGCGCTTGCCGCTGCTGCCCAGCCCGGCACAGGTCGCCTCCCGCACGGAGGCGTGGATCGAAACTGCGGGCCGCCGCTCGTCCAGGATCGGACGCAGAGGTCGCCTCCCGCACGGAGGCGTGGATCGAAACGTCGAGGGTACCGCCGAAGAGACCTTCGTTGCCAAGTCGCCTCCCGCACGGAGGCGTGGATCGAAACCAGCGCACGACTTCCCCCCAGCCACTGCTCGCCATGTCGCCTCCCGCACGGAGGCGTGGATCGAAACTGTAAAGATCGGCGCGCCGCCCCTCCCCTCCACAGGTCGCCTCCCGCACGGAGGCGTGGATCGAAACCATTTGAGGTATTCGGCAACCGCCTCGATCGCGGGTCGCCTCCCGCACGGAGGCGTGGATCGAAACTCCCCGGAACGCTACATCCAGGCGATCGGCGAAAGTCGCCTCCCGCACGGAGGCGTGGATCGAAACTTTCATGCCTTCTTGCTCTTCAAACCTAGAGCATAGTCGCCTCCCGCACGGAGGCGTGGATCGAAACCCCGAAGTCACCCCGGAGCCGGCCCGATGAGCGGTCGCCTCCCGCACGGAGGCGTGGATCGAAACCCGCCGGTCAATCGATGACCAGGCATGCACGAGGGGTCGCCTCCCGCACGGAGGCGTGGATCGAAACGTAAAACCGCTACGATGGCGGATCAGATCCACAGGTCGCCTCCCGCACGGAGGCGTGGATCGAAACTCAAAGCGCTTGCGCGGCCGGCGGCCGCCGTACTGTCGCCTCCCGCACGGAGGCGTGGATCGAAACAACCAGCTTTTCGGCCGTGATCTGGATGGCCGCGTCGCCTCCCGCACGGAGGCGTGGATCGAAACTCGGAGGCGAGCATTGCGCCTCACTTTGATGATGGTCGCCTCCCGCACGGAGGCGTGGATCGAAACCCGAGGCGCTGGCCTGGACGGCCGACCTCACCAGGTCGCCTCCCGCACGGAGGCGTGGATCGAAACCCGAAACCACCCGGGTTGCTTGTCGGGTGATAGTGTCGCCTCCCGCACGGAGGCGTGGATCGAAACTTCCGTCGCCCCTTTCGTCCTGATCGAGGGTCGGTCGCCTCCCGCACGGAGGCGTGAATCGAAACGGATAGAGCAGCGAGGTGGCGTGATCGCCCCAGGTCGCCTCCCGCACGGAGGCGTGGATCGAAACTTTGTGGTGCGACCCGACGCCTTGATGCCGTAACGTCGCCTCCCGCACGGAGGCGTGGATCGAAACGTGGATCGAGAAGAAAGAAAGCGCGTAGCTGGGTGGTCGCCTCCCGCACGGAGGCGTGGATCGAAACGCCGCCGAACTGGTGGATGGCGGCATAGGCCGCAGTCGCCTCCCGCACGGAGGCGTGGATCGAAACGCGCAGGAGCAATCCGGCGCGTCCGGCCGGTGGAAGTCGCCTCCCGCACGGAGGCGTGGATCGAAACCAGGAAAACGTGAAGGTCTCGGGGCTGGACGCCCGTCGCCTCCCGCACGGAGGCGTGGATCGAAACCACTTGGTCGTCGGCGATCGAGCACTGCGCCCGCGTCGCCTCCCGCACGGAGGCGTGGATCGAAACTTCCCCGGAGATAAAGCTAAAGCTGCCGGCGAAAAGTCGCCTCCCGCACGGAGGCGTGGATCGAAACCTCGAACACGACGTGTGACACTCCATATTGCAAGGTCGCCTCCCGCACGGAGGCGTGGATCGAAACGCCGAAGGATCGTGGGCGGCAATTCATGGTGACGGTCGCCTCCCGCACGGAGGCGCGGATCGAAACGCGCTGCCTGCCGGTCCTCAGCCGGCGTCGGGCGTCGCCTCCCGCACGGAGGCGTGGATCGAAACCGCGCGCCGGCACCAGGTTAGTTAGGAATTTTCGTCGCCTCCCGCACGGAGGCGTGGATCGAAACCCCGAATTCCGCGAGGCCGCGCGCCGGCGCCAACGGTCGCCTCCCGCACGGAGGCGTGGATCGAAACTACCACGGCCGGGAGCAGCGGGACGTGGAGACCAAGTCGCCTCCCGCACGGAGGCGTGGATCGAAACCCTTGGGATGATGCCTATGGCGACCCCCGCCCCTTGTCGCCTCCCGCACGGAGGCGTGGATCGAAACAATCAATCGCCTTGGCAGCACTGCCATGCCCAGCGTCGCCTCCCGCACGGAGGCGTGGATCGAAACCTTTCAGCAGGCGATTGAGTGCGCCGCAGGAAGGTCGCCTCAGCGATACCGTGATCGAACCCGAGATTTCCTCGTTCACATCGAAATCATAGGCATAGGCCGTCGCCCCCGCGCCGAGCGCACAGACCGCCGTGGTCGCCAGCAGGCGCCGCCAAGCGCGACCGGAACCGCCGCGAGCCCCGTGCTCCCCTTCATCACGTTCATGCCTCCTCCCCCGCCCCGCCCCGCCGCGCCGTCTGTCCATGCAGACGGTTCGCGGCTTTGCTGTCTTTATCGGACTTCTCGACAGGTAATCAGTTCGTTCCCATGCGCCGGATGGCATCGGGCGTGAACTTCGAGGGATCGACGTCCTGAACATTCCAGTTCAGCATCTTTTCCTCGTTCTTCAGGCCGAAGACGACATAGCGGCCGGACTGCAGGTCGTAGGTCGCCTCCAGCGCGGACAAGCAGAGGGGAATGTCGTAATAATTGACGATCGGCGCATCCTGGATCCGCCACAGTTCGCCGCGGCCGTCATAGAGATCGGCGGTGGCGATATTCCAGCTGTCCTCGTCGATATAGAAGGTGCGGCGGGCTAGAGGTGGCGGGGGCCTTCCTTCAGCTTGGCCTCGCCCCCCCAAGGTGCGGTGCAGTTCGTAGCGGCCGAGTTCCGGATTGAGGTGGGTCGGCACCAGAAGCTGCTTGTAGGCCACCTTGTCCGACATGTAATCGAAGGCATTATAGCCGATGGCCTTCTCCGCCTCGTCGGGCGTTTCAGCCGGCAGGATCAGCGCAGGAACCCCCGGAAGCGCCGCAAGGAATAGGCAAACAGCAGGCCCCCGATCAGCAGCAGCATGAGCAACTGCGGCCAGACGACATCGATCCCCGCCCCCCGGAACAGGATCGACTGGGCCAGGATGACGAAATGGGTATTGGGTGCCGCCAGCATGACGTGCTGCACCAGTTCCGGCATGTTCTCGCGCGGGGTCTGCCCCCCGGACAACATCTGCAACGGCAGCAGCACCATCATCAGCAGCAGGCCGAACTGCGGCATCGAGCCCGCCACCGTGGCCAGGAATATCCCGAGGGCGGTGGTCGAGAACAGCAGCAGCACCATGCCGGCGACGAAAAGCAGCAGCGACCCCTGGAGCGGGATCCGCAACAGGCCCTCCGCGACGACGACCAGCGAAAAGGTCGAGGCCAGCAGCACGACAAGCCCCATGGACCAGATCTTGGCAATCATGATTTCCAGCGGGGTGACCGGCATGACCAGCAGGTGTTCGATGGTGCCATGCTCGCGCTCGCGGATCAGGGCCGCGCCGGACAGGACAATGGCCAGCATGGTGATGCTGTTGATGATGCTCATCACCGCACTGAACCAGCCTTTGTTCAGTTCCGGATTGAAGCGGGCGCGCAGGTTGAGCGCCACCGGCGGGGCCGCCGCCGTCCGGCTGCGGCCGAGGAATTCCTCGATTTCGCCGGCCACGATGCTCTGCACATAGCCGCCGCCGCTGAACGCCTGGGACATGCGCGTGGCATCGACATTCAACTGGATGACGGGCGCCTTGCCCGCCAGCACGTCGCGCTGAAAGCCGGGCGGAATATCCAGCGCGAAAGTATCGAGCCCGCTGTCCATCCGCCGGTCCATTTCGGCGATCGAGATCATGCGCGGCGCGACGAAGTAAGGCGGATAGAAGGAGGCCGAGATCCGCCCGGAAAGAGGGGAGCGATCCTCGTCCACGATGGCGATGGTCGCCCGGTTCAAGGTTTCCGGCGCCGAGGTCGCGGCGGTATAGACCGACAGGGTGAAGGAGAAGACGATCAGGACCATCATCACCGGGTCGCGCAGCAACCCCCGCAATTCCTTGATCCCGAGTTGCAGGATGTTGGACGACAGCATCCCGTCAGCTTTCCTGCTTCTTCAGGAGAAGGGCGCCGATGCCGAGCAGGACCGGGACGGACAGCGCCAGCGGCAGCAGGCTGCCCGCCAGGTCGCCGAAGCCCAGGGCCTTCGAAAACACCCCGCGGGAAACGATCATGAAATAGGTCGTCGGATAGAGTTCGGCGATCACCGCCCCCGCCCCTTCGAGCGAAGACACCGGATCGACCAGCCCGGAATATTGCACCGCCGGCAGGATGGTGAGCAGGGAGGTGGCGAAGACCGCCGCCACCTGGCTTTTCATGAAGGACGAAATGACGAGGCCGATCGCCGTCGCCGCGCCGAGATAGAGCAGGGCCGCCAGGGCAAAGACCGTGAAGCCGCCGGTGAAGGGCACCTTGAAAACGAAAACCGCCAGCGCCGTCAGCAACAGGAAATTGACCATGGCCAGGGCGACATAGGGCGCCTGCTTGCCGACCAGAAACTCCAGCCTGGTCACCGGGGTTACATAGAGATTGGTGATCGACCCCAGTTCCTTTTCCCGGACGACGCTCAAGGTCGCCAGCATGGCCGGGATCAGCATCAGCAGGACCGGGATCACCGCCGGCACCATGGCGACGAGGCTTTTCACATCCGGGTTGTAACGATAGCGGATCTCCAGCCCGAAACCGGGGCCGGCCCCCTTCCCGCCCGCCGCCCGGGACGACAGCCAGGCCGCATGCATGCCCTGGACGTAACCGCTCACGGTCTCGGCCCGCTGGGGATTGGCCCCGTCGATCCAGCCGCCGACGGCGACCGGCCTGCCCCGCAGCACGTCACGCCCGAACCCCGGCGGGATCTCGATCGCCAGATGCAATTCGCCGGCGCGCATCCGCCGGTCCATGTCCGCCTCGTCGGCGATCGGCGGCTTCTCCACGAAATAGCGGGAACCGGCGATTTCGAGCACATAGGCGCGGCTGATGGTCGAATCGTCGCGGTCGAGCACGGCGAAGGTCAGGTCCTCCACATCCATGTTCACGCCGAAGCCCATGACCACCATCAGGATCAGGCTGCCGAGGACGGCGATGGTCGCCCGGATCGGATCGCGCCAAAGCTCCAGCGTTTCGCGCCGGGCATAGCTCGCCATCCGGCGCGGATCGAAGAAAGAGCGGACGGATGAGGCCGTGCCTATAGGGGGGTGCACGGCCCCACCCGTCCCGTCGGCCTGGGGGGAAACAGGCCGACTGCCGGCCTGCGGGGGGGCAGGCCGGTGGGTCGAGGCACCGATCGCGTCTTCCAGATGGGCGATGAAGGCTTCCTCCAGGGTGGAAACCCCCTTCCCGGCCATGATCGCCGCCGGCGCGGCGCTGACCAGAACCCGGCCGCCATGCATCAGCGAGATGCGGTCGCAAAGGGCGGCCTCGTTCATGAAGTGGGTCGAAACGAAGATGGTCACGCCGTCCCGGCGCGACAGGTCGGCCAGGATGCGCCAGAACCCGTCCCGTGCCACCGGATCGACGCCCGAGGTCGGCTCGTCCAGGATCAGGATGTCCGGGGCATGGATCATGGCGACGGCCAGCGACAGCCGCTGGCGGATGCCGAGGGGCAGCGCCTCCGGCAGGCTGTCCATCACCCCGCCGAGATCGAAACGGGCGGCCATTTCCGCGATCCGGGCCGGGATCGCGGCCGGGTCCAGCTTGAACAGGCGGGCGTGGAGGGCGAGATTCTGGCGGACGCTCAATTCGCCATAAAGCGAGAATGCCTGGCTCATATAGCCGACACGGCGGCGGACGGCCATATCGTCCGGATCGATCGCCTCGCCGAAAAGCCTCGCCGTTCCCGATGTCGCGGGCAGAAGGCCGGTGAGCATCTTCATCGTGGTGGTCTTGCCGCAGCCGTTGGAGCCGAGAAAGCCGAATATCTCGCCCCGGGGAATGGCGAAGCTGACATTGTCGACGGCAGTGAAATCGCCGAAACGCATGGTCAGGTTGCTGGCCTCGATGGCCTTGCCGCCCGCCGGGTCCAGGGGCCGGGGCGGGATCGACAGCGGCTCGGGGCTGCCGCGCTCCGCCGCCGGCAGCAGGCGGATGAAGGCGGCGTCGAGATTGTCCGTCGCGGTCTGGCGCAGCAGGTCGCCGGGCGTGCCGGTCGCCAGGATGCGGCCGGCGTTCATGGCCACCAGCCAGTCGTAACGCGACGCTTCCTCCATATAGGCCGTGGAGACGAGCACGCTCATGCCCGGCCGGTCGGCGCGGATGCGGTCGATCAATTCCCAGAATTGCCGGCGCGACAGGGGATCGACCCCGGTGGTCGGCTCGTCCAGGATCAGGAGGTCGGGATCGTGGATCAGGGCGCAGCACAGGCCCAGCTTCTGTTTCATGCCGCCCGAGAGCTTGCCCGCCGGCCGGTCGCGGAACGGGGCAAGGCCGGTGCTTTCGAGCAGCACGTCGATGCGCGCCGCGCGCTCTGCCCGCCCCTGGCCGAACAGCCGGGCGAAGAAGTCCACATTCTCGAAGACCGACAGCGTGTGATAGAGGTTGCGCCCCAGGCCCTGCGGCATATAGGCGACACGCGGGCACAGGCGCCGGCGATGGCCGGCATCGCGCATATCCCCGCCGAGGACCGTGAGGCTTCCCTCCTGCAAGGCGCGGGCGCCGGCGATCAGGGACAGCAGGCTGGATTTGCCGACGCCGTCCGGCCCGATCAGCCCCACCATCCGGCCCGCCGGAATATCCAGCGACAGGCCGTCGAGCGCCACCGTCCGGCCATAGGCAAGACGCAGCCCTTCGAAGCGGACGGCGGCCGCCCCGGTCATTGCACCAGGTTCGTGTCGAGCGCGGGGGGCCAGGCGGTCTCCGGGTCCAGGCGGACATGGGCCATGCCCGGCAGCCCGGTCTTCACCTGGCGGAGATAACGGGCGAGCAGTTCAGGGGCGATCCGCGCACGCACCCGGAACATCAGCTTCAGCCGCTCCTCCTCCGTCTCCACCGTCTTCGGGGTGAACTGGGCGACATCGGCCACGAAGGAAACGCTGGCCGGGATGACGACGTCGGGCGCGGCGTCGATCACCAGGCGGACGTCGGCCCCCAGGGCCACCCGTCCGGCCTGCTGCGTCGGCAGGAAGAAGGTCATATAGACGTCCGACACATCGACCATGTTGACGACCCGGCCGCCGCCGGCCAGCACTTCCCCCGGCTGGGCCACCAGATACTGGATGCGGCCGTCCCTGGGGGCGCGCAGCGTGCCGTCGGCGATATCGGCATCCAGGCTTTCGATGGCCGCCCGGGCCGCCTCGACCGCCGCCTCGGCGTCGACGACCTGGGCCTTGGCGGCGCCGATGGCCGCATCGGCGGCGGCGAGGGAGGCCTTGGCCGCGCTGAGGGCGGCGGCGGCGCTGCGCGCCGCGGCGCGGTCGTCGTCCACCGTCTGCCGGGAAACCGTGCTGTTGCGCAGAAGCTGTTCGGACCGGGCCAGCTTGCTTGCCGCCGCCTCCAGTTCCGCCTCGCGCTGTTCGACCACCGCCTGGGCGGCGTCCTTCTCGGCCTCGCGCTGGCTCACCAGGCTGCCGGCCGTGCCGATGGCGATCTCCGCGCGGCGCAACTGCGCCCCGGCCTCGCGCTTGCGGGCGGCGAGCTGGGCGACATCCATCTGGGCGATAACCTGTCCGGCGGTGACGAAATCGCCCTCCCGCACCAGGACATCCTTCAGCCGGCCGCCGGTCTTGGCCGCGATATCGATCTCGACCGCCTCGAGGCGCCCGTTGCCGCTGGCGATGCCGGGCGGCATGCCGCTGTCCGCCGCCTTCTGCCACACCAGGTAACCGACGATGCCGGCGACAACCGCAAGACCCGCGACCAGTCCCTTCCCGCCCCGCAACTTCATACTCGTCCCCCGGGATGCATATCCCCTGGTGCGCACAAGCGGTCGCCGGACCGGCCAGGCGCTCGAAACCTTCCGGGCGGCAACGCCCTTCGGCCCTAGGAAAAATCACCGGGCCATCAATGTCAACACTTGTTGACTTACCGACTTCATGCTCTCCATTGGGCCGGTCCGCAGTCGGACCGGCCCCGCGAACAAGAACACCGGACAGGACATGGGCAAAGAACAGGCGGCGCGGAAAGCGATCGTGCGCGGCGAGGGCGAAACCCGCCAGCGCATCCTCCAGGCCGCGCTTCGTCATTTCGCGGCCGCGTCTTTCGACGAGGCCAGCCTTCGGGATATTGCGGGCGATGTCGGCGTCGATGTCGCCTATGTCCACCGCTGCTTCGGCTCGAAGGAAGGCTTGTTCCGCGAAGTGCTGGACGCGGCCGACGAGACCGTGAATCTTGCCGGTCTCGGCCCCGAAATGCTGACCGAGACCCTGGCCCGGCTGATCTTCGAACAGCCTTCCGTCCCGCTGGCGGCCGAGGTCGATCCCTTCCTGATCTTCGTCCATTCGCTTGCCAGCCAGAAGGCTGGCGGCCTGGTCGGGGAACGGATGGAAAGAAACTTCCTCGATCCCATCCGCCACGGCTTCGGCCACCCGGGCGCCTTCCAGGCCACCATGATCGGCTCGCTGCTGATCGGCCTCGGCCTGCTGCGCAACCTGCTGCGCCTGCCCGCCGCGACCGGGATCGACGATGCCGCCGCAGAAGCGATGATCCGCGACGCCATCAGGGCGCTCGCCGCACTGAAGGCGCCCGCGGACCCCGCCGCGGCCGATTGATTGCCCCGGTTCCGGTTGTGCGGCTGCCACCGAACAGCCCCGGGCTTGCGGCAGCGGGGCCGATAGCCCCCCTGCCGGCTGCGCCACGCGGGAACCGCCGTCCCGCCTTGCGTTCGGCTATTCCTTGTAGCCGTATTCCGGCACGTTGCCGCTGGCGCCGTAATATTTGTAGGGCAGGAACTTGCCCGACATGACGATCTTCACCCGGTCGCCGCGCGGGTTGGGCAGGCGTTCCATGGTCATGTCGAAATCGATCGCCGACATGATGCCGTCGCCGTATTCCTCCTCGATCAGGGCTTTCCAGGCCGGGCCGTTCACCATCACCAACTCGTAGAAGCGATAGATCAGGGGATCGGTCGGCGGCATGGCCATGCCGCGCATGGGCGTTTCGTTCAGCATGGTGATTTCGGCCCCGCTCAGGGCGAACAGCTTGCCGGCGGCTTCCGCCTGGGGCCGGGTCAGCTTCATCTGGCCGAGGATGGCGCCGACGATCAGCACCTCGGAATAGCCGCCGATCTGTTCGCAGATGTATTTCCACGACCAGCCGTTCTCGCGCTTGGTGTCGAGCAGTTTCTCCGTCAGGTCTTCGCGCTTCATTCTTGATCTCCGTTCGATGCTGGGCGGGTGAGGGTCAGAGGCCGGCGACGGCGGCAAGGCGATGGGCTGGCGCAGGGTCTTCGCCGCGCTCGGCGCCCGGGGCGATCACGGGCACCTGGCG
Source organism: Zavarzinia compransoris (assembly GCF_003173055.1). Lineage (NCBI taxonomy): Bacteria > Pseudomonadati > Pseudomonadota > Alphaproteobacteria > Rhodospirillales > Zavarziniaceae > Zavarzinia > Zavarzinia compransoris. The sequence continues at coordinate 116,886 of NZ_QGLF01000006.1, forward strand.
CGGGTTGTGGCCGGGGGTGGCGGCCCGGAAGGTCCGGCTGCGGGTGACCAGGAAATCGACGATATGGTTCCGCACCGGGTAGTAGTCGGGGTGCCGGTGCAGGTCGGCACGGGCCCGTCCCTTGGGCAGCGGGTTGCGGATGACCTCGGCCAGGACGGCGCCGGGGCCGTTGGTCATCAGGAAGATCTTGTCGGCGAGGAAGATCGCCTCGTCGACGTCATGGGTGATCATGAAGGAGGTCTGGCCGGTCTCGATACAGATGCGCCGCACCTCGTCCTGCAAGGTGCCGCGGGTCAGAGCGTCGAGGGCGGAAAAGGGCTCGTCCATCAGCAGGATCTTCGGCTCGATGGAAAGGGCCCGGGCGATGCCCACGCGCTGCTTCATGCCGCCGGACAGTTCCGAGGGGCGCTTGTGCTCCGCCCCGGCCAGGCCGACCAGGGCGATGAATTTCCGCGCGTGATCCTTCACCCGCGCCGCCGGCCACGCGGGCCACCTGGAGGCGACGGCATAGGCGACATTGCCGAGCACGCTGCGCCAGGGCAGCAGGGCATGGCTCTGGAAGATCACGGCGCGGTCGAGGCTGGTGCCGGCGATCGCCTTGCCGTCGACGATCACCGTGCCCTCGCTCGGCGCGTCGAGCCCGGCGAGGATGTTGAGCACCGTGGTCTTGCCGCAGCCCGAATGGCCGATGACGCAGCCGAATTCGCCCCGGTCGAGCGAGAGCCACAGATCCTCGAAAATCGTCGTGTCCGAGCTGGCGCCCTTGCCGGGATAGCGGCGGGCGATGCCTTCGATCGAAATGAAACGGGTCATCGGCGTCACTCCGGGAAAGTAACCATGCGCGTCAGCCGGGCGAGCAGCTGGTCGAACAGCATGCCGATCAGGCCGATGACGAGGATGGCGATGATGACGTTGGTGATGGAAAGATTGTTCCACTCGTTCCAGACGAAGTAACCGATGCCGGTACCGCCGACGAGCATTTCGGCGGCGACGATCACCAGCCAGGCGATGCCGATCGAGATGCGCATGCCGGTCAGGATGGTCGGGGCCGCCGCCGGCAGGATCACGGTGAAGGCGCGGCGCAGCACGCCGACCTCGAGGGTGCGGGCGACATTGATCCATTCCCGCCGGACCGAGGCGACGCCGAAGGCGGTGTTCACCAGCATCGGCCAGAGCGCGCAGATGAAGATGACGAAGATCGCCGATATGCCGGAATCCTTGATCGTGTAGAGCGCCAGGGGCATCCAGGCCAGGGGCGAAATCGGCTTCAGCACCTGGATGAAGGGATCGATCGCGCGCGAGACGAGGGGCGACATGCCGATGAGAAAGCCGAGCGGGATCGCGACCGCGACCGCCAGCAGGTAACCGAGCATGACCCGCCCGATCGAATAGGCGAGCTGGATGCCGAGGCCCTTGTCGTTCGGGCCGTTGTCGTAGAAGGGATCGCTCAGGTGCTGCCAGAGCCGGCTGCCGACTTCCGCCGGCCCCGGCATGGCCGAGGCCCCTTGCGTGACCTGGATGCCCATCAGCCGGGCATAGTCGGGATCGACGGCGGCACCGGTGCCGCCGCCCTGGACCGCCAAGTGCCAGAGGCCGAGGAAGACGAGAAGCAGGGCGACCGAAAGGGCCGCCGCCCGGAGGTTGAGGGAGGCGCCCATGTCAGTTCGCCCGCTTGATCGGGAAACTGTCGAGATAGGCTTCGGGCGCGGCCGGATCGAAGGTCTTGCCCATGACGACGAAGGTCTTGGTCACCTCCTTCGGCGGGGTCAGGCCGGCTTCGGCCATGAGCTTTGCCGTATCGGTCGCGAGGAAGACTTCCCGGGCGATGGCATTGTAATCGATCTCGCCCTTCACCTGCCCCCAGCGCTTCATCTGGGTCAGGATCCAGACCGCGAAGGACTGCCAGGGGAAGGGATCGAAATCGACGCGGTTCGGCTGGCGCACGATATTGCCGAGACCATCGGCGAAAGTGCCGGTCAGGATCTGTTCCAGCACGATTTCCGGCTGGTTCAGGTAATTGGCCGGGGCGATGGCGGCGGCGATATCCTTGCGGTTCTCCGCCTTGGAGGCGAAGGCCGTGGCATCGATGATCGACTTCAGCAGCGCCGCATAGGTATTGGGCAGGGTCTCGATGAAATCCCTGGAGGCCGCGAAGGCGCAGCAGGGATGCCCCTCCCAGATCTCCTTGGTCAGGATGTGGATGAAACCCACCCCGTCATAGACCGCGCGCTGGTTCATCGGATCCGGGCCGAGGAAACCGTCCAGGTTCTCGGCGCGCAGGTTGGCGACCATTTCGGGCGGCGGCACGGCGCGGATCTGCACGTCGGTATCGGGATCGAGGCCGTGCTCGGCCAGATAGTAACGCAGCAGGTAATTATGCATCGAATAGTCGAAGGGCACGGCGAACTTGAACCCCTTCCAGTCCTTGGGGTCGCGGCGGTCCTTGTGCTTCAGGGCAAGGGTGATCGCCTGGCCGTTGATATTCTCGACCGCCGGCATGGCATAGCGCTGCGGCGTCGAGCCGATGCCCATGGTGATCGCCAGCGGCATGGGCGACAGCATGTGGGCGGCGTCATATTCCTTGTTCAGGGTCTTGTCGCGGATCACCGCCCAGCCGGCGGTCTTGATCACCTCGACGTTCAGCCCGTGCCGGGCATAGAAGCCCATGGGTGCCGCCATGATGATGGGGGTGGCGCAGGTGATCGGGATGAAGCCGATCTTGAGGTCCGGTTTCTCGATCGCGCCGCCTTCGGCGAAAACCTCGGTCGCCAGCCCCAGCGGGAAGACCTGGGAAACGGCGGCCAGCGCCGCCGGCACCCCGACGGCCCGCAGGAAGGCGCGGCGCGTCGCATCCTGCGGGAAGATCGCCCGCATCACGGCACCCGCGACCGCCGTCTCATACTGCGTCTCGGTGCCGGCGGAGACCTGCGCCGCGCGGAACTGGCGGTCATGCTCGCCCTGGCTGGCATGGCGGCCGCAGGCGCAGCCGGTCCCTTGCAGGGTGGTACGGTCGTCGAATGGATTCTTGAACATGGTATCCCCTTGCGTCTTGCCTGCTCGTTGAATGGCAAGGGGCGTGCCAATCTCGAATATTTTTCCAGGGCATTGAAAATCAATGGAAATCCAGGAAAAGACGGCCCGGCGTTGACTCACGGGATCTCGTGACTTACGAATATTCGTCACCCCGTTTACGAGATTTCGCAATGCCGGATGATCGGGCCGAACGCTATTTCCGCCACTCGCCGCAAGCCGAATTGATCTTCGATCCGGCCGAAGACCGGATCGTCGAGGCCAATATCGCCGCCTGCCGCCTGCTCGGTTACGACCATGGCGCCCTGGTCGGCCTCAAGGTCTCGGACCTGCACAAGGGGCAATTGCCCACCCTGATCGTCTTCACCCAGGCGGTGATGGCCCATGGCCAATGGTGGACGACGGCGCTGAAGCCCCGCCATGCCGCCGGCCGCGAGATCGGGGTCGAATATGTCGGCTCGGTCCTGCCGGTCGGCGGGGGGCGCGCCCTGCTGCTGGTCGCCGTCAGCGACCTCGCGGAACGGCAGAAGCGCTCCATCGACGCGGCGGCGGACGACTACATGGGCCGGGGCATCACCGAATGGCAGCATGTCGAGCGCGTCTTCCGCGACATCGAGCGGGAAAACCGCCTGATCCTGCGCGCCGCCGGCGAGGGCATCTACGGCGTCAATGCCGAGGGCAAGACCACCTTCGTCAACCCGGCGGCGGAACGCATGCTGGGCTGGAGCGCGCAGGAACTGGCGGGGCGCGACATTCACGGCATCGTGCACCACACGCGCCACGACGGCAGCCACTACCCGCACGAGGAATGCCCGATCTATGCCGCCTTTCGCGACGGCGCGGTGCACAAGGTGGAAGACGAGGTCTTCTGGCGCAAGGACGGCACGCCGGTCTGGGTGGAATATACCTCGACGCCGATCCGCGACCGCAATGTCGTCGTCGGCGCCGTGATCGTCTTTCGCGACGTCTCGCAGCGGCGCGAGGCGGACGAGAGATTGCGCGCCGCCCTGGCGGAGGTCGACCGCCTGCGCGAGCGGCTGGAACTGGAAAATGCCTATCTCCAGGAAGAAATCCGCATCGAGTTGAACGCCTCGGGCATCGTCGGCGCGTCGCCGGCGATCCAGGCCATCCTGCGCCAGATCCAGCTCGTCGCGCCGACCGATGCCACCGTGCTGATCACGGGCGAGTCGGGCACGGGCAAGGAGTTGATCGCCCGCGCCATCCACGAGGCGAGCAACCGGCGGGATCGCCCGCTGATCCGCGTCAATTGCGCCGCCATCCCGCGCGAATTGTTCGAGAGCGAATTCTTCGGCCATGTGAAGGGGGCCTTCACCGGTGCCCTGCGCGACCGGGTCGGCCGGTTCGAACTGGCGGACGGCGGCACGCTGTTCCTCGACGAGGTCGGCGAAATCCCCGGCGAATTGCAGAGCAAGCTGCTCCGCGTGCTGCAGGAGGGGCAGTTCGAGCGGATCGGCGACGAAGCCACGCGCAAAGTGAACGTCCGCGTGATCGCCGCCACCAACCGCGACCTGAAACAGGCGGTGCAACGCCGCGAATTCCGCGAGGACCTGTTCTTCCGCCTCAACGTCTTTCCCATCCAATCGGCCCCGCTGCGCGACCGGCGGGAGGATATCCCGCTGATCGCCCAGCACTTCCTGGCCCTGGAGAGCAAGGCCAGCCGGCCCCGGCCAGCGCTGGCCGAGGCGGACCTGCGCAAGCTCGTCAACCACGACTGGCCGGGCAATGTCCGCGAATTGCAGAATGTGATCGAGCGCGCGGTCATCCTGGCGCAGAACGGCCGGCTGGTCATCGATATTCCCGAAGCCCCCGCCCCGGCGGCCCGGTGCGGCGCGGAAACGGTGCCGCCGATGCCGCCGGGCACGATCATGACCGATGCCGAGTTCCGCCAGTTCGAGCGCCGCAACATCGCGGCGGCACTCCGGGCCGCCGACGGGCGCGTGTCGGGCGCCGGCGGAGCCGCCGAGCGCCTGGGGCTGCGCCCGACCACCCTGGCGTCGCGCCTCAAGGCCCTGGGCATCGAGCGCGACGGCACGGATTGACTAGAGCACGTTCGGAATGACCGTCATTCCAAACATGCTCTATCGCTTTGATTTTACGCATCTTCGGACGGCGACCCGGTTTCCACTTCGCCTGAAGATGCGCTAAGGCGGGGCCGCGCTTCAGGGGCCCCCCGCGATCTCCCCCAGCACCCGGCGCAGACGCGGTGCCGCGAAATCGAGAAAGCGGCGCATCTTCAGCGGCATCTGCCCCTGCGCCGCATGAACCAGGTGGACCGGCGGCGCCTCCCGCTCATAGGCTTCGAGCACGAGGCACAGCCCCCCGGCCCTGACCGCCCGCACCACCTGATAATGCAGCAGGCGGGCAAAGCCGACCCCGGCAACCACCGCATCCGCCGCCGCCTCCGCCGTGGTGACGAGGCGCGGCCGCACCGGCACCTCCACCGTCCCCCCGCGCGCGGGATCGCGGAAACGCCACAGCAGGGCCGCCTGGGGTGTCGCGGCGGCGACACAGGGCAGGCGGGCGAGATCCGCGGGGGTTGCGGGCAGGCCCTGGGCCCCGATCAGCGCCGGGCTGGCACAGGTGACCACGCGCATGGCGCCCACCCGGGTGGCGATCAGCCCGCTATCGGGCAGGCTGCCGATCCGCACCGCCATGTCGATCTGGCCTTCGATCAGATCGACATTGCTGTCCCCCAGCACCAGCCGGATATTAATCTCGGGAAACTGCGCCAGGAAATCGGTCACCACCGGCAGGACATGCAGCCGGCCGAACAGCAGGGGCGCCGTGACCACAAGCTCGCCCCTGGGCACCTGAAACTCGCCGGCCGCCGAGCGTTCGGCCTCCTCCACCTGTTCGAGAATGCGGCGGGCAGCAGCGGCATAGGCGATGCCGGCATCGGTCAGGCTCAATTTCCTGGTGGTGCGGATCAGCAAGGTCGTGCCGAGGCGACCCTCGAGATCGGCGACCTTGCGGCTCAAGGTCGGCACCGGCACCCCCAGCGCCCGGGCGGCAGCGGAAAGGCTGCCCCGGTCGACCGCGGCCAGAAACATGGCCATGGCCTCGAAACGATCCATTTATTTACTCGAATTTCGAGAATATGAGCCTCAATTCCCCGATATTATCCGAACATCCGAGCAATGTCATGCTTCCTTCCCGTCAGGGGAGAGGTCCCATGTCCTATGGTTTTCTCGATATCGCGGTGACGCCCAGTGTCCGTGCCGTGCAGGCCGCAGCCGGGGTCGACGAGTTCTGGGAGCATTTCGCCGGCGATCGCGCCTTCGACCGCTTCACCGGCAACGAGGCGGCCTTCATCGCCGAGCGCGACAGTTTCTATCTGGCGACGGTCTCCGAAACCGGCTGGCCCTATCTCCAGCATCGGGGCGGGCCGCGCGGCTTCCTGAAGCTGCTGGACGAGCGGACGCTCGGCTTCGCCGACTACCGGGGCAATCACCAGTTCATCAGCGTCGGCAATCTGGCGGCCAACGACCGGGCCTGCCTGTTCCTGATGGATTATCCCCGCCGCACCCGCCTGAAGATCTATGCGCGGATCGAAGTCCTGGCCCTCGATACCGATCCCGTCCTGGCCGAGCAGCTTGCCGTGCCCGGCTACCGCGCCCATCCCGAGCGCCTGTTCCGCCTGCACCTGCAGAGTTTCGACTGGAACTGCCCGCAGCACATCACGCCCCGCTTCACGGAAGAGGAGGTGGCGGCGGCAGCCCGCGCCCTGCATGAGCGCATCGCCCGGCTCGAGGAAGAGAATGCCGGCCTGCGCGCCCGCCTTACTGCCGAGGAAGACAGACGATGAGCCTTGACCGCCCGCCCCTGCCGCCCTTCACCCTGGAAACCGCCGCCCAGAAGGTCCGCCTGGCGGAGGACGGCTGGAACAGCCGCGACCCCGAACGGGTGGCGCTGGCCTATACGCCCGACAGCCGCTGGCGGAACCGCGCCGAATTCGTCGAGGGACGGGCCGCGATCGCCGAATTCCTGACCCGCAAGTGGCGGCGCGAGTTGGAGTACCGGCTGATCAAGGAACTCTGGGCCTTCCGGGACAACCGGATCGCGGTGCGCTTCGCCTATGAATGGCACGACGACAGCGGCAGCTGGTTCCGCTCCTACGGCAACGAGAACTGGGAATTCGACGCCCACGGCCTGATGCGCCTGCGGATCGCCTCGATCAACGATCTGCCGATCGCCGCGGGTGACCGACTATTCCATTGGCCCCAAGGCCGGCGGCCGGACGATCACCCGGGCCTCGCTGATCTCGGCCTTTGACCGTCTCCGCGGCGGGCTGCTTCTGCCCTTGACGCCACGCTTCCCTGTTGCTTCCGCGGCCCCTGCGCCATGATCGGGAATGACAACAAAAAGCCCGCCAAGCTGTTGCTTGTGCGGGCTGATATTGGTTGCGGGGGCTGGCAACCACCTTTGCAGAACTCGAATAATGCCCCAGCCTGATATGGGCCCCAAAGGCCACCGCAAGAGCGAGGGAGTGTAATCATGCCCCTCGAATCTCGTTCGCTTGAGGACCCGCTGTACGCTCTTCTTAAAGAAGTAACCGCATACACGCTCGAGTCATATGAGATCTGCCGGCAGTCCCAGGCAAACAGCACGACCAGACAACATGCGCATCGGGAGATGCGGCGCCTTATGGCAACGGTGGAGGATCCTCAAAAAGGATCCCGGTCTATCAACACCCTCATTCGGCGGCGTCATTCAATCCGGATCGCCTTTGCGCTTGCTATGCTGGAGGTGAAAGCCCGGCTTTGTCCGCATGGCACCCTGATCCGCAATGGCCGTTCGTCGGCATATACGCTCCTCGGCAGACTTCGCCAGCTTTGGCTCTGGAGCAATCGCCCTCTATCAGAGATCCTGCCTCTCGACCAGCGAGCCCGCCGCCGATCGAAATGCCAAGTGCTGCGTCAAATGCCGAAAGGCGAACACTGGCAGTACAATATTGTAGAAGGCATCCGCCAACCCGCCAACCGGATCGGTGCCACGCTGCTTGCCATTACAGGTGCTCGGCCCTGCGAACTGGAGCGGGGTGTTCATATCGACCACCAACCAAACGGCTTCATAAGCATCACGATCAAGACCGCGAAAGACCGCGCAGGCAACCATCGGGCTTTTCGCATAGATCCTTCCGAGCCTCTTGCTTCGGAACTCACCAATGTCCAGGGCGAATTCCGCGTTTCTGCCGAGGCTCTCCGTGCCGCCGTCCGCCGTTCGGCGATCGCACGTTTCCCCAATGCGAAATTCAGCCCCTATGTCTTTCGCCATTCATTCGCTTCGATCGTAAAGAGAGCACTTGGTTGCCTGGAGGCCGCAAGGGCGCTGGGGCACGCCGACGCCAAGATCAGCACACGATATGGGGCGGCAAGGCTCGGCAGCAGATCCGGCGGGATCTTTCCGCCGGTTGCGATCGAAACGACAAAGCCGGTACGCCCGCGGCCTCACTGGACTTGGCCAAGCCTCTCGGTATCAACGCCACAGATTTGATCCCTTGAATTTCAATACCAAGACGCACCGTTGAAGACGGTGGCCGACAGGCTGTGAGTTTTTTTTGCCCCTCTCAGCGATCTCGGCCAACCTTGGCGCTGGCCCGCCCCACGGGACGCGGCCTCGCACCTCACAATCCACCAGAAACAATTCCGACCGTACCACTCACCCGCGCCAGCATTGCTCATGCGACTGTAGCCCCGATTCACGGCCGGGGAATGAGGTGTTCAACATTGTTCAAGCCCGGCCAGGCCATCGGAGAACGGTGTTTGTCCAGGGCGCCCGGCGTGTGAGCCGGCCGGGCCGCCTCGCACCTGTTGTCCGGCATGTTCAGTGATTACCCCATCTGTAGGCGTGCCGCCGAGCGGCAGCGGTGAGTGAACATCGCCCCTTGACTCAGATCTGAAAAGATCATTATTGAACATATATGTTCAATAATACTCTTCAGAGATCGAATGCTCGACTCCCTGTCCGCCACAGAAGCCCGCATCCATGATGCCGCCCTTCGCCTGTTTTCCGAACGGGGCGGGATGCAGGTGACCATACGCGAACTGGCGGATGCCGCCGGGCTCGCCCGGGGGACGGTCTACAACAACCTCCCCGACCCCTCCGCCCTGTTCGAGAGCGTCGCCGTCCGCCTCGGCGAGGAAATGCACGAGCGGGTAAACCTCAGCTTCGAGGGCATCGCCGATCCGGCACACCGTCTCGCCAACGGCCTGCGTCTGTTCATCCGCCGCGCCCATGACGAACCCCATTGGGGGCGTTTCATCGTCCGCTTCGCCATGACCACCGCAGCGCTGCGGCAGATGTGGGAAGGGCATCCGCTGCGCGACCTCGGCGACGGCTTGAGCGAGGGCCGCTACCGCTTCCGGCCGGAACAGGTGCCCTCGGTCCTGGCCATGGTCGCCAGCAACGGCCTTGCCGGCATGTTTCTGGTGCTCGAAGGCCATAAGACCTGGCGCGAGGCCGGCAGCGATGCCGCCGAACTGATGCTCCGCGCCATCGGCATCGACGAAGCGGAAGCCCGGCGCATCGCCGCCGCCGAACTGCCGCCGCTGCCGGAATGGCCTGCCCGGGGAGAGAGGCGATGACCATGGTCAGCGGACCGGCCGACATCCTGGCGATCGAGCGGGTGCCACTCGCGGATCGCCGTATTCCCGCCACCCCTTACGATATGCTGGTGGCCGGCGCCGCGCTGGCCCCCGATGCTCCCGCCCTGTCGTTCTTCGCGGCGGCGAAGGATTTCGGGAGGCCGGCCGTCTGGCGTCATCGCGACCTGATCCGCGATATTCACCGTACCGCCAACATGTTCCGCCGCCTGGGCATCGGCCGGCAGGATGTGGTTGCCTTCGTCCTGCCCAACCTGCCCGAAACCCATCTGACCATCTGGGGCGGCGAGGCGGCGGGCATCGTCTTCGCCATCAACCCCCTGCTGGAAGCGGCGCAGATCGCCGAACTGCTGCGGGCCGGGCGGGCGAAATGGCTGGTCACCCTGGCACCGACGCCGGGGGTGGATCTCTGGCAGAAGGTTGTCGCCGCCGCGGCTTCGGTCCCCACGCTGGATGGCATTCTCAGCGTCGGTATGGGGCCCTATGTGAAGGGGGGCGCCGGCCTTGCCCTGCGCACCCTCGCCCGCCTGCGCCCGCCGAAGGCAACTGTCCCCGTCCTTGACTTCCGCCGGACCATGGCGCGGGAAGCGGGCGGCGGGTTGAACTTCGCGCCGCCGTCGGGCGGCGACATTTCTTCTTATTTCTGCACCGGGGGCACGACCGGCCTACCCAAGATCGCGCGCCGCACGCATTTCTCCGAAAGTTTCGATGCCTGGGCGATGACCCGTTTCGTCGAGGGCGGCTTCGCCCCCGGCAAGTCGATCTTCTGCGGCCTGCCGCTCTTCCATGTGAACGGCCAATTGGTCACCGGCCTTGCCCCCTGGTCGCGCGGGGCCCATGTGGTGATGGGCACGCCGCAGGGCTATCGCGGCGAGGGCGTGCTGAAACAGTTCTGGACCCTGGTCGAGCATTACCGGCTCAACGCCTTCTCGGGCGTGCCCACGGTCTATTCCGCCCTGTTGCAGGTCCCGCTCGACGGCCACGACCTTTCCAGCCTCGACCTGGCGCTCTGCGGTGCTGCGCCCATGCCGGCCGAACTGTTCCGCGACTTCCAGCGCCGCACCGGCGTCCGCATCCTGGAAGGTTACGGCCTGACCGAGGGGGCCTGCGCCTCCGCCTGCAACCCGCCGGGGGCGGCGGCACGGGTCGGCTCGATCGGCATCCGCTATCCCTACCAGGACATGAAGGCGGTCGTGCTGGACGAGGCGGGCCGATATCTTCGCGATGCCGCCGTCGACGAGGTCGGGGTGCTGGCGATCGCGGGGCCCAATGTCTTCGCCGGCTATCTGGAGCCCGCCCATAACGACGGCATCTGGATCGACCATCAGGGCCGGCGCTGGCTCAATACCGGCGATCTCGCCCGCCAAGACGCGGATGGCTATTTCTGGCTGACCGGCCGCCGGAAGGAATTGATCATCCGGGGCGGTCACAACATCGACCCCAAGGTGATCGAGGAGGCGCTGCACGGCCACCCCGCGGTGGCGCTCGCCGCCGCGATCGGCCGGCCGGACCCCCATGCCGGCGAAGTTCCGGTGGCCTATGTCCAGTTGAAGCCGGGGGCCGCGGTCCGGGACGACGAATTGCTCGCCTTCGCGACCGAAACCATTCCCGAGCGGGCGGCCTGGCCGAAGGCCGTGCGCCCTATCGCCAGCCTGCCGACCACGGGCGTCGGCAAGATCTTCAAGCCCGCGTTGGCCATCCGCGAGATCGAGGATGTGATCCGCCGGGAAGCCGCCACGGCCGGCGTCACCCTCGCGGCGCTCGACGTGGTGCAGGACACGAAGCGCGGCCTGCTCGCCCGGATCGACGCCGGCGAGGGTGGCGATGCCCTGAAGGCCATCCTCGGCCGCTATGCCTTCGCGACGGAGTTCACCCGATGACCCGACTCATCACCCGCGCGGCCGAGCCGGTCGTCAGAATCGCCGATGTCGCCTATCTCCGCTTCGGCCGGCGCGACCTCGACACGGCAACCCGCTATTTCGCGGATTTCGGTCTCACAGTCGCCGCCCGCGGCGCGGATGCCGTCTATTTCCGGGGCGTGCTGCCGCAGGCGCATATCGTCATCGTCGAACGGGCGCCCCACGACAGCTTCCTCGCCCTCGGTCTTCGCGCCGCCGGGGATGGCGACCTCGACCGTCTCGCCCGGGCCCACGATGAGGACGTGCGGACGAGCGCCGAGCCCGGCGGCGGCCGCATCCTTTCGTTGACCGATCCTTCCGGCTTCCGGGTCGAGGTGGTTCATGGCCTCGCCGCCTTGCCGCCGCTGCCCCATCGCCAGCCGAGGGTATGGAACTATCCGGGGCAGAAGAACCGGGTCAATGCCCCCCAGCCCGCGATCCCCGAACCGGCCGAGGTCTTCCGCCTCGGCCATGTGGTGATGCAGCGCCAGGAATTCGCCCGCAATGCCAATTGGTATGTCGAGAATTTCGGCCTGATCGCCAGCGACGTCGAGATCCTGCCGGAAAGTCACGAGCCGGTCCTCGCCTTCCTGCGCTGCGACCGGGGGGCGGAGCCGGCGGATCATCATTCGATCGTGATCGCCTCCGGCCCGCGCGATCACTACGACCATGCCGCCTTCGAGGTGCTGGACCTCGATGCGGTGGCGCTCGGCGGCGAATATCTGTTGCGCCGGGGCTGGGTGCAGAATTGGGGCGTCGGGCGTCACATCCTGGGCTCCCAGGTCTTCAACTACCACTTCGATCCGGCCGGTTTCGCGGTCGAGCATTATGCCGACGGCGACGTCTTCGATACCCTATATCCCACCCGTTTCCATGTCACGGGCAAGGAAAGCATCTACCAGTGGGGGCCCGAAATGCCCCGGCATTTCATCGACGGCCGCCCGTCGCTGGAACTGATCGGGTCCATCGTCAAGGGATTGCGCCACCGCGCCGATTTCAGCCTGCGGCGGCTCGCCGCGCTCAAGAAAGCCTTCGACATTCCGCCCCGGCCCTGGGCCGGCAAGACCATTCGCAAGCCCAAGGCGCGCTGAGGAGAGACATCATGGCCACCAATATCGTCCGCTTCGTCCATCAGGGGCGAAGCGCCTGGGGGGTCGCGTTGAACGGGGGCATTGCCCCGCTCGCCGGCACCTATGAGACCACGGCCGACCTGATCGCCCGGGGCGAAGACGACTGGCGCGCGGCGAAGACAAGGCCGGCCAGCCTGCCCTTCCAGGCGGTCGAGCTGCTCTCGCCGGTCACGGCGCCGGCCCGCCTGCTGTGCCAGGGGGCCAACTATCGCCGGCACATGATCGAATCCGGCCTGAACCCGGACGAAAAAGCCTTCAACATGTTCTTCGAGAAGGCGGACTGCACGCTGAACGCCCCGCACGGCAAGGTCGTGCGGCCGGCCCATGTCCGCCTGCTCGACTATGAAATCGAACTCGCCCTGGTCTTCGGCAAGGCGATCAGCGGTCCCGTCACGGTGACGGCGGACAATCTCGCCGATCATGTCTTCGGCCTCGCCATCGCCAACGACATCTCCGCCCGCGACGTGCAATTGCCCCAGATGCAATTCTTCAAGGGCAAGAGCTATCGCGGCTTCTGCCCCGTCGGCCCGCACCTGGCGGTTCTGGAACGCGAGGAATTCCGCTACCTCGACCACCTGACGCTGTCGCTTGCCGTCAACGGCGAGATCCGCCAGCAGGACGAGACCGCCAATCTCGTCTACAAACCGGCGGAGACGATCAGCGAGCTTTCGACCTTCAGCGACATCGCGCCGGGCGACATCCTGCTGACCGGCACGCCGTCCGGCTGCGCGCTCAGGGTGCCGCCGCCCTTCGTGCGCAAGCTCACCCAACTGGTCCTGCCGGAAAAGAAAGTCTGGGCGGCGTTCGGCCGCATGCAGGCGAAGCGCCCGCAATACCTGAAGCCGGGCGATGTCGTCACCGCCACCATCGCCAGCGCCGACCGGGTGGTCGATCTCGGCGAACAGCGCGTCACCATCACCGCCTGACCCAGGAACGAAGCGCGGGGAGAGCGTCATGGAGCAAAGCGAGCCGGCCCCGACGCCGGCGACGGAGGTCGCGATCGTCGGCTTCGGGCCGGTCGGCGCCGCCATCGCCAACCTGCTGGGCCGCTACGGCATCGAGACCGTGGTGATCGACAAGTCACCGGACATCTTCATGGCGCCCCGCGCCATCGCCCTCGACAATGAGGCCCTGCGCATCCTGCAATGGGTCGGGCTCGACGAGACGGCCTTCGCCCGGATCGCGATCCCCGTGGTGCGCATGCGCTCGCCGCTGCTCGGCGAATTCGGCCGCGTCAATACGCTCGGCTGCATCGACGGGCATCCGAAGCTGGTGACCTTCCACCAGCCCGATCTGGAAGCCGCCTTGCGCCGGGCGCTCGAGTGCCACGGCCATGTGCGCTCCATGCCCGGGACCGAGTTGCTGGGTTTCACGCAGGACGCGGATGGAGTGGTCCTTCAGCTGCGGCGCGGCGATGGGGCCCCCTTCACCCTGCGCAGCCGCTATCTCGTCGGGGCGGACGGCGCCGCCTCCCTGGTCCGGCGGCTGATCGGCGAGCGTTTCGATGGCGCGACCTATGCCGAGGATTGGCTGATCGTCGACGCGAAACATGTCCCGGCGCCGATCGACCATGTCGAATTCCTCTGCGATCACCGGCGGCCGACACCCCATATGGTCGCCCCCGGCGGGCGCGAGCGATGGGAATTCATGCTGGCCAGGGGTGAAAGCCGGCAGGATTTCGAAACCGACGCGCGGATCGCCGAATTGATCCGCCCTTGGACCGGCGGCCGGCCGGTGGAGATCGAACGCCGCGCCGTCTATCGCTTCCATGCCAGGGCGGCGAAAGCCTTCCGGCGCGGGCATGTATTCCTGGCGGGGGATGCCGCCCATGTCACACCGCCCTTCGTCGGCCAGGGCTTGGTCGCCGGCCTTCGCGATGCCGCCAATCTCGCCTGGAAACTCGCCTTCGTGCTGCGGGGCCATGCGGGCGAGGCCATTCTCGACAGCTATGACCAGGAACGCCGGCCCCATGCCGCCGCGATGATCGCTTTCGCCCGCTTCATGGGACGGCTGGTCATGCCGACGAGCGCCGCCCGCGCCCTGATCGTCCATGGCATCATGCGCCTGACGCGGCTGATCCCGCCGCTGCGCCGGCATTTCGAGGACCTGGGCGTCAAGCCCAGGAACCGGTTTGCCGCGGGCCTGTTCAGGCGCAGCCACCACCGCTGCCGGCTGGCCTGCGGCGAGATATTGCCCCAAGGCCTCGTCCGCGACGAAACCGGTTCGCTCCGCCTCAGCGACGATGCCCTGGGCGCCGGTCTCGTGCTGATCGGCTTCGGCACCGATGCCGTCTTCGGCCTGGAGCGGGAACAGCAGGCGGCCCTTGCCGCCGCCGGCGGCAGCGTGGCGCAGGTCTGTTTCCGGGGCCAGCACCTGCACCGGGCGGCAAGCGGCACCGTTCTCGAAGATCTGACCGGTACCCTGATCCCGGGCGCCGCTCCGGAAGGCTGGGTGGCCCTGGTCCGGCCGGACCGGACGATCCTGCACCAGGGACCGGCCGCCGAAATCGGGCGGATCCTGGCCGAGGGCCTCGCCCTGCTCTCGGCGCCGGGCCCTGGCATGGCCGAGGCAAGGAAGATCGCGGGATAGAGGATCGGCACTCCGATTGCATCAGGTGCCAATAATAAGAACATATATGTTCATTAAAGACTTTTTTTGTCCGTATTCTCGCGCTATTACCCGATCAAGAGATCATCAGGATCGATTGGTCAGGAGGGGATGCCTTGAACAGCGGCCGCGGCAGAATCGATGTCCATCATCACCTCGTTCCGCCGGCCTTCGTGTCGGTCATGGAGCGGCGGGGCATCACGAAGGTTGCCGGCGCCCCGCTGCCGAAATGGAGCCCGGAAGCCTCCCTCGATGTGATGGACGCAAACGGGATCGAGGTCGCCATCACCTCGCTCTCCGCCCCTGGCGTGCACTTCGGCGACAAGCGGGAGGCGATCGACCTCGCCCGCCGCTGCAACGACTTCGCGGCCGAGATGGCTGCCCGCCATCCCGGCCGCTTCGGCAATTTCGCCGTCCTGCCCATGCCCTTCACGGGCGAGGCCTGCGTCGAAGCCGCCCGCGCCCTCGACCATCTGGGTGCGGACGGGGTGGTTCTTCTCGGCAGCACGGATGGCATTTTCCTGGGGGATTCCCGCTTCGACGACCTGATGGCGGAACTCGACCGCCGGGGTGCGCTGGTGTTCGTCCATCCGAACCTGCACGCGACGAGCGGGGCGATCGGCCTCGACATGCCGGGGTTCCTGATGGAATTCCTGTGCGATACCACCAGGGCAGCGTTGAACCTGATCCTGACCGGCGCCATGGAGCGCCATCCGCGCATCAATTTCATTCTGTCGCATGCGGGCGGCTTCCTGCCCTATATCGCCTGGCGGGCATCCCTGGCCAACATGATGGCGCCCTTCGCCGATCGGGCGCCCCAGGGTGTCCTGACCTATATCCGGCGGTTCTACTTCGACACCGCGCTGTCGCCCTCGCCGATGACCATGGCCGCGCTGCGGGAACTGGTCGATCCCGGCCATATCCTTTTCGGCAGTGACTTTCCTTTCGCGCCGGCACCGATCACCGCAACCCAGGTGGCGACGCTCGGCAACACCACGATCTGGAATCCGGCCACCCGCGCCGGCATAGACCGCGCTCATGCCCTGGCCTTGCTGCCCCGCTGGCGCCGTGACGGCGATGCCGCAGGCATCGCCCCGGTCAACCGCAGCCTTTCTCTGCGCGGCCGCATCCGTTCGGGTCTGACCCGGCCCGTCGTCGCCCTGGTTGAAGCCCTGCGCAACCGCTGAACGGACGCGACGGATTTCCGCCGGCCGCGCGCGGGGATCAGTCGAGCACGGCGAGATCCGGCAGGGGCCGCGAGGCGAGGCCCCTTGCCTCGTCGCGGGCGATGCCCAGGGAGCACAGCACCATGGCCGCGACCTCCGTGCCGGCATCTCGCCATGTCCGCAGGCCGTCGAGCACCAGGACGATCGCCGCCAAGGTGGAGCCGGCGATGACGCCGAGGGCGGCGGGAATCTCGTCCTCGGCGATAGCGTAGCGTCCGCCCGTCACCCCCAGGGTCAGGTCCTGCACCGGCGGCCCGCTCCAGATTTCCCGCAGCGACTTGTTGGTCATCGCGAATTGGACCAGGAAGCGGCCCCAATGCGGCTCCTCATGCGCGCGGCGGACATAGAGGCGGATGCCGATCGCGAGGCGCAGCGCCGGATCCTCGACGCCCCTGTAACTGGCGACGATCTGGCGGTCCATCTCGTTGGCCAGTTGCACCGCGATCGTCTCGAACAATTGCTCGGGCGAGGACACGTTCTTGTAGATCGTGCCCCGGACGACGCCGGAAGCGGCGGCCAATTCGCTGATGGTCACGTCAGCGGTGCCCTTCTCGGCGAAAAGCTCCAGCGCGGCTTTCCGGATGCGCTTTTGCGCGGCGCTCACCCTCAACGGACACACCCCATCAAAACGAACATGAGTGTCTGAACATGGGTAGAACGCCATCGGAGCGTCAAGCCGATTTTTCGGACAAATTCTCTATTGATTGAACATATATGTTCATTTAGAAGGATTTCATATCAAGAGGAAACGGATATGACCCAGGCGGAAAACACGGCCGGCATCGAGGCGGCCCTGGCCTACCGGCACCCGCCGGCCGCGCAGATGCGCCGCGCCATGGCTGTTCCCCGTGCCTGGTTCCATCCTGAATTTCTTGGCCTAAAGGCGTTGGACCTCTCCCGCCCCGCGCTTTTCGTCGGCAATCACACGCTGTTCGGCCTGACCGACGCGCCTCTGATGATCGAGCATCTCTACACGCGACATGGCGCGATGCTGCGCGGCCTCGGCGATCGGGGGCATTTCAAGGTGCCCTTCTGGGGCGAATTTCTCGGCAGGTACGGCATGGTGCTCGGCTCGCCCGAGATCTGCTCCGCCCTGATGCGCGCGGGCCGGCACATCCTGGTTTTTCCGGGGGGAGCGCGGGAAGTCATGCGCCGGCGGGGCGAGGCTTACAAGCTGATCTGGAAACAGCGCACGGGCTTCGCCCGCCTCGCCATCGCGCACGGCTACGACATCATCCCCTTCGGGGTCGTCGGCCCCGACGAGAGCTATCGCATCCTGTTCGATGCCGACGACATGACGAGGCCCGGCTGGCGCCGCGACCTTATGGAGCGCAGCGGCCTGATGAAGCTCACGCGCGGCGGCGACTTCCTGCCGCCCGCCGTCCTGGGCCTCGGCCCCACGCTGATCCCCCGGCCGCAGCGCTACTATTTCGGCTTCGGCGACCGTATCCCGACCGGGGAGATCCGCGGTCGCCAAGACGACAAGGATGCCGTCTGGTCGCTGCGCGAAACGGTTGCGGCCGCGGTCGAGGGGCAGATCGACCGCCTCCGGCACCACCGGGAACAGGACAGGCCCCGCACCTGGAGCCGGCTGCGGCGCTGGCTGGCGCCACTTCAGCAATAACGAGACAGAGGAGAAGAGAGTGACCGACAACGGGCCAGACGTCGCTTCGCGACATGTTACCTTCGGCAAGCGCAGGATCTTCGTCAGCGAAGCCGGCGAAGGCTATCCGGTGATCCTGCTGCATGGCGGCGGCCCCGGCGCCTCCGGCCTCTCCAACTACGGCCGCAACATCGGGCCCCTGTCGCGGCATTTCCGCGTGATCGTGCCGGACATGCTGGGGTACGGCCAATCGACCAAGGGCGTGGACCGCCGGGACCCCTTCGGCGACCTGGCCGATGCCATGCTCGGCCTGATGGATGCCATGGGCATCGAAAAGGCGCATTTCCTCGGCAATTCGCTCGGCGGCGCCTGCGCGCTCCGCCTCGGCCTCGACCGGCCGGGCCGGGTGTCCGCCCTCGTGCTCATGGGCCCGGGCGGCATCGGCACCACCCGTGCCCTGCCCACGGCCGGCCTCAACAAGCTGCTGGACTATTACAGCGGCACCGGTCCCAGCATCGAGAAACTGCGCAGCTTCATCCGCGAATATCTGGTGTTCGACGGCTCGGCGGTGCCGGAAGAGGTGATCCGCCAGCGTTACGAGGCCAGCATCGATCCGGAGGTCGTCGCCGCGCCCCCGCTCCGCCGCCCGCCGGGCCTCGGCGCTGCGCTCCGCATGGATTTCACCCGCGACCGCCGGCTGGCGAAAAGCACCATTCCCACCCTGGTACTCTGGGGCATTGCCGACAAGGTGAACCGGCCGAGCGGCGGCACGACCCTGCAGGCGCGAAAGCCCAACACCGATCTCTACCTCTTCGCCAATACCGGCCATTGGGTGCAATGGGAGAGGCCCGACGAATTCAACGCCGTAACCGCGGCTTTCCTCGACCGGCAGACACCGGGGGAGGCCCGGCGATGAGCAATGCAACCGATATCTTCGGTGCGGTCGGCATGGGTTACGTCATCGTCGAATCGGAACGGCTGGCCGACTGGCGCCGTTTCCTGAAACAGGGCCTCGGCCTGCACGAGGCGGCGGCGGACGACGATGCCCTCGCCTTTCGCGTCGATACCCATGCCCGGCGCTTCATGGTCCGGCGCGGCAAGGCGGAAGACGTCACCGCCTCCGGCTGGCAGGTGCGGGACGAGGCGACACTGGCAATCATTCGCCAGCGCCTGGCGGACCGCGGCATCGCGATCGAGACCGGCAGCGCCGAGGAGGCCGAATTCCGGGGTGTGACATCCTTCATCCGCGTGAAGGGGCCGAAGGACATGGCGATCGAACTCTTCACCGATGCCCTTCCGGCGGACGAGCCCCTGCGCATGCTGACCGGGGGCTTCGTCACGGGTGCAAGCGGCCTCGGCCATTTCGCCATTACCTCGAAAAAGCCCGAGAAGATGCTGCGCTTCTGGCAGGAAATCTTCGACGCGAGGCTGAGCGACCGGATCGCCCAGCCCATGGCCGGCATCGTCCTGGATATCACCTTCCTCCGCCTGAACGAACGCCACCATTCGATCGCGGTGGCGACCACGCGGGGCCTGCGCCTGGACCCGATCCGCACCCGTATCCAGCACATGAACCTGCTGGTCGAGACGCTGGAAGATCTCTCCGCCGCTTTCGAGCGCCTGACCGACCTCGGCTATGAGATGGCCCATGAGATCGGCCAGCATCCGAACGACAGGGAAGTCTCCTTCTACGTCCTCTCCCCCTCGGGCTTCGAGATGGAACTGGGCTGGAACGCACTCCGTGTCGACGAGGCGACCTGGAAGCAGGGCTACTACAACGCCATCAGCGTCTGGGGCCACAAGCCGGAAAGGAACTCCCCCGTCGACAGGCTCCTTCTCAACCTGGGCAATTTCCGGCGCGGCCTCGGCTCGCTGCTCAGCCCCGAATACAGCCCCCTGTGACAGGCCCCGCCATGAACCAGAAGAACCCCCAGGCCTTCGCGGCGGATGTCGTCATTTCCGGGCTCGGCCCGACCGGCCTCACCCTCGCCCATATCCTCGGCAAGCGCGGGCACAGGGTGATCGTCCTCGAGAAGGAACCGGTCTTCTACGGCAACGCCCGCGCCGTCTATACCGACGACGAATGCATGCGCATCTTCCAATCGATCGGCGTCGCCGACGAGGTGGCGGCGAAGATGATGCCGGAAACCCCGGTGCAATTCGTCCGCAAGGACGGCAGCGTGCTCGGCCAATACCGGCCCTTGAAGCGGATCTTCGGCTGGCCGGTGGTGAATTTCTTCTACCAGCCCTATCTCGAAACCCAATTGTCCGAGCTACTCGCCCGCTACCCGAATGTCGAGGTCCGGCGCGGGCGCGAACTCGTCGATTTCGACCAGGATGCGGACGGCGTGACCGTCACCCATCAGGTGACGCGGGACATCCGCTTCGGCGAGACGACCGGCGACAGGATCGAGCGCGATATCGACACGGATGCCCAGACATTGCGCGCCCGCTATCTCGTCGGCGCCGATGGCGGCCGCAGCCCGGTGCGGACCAGGCTCGGCATCGAGATGACGGGCCGGAATTTTCCCGAACCCTGGCTGGTGGTCGATCTGAAGCGCAAACCGGGACGGGATGGCCTGCGTCACTTGCCCTACTTCAATTTCGTGGTCAATCCCCGCCTGCCGGTGGTCAGTTGCGTGCAGCCGGACGGGTTCCATCGCTTCGAATTCATGCTGATGCCCGGCATGACCAGGGAATGGATGGAGAAGCCTGAGACCGTGCGCCAGCTCCTCGCCGATTACGTCGACCCGGACAATTTCGAGGTGAAGCGGAAGCTCGTCTATACCTTCAATGCGCTGATCGCGAAGGAATGGCGACGCGGCCGCGTCCTCCTCGCCGGCGATGCCGCCCATATGACGCCGCAGTTCATGGGCCAGGGCGCCTCCTCCGGGATCCGCGACGCCTACAACCTCGGCTGGAAGCTGAGCGGCGTGCTCGACGGTCTCTATGCCGACGGCATTCTCGACAGTTACGGCAAGGAACGCCACGGCCATGCCAAGGCGATGATCGATGTCTCCGTCTTCATGAAGGATGCGGTCTCCATGACCAACCCGCTCGCCACCCTGTTGCGGGATGCGGTGCTGCGGCTGGTCCGGGCCGTGCCCGCCATCCGCCGCTGGACCGAGGAAGGCGGCTTCAAGCCCCTGCCCGTCTACGCCCGGGGCCAGTACCTGGGCCTGAAGCGCCGGGGCCGCCATGGGCCCGAGGGCGCCCTCGCGCCCCAGCCGGAAGTCCGCCTGATCGGTGGCCGGCGCGTGCTGCTGGACGACATCCTCGGCGAAGGCTTCGCGGTCATCGGCTTCAACTGCGACCCCCGCGAAGGCCTTTCCGCCGGCCAGCGGGACGATCTCGCCCGCCTCGGCACGCGTTTCGTCACCCTCTACCCCTATGCCGGCCGCCCCCAGGGGATGAAGGATGTCGCGCGCTCAGTCAGCGCGGACCTGCCGGAGGTCGAGGACCTGGGTGGTCACATGGCCGACTGGTTCCGGAAGGCGGGCTATCGGGCCAGGGGCATCGCGATCCTGCGGCCCGACCGCTTCGCCTTCGGCCTCGCCCCGGCGGGACAGGCGGGGGGCATCGTCGGCGAATTGTTCCGGCAATTGGGCCTGCAACCGGCGCCGGCCCGGCGTCACGCCGCCTGAGGAGGGATGACATGAGCATGTTCGATCTGACCGGGCGGGTCGCCCTGGTGACCGGCTCGACCCGCGGCATCGGCCGGGCGATCGCCGAAGCCTTTGCCGGCCAGGGCGCCACCGTCGTCGTCTCCGGGCGAGGCCAGGCGACCTGCACCGCCACGGCCGAGGCGATCAATGCCGCCGGCTTGCCGGGCCGAGCCATCGGCATCGCCGGCGACATCGGCGAAAAGACCGAGGTGGAGCACTTGGCGGCCGAAGCGGAGAAACAGGCGGGGCCCATCGACATCCTGGTCTGCAATGCCGCCGTCAACGGCTACCTCGGCCCGATCACCGGCATCGGGGACGACCAGTTCCGCCGTATCCTGGAACATAACCTGCTCTCGCCCCTGTGGCTGGCCGGCCTGGTCGCCCCCGGCATGACGGAACGGAAGCGGGGCTCGATCATCATCGTCTCATCGGTGGGCGGGATCGTTCCGTCCACCATCCTCGGCGCCTATGGCGTCTCCAAGGCGGCCGATTTCCATCTCGCCCGGACCCTGGCGACGGAACTCGGCCCTGCCGGCGTCCGCGTCAACTGCATCGCCCCCGGGGTGATCCGCACCGGCTTTTCCCGTGCTCTGTGGGATAACCCGGCGATCGCGGGGATGGTCGAGCAGCGCTGCCCGATGCGCCGGCTGGGCGAGACCGATGACATCACGGGGGCGGCCGTCTATCTCGCCTCCGAAGCCTCCCGTTTCATGACCGGCCAGACCCTGGTGCTCGACGGCGGCGCCAGTCTCGGCGGCCTCTGACCCGAGGAAGACCGATGACCGGGAACAGCAATCTCGAAGCCGTGGCGAAGCGCCTGCGCGATGCCTATGCCGCCGGGCCCGTCCCGCCCTTGCGCGATGTCCTGGCCCCGACGGATGCCGAGGGCGCCTATCGCGTGCAGGCGATCAACACCCGCCTCTGGCAGGACGCGGGGCGGCGCATCGTCGGCCGCAAGATCGGCCTGACGGCGAAGGCGGTGCAGGCCCAGCTCGGCGTCGGCCAGCCCGATTTCGGCGTGCTTTTCGACGACATGGCCCTTGCCGACGGCGGCACGCTCGATCCCGCCGCCGTGATCCAGCCGAAGGCGGAGGCCGAGGTCGCCCTTGTCCTCGCCCGCGACCTCGACAATCCCAAGGCCACGATCACCGACGTGATCGGCGCCACGGCCTATGTCCTGCCGGCGATCGAGATCGTCGACAGCCGCATCGCCGACTGGAAGATCACCTTCGCCGACACGGTGGCGGACAATGGCTCCTCCGCCTTCTTCGTCCTCGGGACCGAGCCCCGGCTGCTCGCCGGCCTCGATTTGCGGACTTGCGGCATGGTGCTGGAGATCGACGGCGCTCTCGCCTCGCTCGGCGCCGGGGCCGCCTGTCTCGGCCATCCATTGAATGCAGGCGCCTGGCTGGCCCGGACCCTGGCGGCCGCGGGCACGCCGCTGCGCGCCGGCGACATCGTCCTGACCGGCGCCCTCGGCCCGATGGTCGCCCTCGCCCCCGGCCACCGGGTCACCGCGACCATCGGCGGCCTCGGCACCTGCGGCTTCCGCTTCGGTGAACGGGAATGAGCCCGCCTCGCCGCGTCACCGCCACCTGCTATCCCGTCACGTGCCGCGCGAACCTGCCGCGGGAGGCGGCGATGGCCTGTTGGCGCGGCCCGCACGGCCAGATCGCCAACAGGATCCGAAAACTTGAGACTGAAGGCGCCGCAGACAGCGCATTGCTGGTGCATAGCTTAAGCCGGCATGGCGCTCATCATCCTCGCCTTTGCAATGCCCCGAGCGCGGCCTGGTGGATGGTTCCGTTCGCGGCCATCAGAACCGTCTCGTAGCGCGGTGCATCCGTCAGGGGCCGCCCCTGCCAATCGGTCACCACGCCGCCTGCGGCACGGACTATCGCCAAGGGCGGCAGAACGTCGTAGTCGAAGACATGGCATTCGACCAGCAGGTCGATGCTGCCGAGTGCGAGAAGACCGGCCGCGTAGCAATCATGCGAGAAACGGGTGAAGCGCACGGTTTCGGCCAGCGCCTTGAAACGGCCGAGGTTCCGGTCGTCGAATTGTTCGAGAGCCGAGGTATAGAGGATCGCCTCGTCCAATGCGGTCGTGCCGCCGGTTCCGATCGGTTCGCCGTTCAAGGTCGCGCCCCTGCCGACGCCGAGCCATCGCTCGCACGTCAGCGGCTGGTTGATCAGGCCGAGCACAGGTTCGCCCCGATGGAGCAGCGCGATCTGGGTGCCGAAGGCGAATGAGCCGGACACGAAGGATTTCGTGCCGTCGATCGGATCGAGCACCCAGACCCAATCCGCTTCGGTCCGGCAGGCGCCGAATTCTTCCCCCCTGATGCCGTGATCGGGGAAATGCGCCTCGATCAGCCGCCGCATTGCGGCTTCCGCACCACGATCCGCGATGGTGACGGGGCTGGCGTCGGCCTTGGTGTCGATCGCGAGGCGCCGGCGGAAATGCGGGCGGATCTCTTCGGCAGCGGCATCGGCCATCGCGTGGGCCAAGGCCAGGAATTCCGGCGGGCACGCCTTTTCGTCGTTCATCCGGCGATCCTTTCGGCTTCGGTCGCAATGTCGCGCAACAATGTCCTGACGATGTCGACCTGCCGGTGGGCGGCGGCGATTTCCCGCCGCAGGCGTGCCTCCCGGTCGCCGTCCCCGATGTCCGTGATGCTTGGGGCGCGGAAGGGAATGAAGGCGTCCGGCAGCTCCGACGGGAAGCGCAGGGCGGGCGCGAAGTAGCCGTCCTCCTCCTCCAGCGCGAAGGCCCGAACCTGCGGCACGCCGTCGCCGAGGAGCAGCAATTCGATGAACAGGGCATGCAGCGGCAAATGCCCTTCCCCCGACCGGCAGGCAAGGTGAGCCCAGCCGCCGCGATCCGGCCGGATCCGGCAATCCTTGACGTGCACCTCGGTCACGAAGGGCGCCTGGATCGCCAGGGCCGCCAGCGGCAATTCGTAGGCATTGATCATATTGCCGAAATCGAACAGCAGGCCGAGACGCGGATTGGCGACCGCCTCGACGATGCGGACCAATTCCTCGGATTTCAGATCCTCGTGCTGTTCGAGCGTGTAGCGCAACCTGCCCTGCGGATCGAAGGCCGCGAGGCGCCGCAAGTCCGCGATCGTCCAATCGATGATCTGGGAGATGCGCCCCTCATAGCGCGGATAGCAGCGCAGCGACGTGGCGCCCGCCGCAAGCGCGATGCGTGCGGCATCCGAAAGCCCGGCCGCCGCCGTCGTGCTCGTCTCGACATGCAGTTCGAGGCCCAGCCGCCCCAGCGCCCGGCCGAAGGCGCAGAGCGCATCGTCCGACATCCGGCTGAGGCTTGCCTGCTCGCCGTCCTCGACGTGGATCTTGACGCCGGAAAGATGCTGGTCATGGGCGAATTCGGCCAGATCCAGCGGTCTCATCCCGCCGAAGCGCAGGTTCAGATGAAAGGCATAGGCATGGGCAAACAGTGGCGCGCACCGGGCGCGGGCGGCAAGCCTGATCCGGCTTTCGGCCGGAAGGGCCGCCACCATGGCCCGCCAATCCAACCCGGGCATGGCATTCGCTGACATATCCATCGCGATGGCGGCTCCTCCGCAGGCGATCGGTTCGGGGTGAAGGGTTTCGTCGGCCGCCGTCAGGCCGTCATCACCAGCAGATCGCGCCCCGACAGGCTGACCTCGACGGGTGTTCCGACCGCGGGCGGCGGACAATCGGGCTGGTTGAACGTATCGAGAGAGACGAATTGGCCGGCAATCGAAACGCGAATGCGGATCACGGAGCCAAGGAAATTCATCTCGGCGACATGGCCCGAAAGGATGATGTCGCTGCCCTCCCGGCGCCCCAGCGCCAGCGTTTCCGGGCGAAGCGCCAAGCTGATGCGGTCGCCGTTTCGGCCCGGCAGCACGCGGTTCAGTGCCACGGACACGTCGCCCAGCCGGACGCGGCCGCTGGCAGCCTCCATGAGATCGGCGTCAAGAAGGTTGAGGGTGCCGACGAATTCCGCCACGAAGCGCGTGGCCGGTCGGTTGTAGATTTCGAACGGCGTGCCGACCTGGTCGGCGACGCCCTGATGCATGACCACGATCCGATCCGACATGGAGAGCGCTTCCTCCTGGTCGTGCGTCACGAAGATGGTGGTGATCCCGAGATCGCGCTGGATGCGGCGAATTTCGTCGCGCAGGCTGACACGGATTTTCGCATCGAGCGCCGACAGCGGCTCGTCGAGCAGCAGAACCTGCGGGCGCACCGCAATCGCACGCGCCAGCGCCACACGCTGCTGCTGACCGCCGGAAAGCTGGAAAGGGTAGCGCCCGCCCAGTTGAGGCAGGCCGATCAATTCCAGCATCTCGGCCACGCGGGCGCGGATCCCGGCCTTGCCCTCACCCGCGATGCGCAGGCCGAAGCCGATGTTCTGCGCCACCGTCAGATTGGGGAAGAGGGCATAGGCCTGGAAAACCATGCCGATCTTGCGCCGGTTGGCCGCAATCCCCGTCACGTCGCGCCCGTCGATGCGGATCTCGCCGGAAGACGGCGTTTCGAACCCCGCCACCATGCGCAGCACCGTCGTCTTGCCGCAGCCCGAAGGCCCGAGGAAGGAGACGAACTCGCCCTTCTCGATGCCGAGATTGAAATCCCTGACGACACGCTGGGCGCCGAAGGATTTTTCAAGGTGATGGATGTCGAGGAAGGCCATGGTCAGCGCCTCGCGGTGGAGAATTTGGAAAACCGGGTGAACAGCTGCATCAGCCCCATGCAGGCCCAGGTGATGGCGAAGGCGACGACGGCGAGCGCCGAGGGTTCGTAGGCGCGGTTGCCGCCCATCCAGACCATGTAGGGACCGAACGAGTTGACGTTCAGCAGGGCGGCGAAGACATATTCGCCGATGACGATGGCGAAGGTGAGGAAGGCCCCGGACAGCACCGATGCGAAGACGTTCGGCAGGATGACGGTGCCGAGGATGCGGGCCCCGCCGGCCCCGAGGCTCTGCGCCGCTTCCGTCAGGCTGGCGATGTCGATGCTGCGCAGGCCGGTATCCACCGAACGGTACATGTAGGGCAGCGACAGCGTCGCATAGCCGAACAGCAGCAGGATATTGGTGCCCCACCAGCTTCCCGTCAGCGGCAGGATCGAGGACGTGTTGTAGATGCGGATATAGCCGAAGACGATGACGATCGGCGGGATGACGAGCGGCAGCAGGGTGATGAACTCGACGATGGGGCGCAGGCCCGGAAACCGCAGCCGCACGAAATAGGCAGCCGGCACCACGAGCAGGATGCCGAGCACGATGGTGAGCAGGGCCAGCACGACCGAATAGCCGAAGGTCTGCTGGAACTGCGGGTCGGCGAGGACGACGCGATAGGCTTCGAAACTATAGCCGTCACGCTGCATGCGCAGCGAGAACTCGAACATGCCGATCAGCGGCAACAGGAAATAGAGCGCGCCCAGGGTGACCGCAAGCCAGGACCAGAAGTTCTTTCCCGTCATTTGACCCACCTTTCGGCGCGCATGCGCAAGAGGATGTAGATGCCGTTGGCGACGGCGGTCAGCAGGATCATGGCAAAGGCGATGGCATAGCCGAGATGTGGATCGTTCAGCACATCGCCGCGGATCTGCGCGAAAAGAACGATCGGGGCGATCGAGAGCGACGAGCCCGTGAGGGCGATGGCGGTCGCGACGGCGCCGAAGGCATTGGCGAAGAGAAGCGCCAGCGTGCCCAGAAGCGAGGGCCACAGCACCGGCAGTGCCACCAGGCGCCAATACTGGAAGCCGCTGGCCCCGAGACTTTCGGCCGCCTCGCGCCATTCGCGCCGGAGCCCTTCGAGAGCCGGGGTGATGATCAGCACCATCAGCGGGATCTGGAAATAGAGATAGGTGAGCGCCAGGCCGAGGAACGAGACGATGTTGAAGCCGGCGCCGTAGAGATTGATATCGAACCAGTTCCGCAGCAGCATCGTCACCAAGCCGAGGCGGCCCAGCGTGGCAATGAAGGCAAAGGCGAGCGGCACGCCGGCGAAATTCGACGCCACGCCGGAAAAGGTGAGGAGGGCGGCGCGCAGGAAACGCGGCAGACCGCCGAGCGTGACGGCCGCGGCGATGAAAAAGCCGAATACGCAGCCGAGCACGGCCGTCAGCAGGCTGAGTTCGATCGAGATCCAGAAAGCCGACCGGATGGAAGGCGAGAAGAGCTTGCCAAGGTTTTCCAGGGTCGCCCGCCCTTCCGTGTCCTGGACGGCGCCGAGCACGATGTCGAGCGTCGGCAGGATCAGGAAAAGCAAGGCGAAGAGGAAGAAGGGGACGACCCCGAACCAGCTCAGAACCTGCCGCGGCCGAAGAGCGGCCGGCAGGGATAGGGCATTTGTCGTCATCGGATTTTTCCCCGGAACGGTCCCGACAAGGGGCTGGCGGGAGGCCCGCCGCGGACGCAGCCTCCACACCGGATGCGAAGCCTTACTTCACGGTTGCGCCGACGACCTTGTCCCAGCCCTCGACGATGGCGGTCTTGTTGGCCGCGAGTTCTTCCACGGTCGGGAAGACCGCCTTTTCATAGGCCGCGGCGGGCGGCAGCTTGTCGAGCAGTTCCTGCGGGAACTTGCCTGCCGCCTGCATGGCGTTGAAACGCGCCGGGTGGCAATAGCCCTTGAGCCAGGCCGTCTGGCCCTCGTCGGAATAGAGATATTCCATCCACAGCTTGGCCGCGTTCGGATGCGGCGCATAGGCCGAGATAGCCTGGACGTAGACGCCGGCGACCACGCCGTTTTCCGGCACGACCACATCCATCGGCGGGTTGCCCTTCAGGCCGTCGCGCCAGGCGAGCAGATTGTAATCCCACGCGACGACGATCGGGGTCTGGCCCTGGGCGATGGTGCCGGCCTTGCCCAGCACCGGCACGAAATTGCCGGCCCCGTTCAGTTCCGCGAAGAGTTCCAGCCCCTTCTGGCCGGAGTCTGTCCCGGGCTTGGCGCCGCGCGAAAGGCCGGCCGACATCAGCGCCAGGATCGCCTGCGCCGAGGCGCGCGGATCGCCGGTCAGCGCAACGGCGCCGGAATATTCGGGCTTCTTGAGGTCCGGCCAGTCGGCCGGCGTATGCTCGATCAGGTCCTTGTTCACGCCGAAGGCCATGACGCCGTAATAGTCGCCGTACCAATAACCGTTCGCGTCCTTGATGCTGTCCGGGATCTCGGCCCAGGTGGCCACCTTGTAGGGTTGCAGCAGCCCTTCCGCGGCGGCTGCCGGCGCGAAGGCGAGGCCAAGGTCGACCACGTCGGGCGCCTGGGCACCCGTGTTGCCCTTGTTGGCCCGGATCGCCTCCAGCTCATCGGCCGTACCGGCATCGGGGTTCAACTCGTTGACGGTGATGCCCGGATACTTGGCCTTGAAGCCGGCGATCACCTCGCCATAGTTGCACCAGTCATGCGGCAGCGCGATGACTGTCAGCGCCCCTTCCTTCGTGGCGGCGGCGACCAATTCCGCCGGAGCCTGAGCCCGGGCAAGGCCCGGCAGCACGACCGCCAGGGCGAGCGCGGAGACGAAGGCGCGGCAGGTGGCGCGCGATGCGAAATTCTTCATGAATCCCTCCTGGAGACGGTCCAAGACGTCTCCTCGGCGATGGCAGCGGATGTCCGTCCCCAGGGGCCGGCCGACCGCCGCCCCCCTTCGGCATGCCTTGGCGGGCGCCTTGCGGAGAACGGCATCGGTGTGTCCTGGTATAGGGGCGAGATATAACAATTGGACGACAAAGATCCGTCCATTGTGATAGGTTCGACCATACCAATTCCGTGGAGCATTCCTTGGCCAAGCAGCTTGACGGCCCGCTTCTGCCCTTTTTGCGCCTCGATGCGGCGGCCGCCCTGCCGAAATTCCGGCAGTTGCAGGACCAGTTGCGCGTGGCAATCCTGCGGGGTCATCTGCGCGCCGGGACACGCCTGCCGGCGAGCCGCATTCTCGCCGAAGAATTGGGGCTGTCGCGCCAAACCGTGGTGCGGGTGCTGAAGAACCTCAGGACCGAGGGCTATCTGGAAGCGCGGCAGGGCGCCGGCACTTTCGTCTCCACGGCCTTGCCGAGCCAGGTCCTGAAGCCGCCGCTCACGCCGGACTGCGGCGAGGCAGCGTATGTCGCACCGCCCCGGCTGTCGCGCACCGGCAGCCTGTCCCGCCTGGTATCGGCCGACATCGACCAGGTGGAGCCTAAGCCTTTCCTGCCCAATTATCCGGCCATCGACCGCTTCCCTTTCGCCATCTGGCGCAAATGCTGGAGTTCGGCGACACGTGGCGGTAAGGCGACGGGCATGGGCTACGGCGACATCATGGGCGAATTGGTGCTGCGGCAAAGGATCGCCGACTATCTGGCCTTGCACCGGGGTGACCCTTGCGCCCCCGAGCAGATCATCATTACGCCCGGCGGGCACGCGGCCTTCACGCTCGCCGCTCTGGCGCTTGCCGATCCCGGCGACGGCATCCTGCTCGAAGATCCCGGCCCCATCACCACCAGCAACCTGTTCCGGGTGCTTGGCCTGCGCCTGTGCCTGGCCGGGGTCGATGCCGACGGCATGGATGTGGCCGGCGCCATCGCCCGCCATCCCGATGCGCGGCTCGCCTTTGTCATGCCGTCGCGCCAACACCCGCTCGGGGTTACGCTATCGCTGCCGCGCCGGCTCCTGCTGCTGGAATGGGCGCGGACGAACGATGCCTGGATCATCGAGGACGACTATGACAGCGAATTCCGCTACAGCGGCGAACTGCTGCCCTCCATGCGCTCCAGCGACAGCCATGACCGGGTGATCTATGTCGGCAGTTTCAGCAAGGCGCTCTATCCCGGCATTCGGGTCGGCTATCTCGTCCTGCCGCCGCAACTCGTCGGCACCTTCCGCAATCTCTCGGGGCTGATCCATCGCAGCGTGCCTGTGGAGACCCAGCTCGCGCTCGCCGAGTTCATCGCCGGCGGGCATTTCGCCAGCCATCTGCGGCGCATGCGCATTCTTTACGCGGAACGCCGCAACGCCTTCTGCGCGGCGGCGGGGGCCGCGCTGTCGGGCCTTGCCCGCATCGATTGCGCCGCGAGCGGTCTCAACGCCCTGGCCTGGCTGGCGGAGGGGCGCGACGACCGGACCGCCTGCCGGAACCTGCTTTCCGCGGGGCTGCAATGCTATCCGCTGTCCGACTATACGATCGAAACACCGCGGCCGGGCGCCCTCCTGTTCGGCTTCGGCGGCGTCCCCGCGGACAGGATGAGCACCTATCTGGCACGCGCCGCAACGGCGATCGCGCAATGATCACAGCGCGGAAAAGAGGGCGAGAAGGGCGGCGGGGGCCGGGGCCGGCGGGCGTTCCCGGTGCAGCAGCGCATAGAAGCGCCGGCGCGGCAAGGCCAGGCCGAGATCGATCAAAGTGCCGGCCTTCAGGCTGCCCGCCACCACATGGCGCGACAAGACCGTGAGGCCGGCGCCGTCTTCGACGGCCGACCGCACCGCCTCGTTCGACGGCAATTCGAGGAATACCTCCAGCCCGCCCGGGTCCAGCCCCAGGGCCGCCAGGGCCTGGAAAGCGATGGTCCGGGTTGCCGATCCACGCTCGCGCCAGACGAACGGCAGGCTCCGCAACAGGTTGGGATCGACGGTGCCGGCCGGCACCAGCCCGGGCCGCGCCACCAGGACGAGGTCGTCGGCCGCCACCGGCATGGCCCGCAGCGCGGGTTCGTCCACCTCCCCCTCGACCACGCCGAGGTCGGCCGTGCCCTCGAGGACCGAGCGGACCACGCTCTCGGTATTGCCGATCGAAAGCTCGAGCGCGATCGCCGGGTGGAGCCGGCGGTAGCGGTTCAGCACGGGCGGCAGCCAGTAGTTGGCCACGGTCTGGCTGGCGGCCAGGGCCAGCCGGCCCCGTCGCAACCCCGCCAAATCGTCCAGCAAGGCTTCCGCCGCCGCGGCCCGGGCGAGTACGGCCCGCGCCTCGGCCAGGAAGAGCCTGCCTGCCGCCGTCAGTTCTATCCCCCGGCCAACCCGGTTGAACAGGCGCGTGGCATGGCGCTGCTCAAGGGCGGCGATGGCGGCACTGACCGCCGATTGCGTCAAATTCAAATCGGCCGCCGCCCGGGTGAGATGTTCCCGCGCGGCGACGGCGACGAAGATGCGCAATTGTTCCAGGGTCATGCCGGCCGGAACATCAGTTCGATGGCCCCGAGCGAGAAGCCGGCGATGAACAGGAAGGCCAGGAAGCCCAGCAGCAGGGGCCGGGCTCCCTTGGCCCGCAGCTTCGCGACACTGGTCTCAAGCCCCATCGCGGCCAGCGCGACCGACAGCAGGAAGGCCGTCACCGAGACGATCCCGCTTTTCACCGCCGCCGGGATAATGATGATGCTGTTGAGCCCGACCATGGCGACAAAGCCGAGCACGAACCAGGGCATCGGTGCCCTCTTCGGCTTGCCCCGGCCGGGCCGACCCCCCCGCGCGAGGGCCCCCATGACCAGCACCACCGGGGCCAGCATGGCCACGCGGGAGAGTTTGGCGATGGTGCCGAAATCACCGGCCTCCTGCCCTCCCTGGTAGGCTGCCGCGACGACCTGCGCGATCTCGTGGATCGAGGCACCGGCCCAGAGGCCGTAGGCATCGGGCGCCAGGCCCAGCATTGCCGGGGCCAGGGGATAGAGAAACATGGCCGCTGTACCGAAGATGGTCACACAGGCCACGGCATAGGCCGCATCCTCGTCCCTCGCTTCGGTCACCGTGTTCACCGCGAAAATGGCGGAGGCGCCGCAGATCGACGTACCGGCGGCGATCAATTCAGCCAGCCGGCGGTCGACGCCGAGCTTCCGCCCCATCCACAGGGTGAACAGGAATGTCGAAGCGATGGTCGCGACGATGACGGCGATCCCGCCCCCGCCAACCTCGGCCACCTGGCTCGCGGTCAACTGCAAGCCGAGCAGGATGATGGCAAGGCGCAGAACCGGCTTCATCGCGAAGGCGATGCCGGGCTTCGCCTTGTCGGGCACGCCGATGAGATTGCGGACGGCGATGCCGATGACGATGGCCAGGATCATCGGACTGAAGATGCCGAGCCCGGGCAGGTGCCGAAGGGCGAAGGCGCCGGCGGCGATCAGCCCAGCCAGCAGGAGGCCCGGCGCCAGAACCGGAGGGCGAAGCCGCCCCAAAGAGGCAGTGAAGGCAAGGGTCACGATGGGCCTCCCAAGTTGCCGAGGGATCGTGTCACCGCAGGCCCGTTCATAAAAATTGATAGTATTTGTCTGATCGTTCTGTTTTTCCGAACGTTACACGCATCGGCGGAATCGGTGCCGCCCAGTCCTGCGACGGGGTCGCTCGTGCCGGCGGGCAAGATCAGGATCCCCGGGCCGTCGCGGTCAGCAGGAAACGCCGAGGCGGCGGAGAAATGTCATGGCCGGCGGCCATTCGCCATAGCCCGCGGCGGGATTGAGGTGACCGACGGCGCCGGCGTCGACCAGTTCGGCGCCCCAGGCATCGGCCAGCCCCGCCACCCGGTCGAAGGCGCCGAGCGGATCATTGGTGCTGGCGGCGAGGATGGAAGGGAACGGCAGGGGTTTCCGCGGCACCGGCAGCCAGCCGTTGGCCGCGAGCGCCTCGCTGGACGGATAGCCGGGCGGCAGCGGAACCTCCAGGTCGGCCGGGGTCACCAGCAGGGCGCCGGCGATGGGCCGCCCATGGTTCCGCGCCCAATGCGCGACGATCATCACCCCGGCGCTGTGGGCGGCGAAGACCACCGGCCCCGCGATCGCCGCCAGGGCGGCGTCGAGGGCGGCGACCCGGGCGTCCCGGCTCAGCCTGTCGGCCTTGAGCGGCGGCACGGTCACGGCACCGGGCAAGGCCCGGGCGAGATGGGTCTGCCAATGGTCTTCGACATGGTCCCGAAGGCCGGGCACGATCAGGACGGTGGGGCCTTGGGCAGGCGACATGGGCAGATTCCTTGGCATCGGGGCGCGGACAGTCAAGCCGGGGTGCCGAGCCGGCCGAGGTCGCGGGCGTATCGCCGGCGACCGATCAGGAAGCAGCAGGCGGCGGCGATACTGACCGCCGGCGCCCATTGCAGGGCACCGTCGAGGCCGATGCGGTCGGCCAGCAGGCCGGTGAGATAGGGCCCGGGCGCGAGGCCGAAGATATTATTGGCCAGCGTCAGGGTGGCGAAGGCGGCGGCGTGGACGGCCGGCGGCGTCAGATTGGCGACCATCGCGCCGGCCGGCCCGGCCGTGCCGGCCACGGTCAGCATGGCGGCACCGATCAGGACCAGTTGCGCGGTCCCCGGGCCGAGCGCGAAGGCCGCGGTCAGCAGGATGCAGGAAAGCAGCGCATAGGCGACGGCGAACAGCCACTTGCGCGCGGGCACGGTCCGGCTGAAGCGGTCGGTGGCGATGCCGCAGCCGATCATGCCGAGCGCGCCGATCAGGACGAACAGCGCCCCGAGCGATGCCGCCTTGTCTGCCGGCAGAGCGTAGTAACGGTTCAGGTAACTGGGCATCCAGGCGATCACCGCCGCCATGATGAAGAGCTGGAAGCCGCTGCCGGCATAGGCGCAGACCACGGAGACGGAGGAGAACAGCGACGTCACCGCCGTCCGGACATCCATCCGCGCGGTCGCGTCCGGCGTCGCCGCGGCCGTCTTGCCGCCGGCCTTCGCCAGCCGCCGTTCGGTGACGGTGAGGAAGAAGCCGAAGGCCAGGGCCGCGCCGAACAGGCCCATCACCCCGAACGACCAGCGCCACCCCATGTGCACGGCGACGACCCCGCCGATGGCCATGCCGAGCACCGAGCCGAAGGCGCCGCCGGCCATGAAGGCGCCGGTCAGGGTCGAGCGCATGTGGCGCGGGAAAATGCCGAGGATGAGGGCGATGCCGACGCTGCCGTAGGCGGCCTCGCCGACGCCGACGCAGAGGCGGGCGATCATCATCTCGCCGTAACCGGTGGCGAGCGCGCAGCCGATGGTCGCGGCGCTCCAGCACAGCGCCATGGCGATCAGGCTGCGCACCTGCCCGAAGCGGGCCGCCGCCAGCGACAGCGGCAGGGTGAGGATGCCGACGGTGAGCGCGACGACGCCGCTGAGCGAGCCCAGTTCGGCGTCGCTGAGGCCCCAGTCGGCCTTCAGCAGCGGGAACACGCTGTTGAGGACCTGGCGCGACATATAGTCGGACAGCAGCAGCCCGAAGGTCAGCGCGAAGACGACCCAGGCATAGGCCGTCGCCCTGGACGGGCTATCGGCGAGCGCGGCATCCTTGGCCATGCCGCCGGTAAGAACTGCCATCACAACCTCCCTTGCGATCCCGGCCGGCGCACCGCCGGGATCGCCGATCGACCGATGTTTCCCGGCCTTGAAAATCAGGCCGCGTGCTGGGTGAAGCCGACCTGCCCGGGCTTCCGGTTCGGGGCGAAGC
This sequence comes from Zavarzinia compransoris, assembly GCF_003173055.1. Classification (NCBI taxonomy): domain Bacteria; kingdom Pseudomonadati; phylum Pseudomonadota; class Alphaproteobacteria; order Rhodospirillales; family Zavarziniaceae; genus Zavarzinia; species Zavarzinia compransoris. The sequence goes on from NZ_QGLF01000006.1 coordinate 152,057, forward strand.
CGTTCTTGGCCAGGGTCTCGTCGATGCTGCCGTAGAAGGTGCCGATCTTGTAGATCTCGCGCGCTTCACTGGCAGTCGCGATGTCGCGGCCGAATTCGCGCGACAGGCGGACGAGTTGCTCGATCTGCTCGACGCTGCTCATCTTGCGATCGCGGCGCTGGGTCCAGATATTGTCCTCGATGCCGCAGCGGACGTGCAGGCCGAGGGCGATCGCCATCATGTTGAGCGGCAGCACGTTCAGCATGGAAGATTCCAGGGTCAGCACCGAACCGTCCGGACAGGCGCGCACGAAATTCGCCAGGTTGTAGAGGTTCGGGGCATCGAAGCCGCCGCCGATGGCGACCCAGGTCAGCACCAGCGGGCCCATGAACTTGCCCCGGCGCATCATGCGCTCGACCGTTTCCAGTTGCGAGATGGTCGCCAGCTGGAAATGGGTCTGGATGCCCTTCTCGCTCAGGCGCCGGACATGTTCCTCGACCCAGCCCGGACCGGCCGGAATGGTCATCTCCCGATAGGCGTGGTACATGGCCGGGTCCGCCAGGGTGGTGCCGGCGATGTCGGCATCGCACATTTGCTCGACCACATTCATCTGGTTGGTGTTGATCGCGATGGTCACCTGGTCCGGGGCCGGGGTCAGGTCGGCCAGCATGTGGCGCGTATCGTCCGACAGCCATTTGGCCGCCTCGCCCTCGCCTTCCGGCGCGAAGGAGATCGAGCCGCCGACCTGCAGGATCATGTCCGGCACCGCCTGGCGCAGGCCGGCCAGCAGTTCATTGAACTTGGACAGGCGCTTGGACCCCTTGCCGTCCAGTTCGCGGACATGGAGATGCAGCACGGTGGCGCCGGCGTTGTAGCAGTCGACCGCCTTCTGGATGTGCTCGTCCATGCTGACCGGAATGTCTTCGGGAAAGTCGGAAGGCATCCATTCCGGCCCATAGGGGGCGGCGGTGATCACCAGCTTCGGCTGGTTTTCCGGGAAAAGCGAACCGTCGAGAAAATTCATCGCACTCTCCTCTTGCAGGGTGTCGTGGGTCGTTGGTGGTTGCGGACGGTCAGAACGGCACGTCGCCGATGATCCCGGCGCGCTCCATCTTGCGGTGGCAGGGGGCGTAATCCATGACGGCATAGTGCTGGGTGCTGCGGTTGTCCCAGATCGCCACGCTGTTCTTCCGCCAGCGCCAGCGGACCTGGTATTCGGGGATCGCCGCCTGGGAAATCAGGTAATGCAGGAGCTGGGCGGCGCCCGGCGCGTAATCCTGGCCGTAGCGCACGCGCTCGGGCGTGTGGAAATTGGTGAAATGGGTCGCGAAGGCGTTGACGAACAGGACCTTCTCGCCGGTTTCCGGGTGGATGCGCACCACCGGGTGTTCGGCATCCGGGAACTGCGCCTTCAGCGCCAGGCGCTTCTCGACCGGCAGCTTGGCGCCGAAGCTCGCCTCGATGCTGTGGCGGGCGCGCAGGCCTTCGATCTGCGCCTTCACCGGGTCGGGCAGCTTCTCGTAGGCCAGCACCATATTGGCCCACATGGTGTCGCCGCCGACCGCCGGCGTCTCGACACAGCGCAGCACGCAGCCCATGGGCGGGGCATCGCGCCAGGTCGCATCGGCGTGCCAGGCATTCTCGTAGCGGTCGATCGGCTGGTCCGGGCTCTTGTAGATCTGCACCAGCCCCGGATGATCGGGATGGCTGCCGGCAACCGGATGATCCTCGAGCCGGCCGAAGCGCTCGGCGAAGGCGACGTGGTCGGCGCGGCTGATGTCCTGGTCGCGCAGGAACAGCACGCGGTGGGCCAGCAGCAGCGCCTTGATCTCGGCGAACAGCGCCTCGTCGCGCGCGGCATCGCCCAGGGTCACGTTCAGCAGTTCAGCGCCGATGGCGGCGGTCAGTTGCTCGTATTTCACCGAATTGTTCAGCGCGCCGCGGCTGACGATGGCGGGGGCTTCGCCGATAGTGGCCTGTTGGGGCATGGTTCCCTCCCTAGACATAGAAGACCGAGGAGCCGACGGTGGTGCCGGCCTCGATATCCCGGTGCGCCTGGCTGGCGTCTTGCAGCGCGTAACGCTGGTTGATCTCGATCCTGATCCGGCCCGCCGCGACATGGTCGAACAATTCCCCCGCCAGGGCCGCCTTCTCCGCCGGGTCGGCGATATAGTCGGCAAGCGCCGGGCGGGTGACGTAGATCGAGCCCTTCATGGCAAGTTGCGGCGCCTCGATCGGCGGCGTCGGCCCGGAAGCGGTGCCGAAGAGGACGAGCAGGCCGCGCCTGCGCACCGAGTCCAGCGAGGCGGCGAAGGTGGACTTGCCGATACTGTCGAGCACGAGGTCCGCCCCGCGGCCGTCGGTTAGTTCGCGCACCCGTCTGGCGACATCCTCGGTCCGGGACAAGATGGTCTCGGTGCAGCCATGGGCGCGGGCGACGGCCGCCTTTTCTTCGGTCGAGACCGTGCCGATGACCCGGTAGCCGAGCAGCGCCGCCCATTGCGCGACGATCAGGCCGACGCCGCCGGCGGCGGCATGGAGCAGGATCGTGTCGCCGGCGGCCAGCGGCCAGATGCGGCGGACGAGATAGGCGGCGGTCAGGCCCCGCATGGTCATCGCCGCCGCGGTCTCGAAGGGAATGGCGTCCGGCAGCTTGATCAGGGGGGCGGCCGGGATCAGGCGTTCCGTGCTATAAGCGCCCAGCGTGTTGACGAAGCCGGTATAGGTCACCCGGTCGCCCTTGCGGACATGGGCAACCCCTTCGCCGACCTCTTCGACCACCCCGGCCGCCTCCACCCCCAGGCCGCAGGGCAGCGGCACCGGATAGAGACCGCTGCGGAAATAGGTATCGGCGAAATTCAGGCCGACGGCGGCGTGGCGCAGGCGCACCTGGCCCGGGCCGGGTGCGCCGACCGGGACCTCTTCCCAGCCAATGACCTCGGGCCCTCCAGTCTTGTGCAAGCGGGCAGCAATAGCCAAAGCGTTATCCTCCTCAATGCCGGCCCGGGGCCGTTCTTCCTTGATCGCGTTCGTCACCGCGACGGCAAGAGATTGACGATCCTCGAGAAAAGCTGGCGATACGCCGCGTCGGCCTCGCCGCCGAAGCGGGGGTCCTCGTTCGCGGCGAAGGCGGCACCGATCTCGGCCCAGTCGGCCTCGGTCAGGAAGCGTTCGGCGGCGGGCAGGATGACGCTCTCCTCGCGGCCGAGGTGATCCCAAAGGAACCGGGCATAATTGTCGACAGCCTCGCGGACGGTCGGCAGCGCCACCGTGCCGGCGATCTGCCCCTCCACCAGGGTTTCCAACTCGGCCAGCAATTGGCGGTCGCGGGCGTGCTGGCGCTCAAGCTCGTCGAGGTCAGGGTTGAATTCGCTGGTCCGCTGGCGCAGCCGGGCGAACAGATGGGCTTCTTCCTTGGGGTGGTGCAGGGCCACGGGGAAGTGCCGGATGTAATGCATGATCGCCCGCATCGCTGCCGGGTCGGGCGCCTCGCCGCCATCCTCGGCCGTCTTGATCAGGTGCAGCCAGGCTTGCAGCACGGCGGAGAGCGAACGGTGCTCGTCGCGGATGATGTTGATGGCGAGAAGCGGCGCCGGCGGGTCGGCCGTTGCCGACACCAGCACGGGGATTTCCGAATTCACCAGCACCTTCAGGGTCTGCGATCCCAGCATGGTGCCGATCACGCTGCTCCGCCCGTGCGAGGCCATGAAGATCAGGTCGCAGCGCTCCTGCCGTGCGGCATCGAGGATGGCGCGATAGGGCGCATCCGCCAAGGCGCTGCGGGAATCGCAGGCGACACCGCGTGCCCGTGCCGCCGACTCGGCCTTGGCCAGCAGTTCGCGGGCCCGGTCCTCATAGGCATAGGCGAAGGTCCCCGGCGAGAGCAGCCGCACCGTATCGACCTCCCCGCGCAGGGAGGCCGCATGGTCGGGCAGGGCGTGGAAGAAGGTGATGCGCGCATTGAGCAGCCGCGCGAACTCGACCGCCCGCCCCACGGTGAGGGTGGAGAGATCCGATCCATCGATGGGGACGAGCAAGTGGCGGTACATGTCCTTATCCTCGTTTGGTTGCCGCCGGTCCATCGCTTCAAGCCGTGGAGCCATCCTAGCGGGGGACGGGGCGGCCCACCCCCCTCGCCTAGAGTGGGGCGGGGACTAGGAACGGGCCTTCGACGACCCGCCCAGCAGGACGCGCGACAGAGCCGGGATCAGCACCAGCGCGCCCAGCATGTTCCACAGGAACATGAAGGTGAGCAGGATGCCCATATCGGCCTGAAACTTGATCGGCGACCAGGCCCAGGTCACGACCCCCGCGGCCAGCGTCACGCCGACCAGCGCCACGACCTTGCCGGTGAACTGGACGGCCCGGCGATAGGCGAGGCCGAGCGGCACCCCGGCCCGCTGCTGGGCAAGCTGCACCGACAGGAGATAGAGCGCATAATCGACGCCGATGCCGACCCCGAGCGCGATGACCGGCAGGGTCGCCACCTTGACGCCGATCCCCAGCACGACCATCAGGGCCTCGCACAGGATCGAGGTCACGATCAGCGGCACCACCGCGACCACCACCGCGCGCCAGCTGCGGAAGGTCACCAGGCACAGCACCACCACCGCGCCATAGACATAGAGCAGCATCATGTGGTTGGCCTCGCGCACCACCATGTTGGTCGCGGCCTCGATGCCGGCGCTGCCGGCCGCCAGCCTGAACTGGACATCGTCGCCGCTATGCGCGGCGACGAAGGCTTCGGCCCGCGCGGTGACCCGGTCCAGCGTCTCCGCCCGGTGATCGCTCAGATAGGCGATGACCGGCATGACCGAACAGGCGGCGTTGAACAGGTCGGGATTATTGACCGACGCCTGCTGCGCCGCATAGTTCAGCACATCCTGGTTGCGCGAGATCGTCAGCCATTTCGGGCTGCCCTCGTAGGACCCCGAAGTGATCTGGCGCACCGCGTTGCCGAGGAAGACCGTCGCCTGCACCCCCGGCACCTGCTGCAACTCCCAGGCCAGCCGGTCGGCTTCGACCAGTGTCCTGTACTTGAGGCAGCCCTCGTCGGCGGTCCTGACGATCACGGCGAACTGGTCGCTGGACAGGGCGTAATGGCCGGTGATGTAGGCATTGTCGAGGTTGTAGCGGGACTCGGGCCGCAATTCCGGCGCCCCTGAATCGAGGTCGCCGATCTTCAGGTCGGCACTGACCACGAGGCCCGCCGCCGCGACCACGGCCGTGACCGCGATGGCGCCCCAGGCCCAGCGGGCTTCGGTGAAGCGGTCGAGCCCGTTCCACAGGGCGGCCAGCCCCCGGCCGCGGCCTTCGGCATCCAGGGTCCGCAAGCTGCGGGCCGCCGCCGCCCCGCTGACACCGAGATAGGAAAGCAGCACGGGCAGCAGCAGCAGGTTGGTGACGATCAGCACGCCGACACCGAGGCTGGCGGTCAGGGCCAGGTCCTGGATCACGGGAATGTCGATCACCATCAGCACCGCGAAGCCGACCGCATCGGCCAGGAGGGCGGTCATCCCCGCCAGGAAGAGCCGGCGGAAGGTATAGCGCGAGGCGACCAGGCGGTGGGTGCCGCGGCCGATGTCCTGCATGATGCCGTTCATCTTCTGGGCACCATGGGAGACGCCGATGGCGAAGATCAGGAACGGCACCAGGATCGAGAACGGGTCGAGTTCGAAGCCGAGATAGGCGACAAGGCCGAGCTGCCAGACCACGGCGACCAGCGAACAGGCCACCACCAGCGCGGTGCTGCGCAGGCAGCGGGTATAGAGATAGATCACGGCGGCGGCGATCGCGGCGGCGACGGCGAAATAGGCCATCACCAGCGCCAGCCCGTCGATCAGGTCGCCGATCAGCTTGGCGAAACCGATGATATGGATGCGGATGCGCGCAGATTCATGCGCGGCGACGACCGCGCCATCGATGGTCCGCGCCAGCTGCCGGTAATCGAGCGGATTGCCCGTGGCGGGGTCCCTGTCGAGCAGCGGCACGACGATCATGCTCGACCGGAAATCGGTCCCGACCAGGCTGCCGACGATGCCCGCGCGGGTGATGTTGGCGCGCAGCGCCTCGGTCCCCGGGCCTGAGCCGTCGTAATTGTCGGGCATGACGGGGCCGCCGCGGAAGCCTTCCTCGGTGACCTCGGTCCAGCGGACCGCCGGGGTCCACAGGGATTTCACCCAGGCGCGGTCGACGCCCTGCGTCAGCGCCAGTTCGTCGCTGATCTTCTTCAGGACATCCAGATAGGCGGGATCGTAAATATCGCCGTCCGTGGTCTCGACCACCACCCGCAGCACATTCCCGAGGCCGCGCAGGTCGGCCTTGCTTTCCAGGTAATGCTGAATGTAGGGGTGGCCCTCCGGGATCATCTTTTCGAAGCTGGCGTTCAGCGCCAGCCTGGTCGCGGCGCCATAGCCGAGCCCGACCGTCAGCACCATGCAGAAGGCGACGAAAAGCAGCCGGTTGTTGAAGATGAAGCGCTCGAGACGGCTGCCCGAGTTGCGGTTGAAACCGGCAAGGTTGCTCACCACCGGCATACGGTCGAGCAGATCGGTGACGGCGGCCATGGCCGGTTCCTCCTGAAATCGTTGTTCTTATGGGGCCCGACTCAGGTCCAGCGCCCGCAGGCCCCGGGGTCCGGCGATGACGACGACGCCATTCCCGGCATCGGCAACGGCGGCGGCCGGCAGCGGCCCGCCGACGGGCGCCGGCTGGAAATGCTGCCCGCCGTCGGCACTGACCAGCAGGTGACCGGCCTGGCTCACCATCAGCAGGCGGCCGTCCGCGCCGGCGGCGCCGGTCAGGCCGACCTGCACCCCGGTCTCGACCTTGTCCCAGGTGACGCCGCCATCGGCGCTGCGAAAGGCATTGCCGCGCAGGCCGAAGACGACGGCGGCATCGCCGGCGCCGGCGATGCCGAACAGGGTGCCGTTGTAGGGCAGTTCCACCGCGGCAAAGCGCAGGGTCTCCGGGTTCCACCTGAGGAGCAGGCCCTGCTCGCCCGCAATGAAGAGGGCGCCGCCGGCCGGACGGACGGCATAGAAATGCAGGCCGCGCGGATTGTCGGTGCGGTGGAACCAGGGACGCCAAGTCTGTCCGCCGTCCTCGGTCTTGAGGATCAGGTTGAAGGCGCCGACGACGAAGCCATGCTTCTCGTCCGCGAACCAGACATCGAGGATGGGCGTATCGACACCCTGCGCGGCGAAGCGTTCGGCATCGGCCAGGATCGCCGCCGCCTGATCGGCATCGCCAAGCTCGCCAGCGGCCGCCATCGCGCTATAGGCGGCGGTCACCGTCTTGCCCAGGGTGCGGCCGTCCAGCTGGCGCATCCAGGTCTCGCCGCCATCCGCCGAATGGAGCACCACGCCGTCATGGCCGACCGCCCAGCCCTGCCGCGGCGTCGGGAAATGCACGGCGACCAGATCGGTGCTGACCGGCACCTGAGCCTGGCGCCAGGTGGTGCCCCGGTTGTCGGACAGCATGATATGCCCGCGCTGCCCCACGGCGACGACCCGGCCGCCGGCCACGGCAAGACCGTTGAACAGGGTGCGCGCGGCAAGCGGGCTGGCCTCTGCCGGGGTGTCGAGCAAGTCCCGGAAACCTTCGGCGGCGGCCCCGGTCGCGGTCAGCAACGCCAAGGCCGCAGCGGCGGACAGCAGCATGGAGCGGAACATGGCCATTCCTTCTTGGAGGTGGGAAGGGATGCCAGGCGTGGCGGGAAAACCCGCCGACGCCCGGCTGCCGCAGGATCAGCGGATGCCGGACCCGGCCAGGGCATCGGCCGACCATTCGCGGTCGGACCGGGGCCTGGTCTGGCGCATGCCGCCGGTTTCGGCGACAAAGCCGGTCAGGGCATAGGTGCGCTGGGCCAGGTTGTAGTGGCTGAACATGTCGCTATAGGGCGCCGGCACATCGTAGCTCGGCGTCATATAGGCGAAGCCGGCGACGGCCAGATCGCCCCTTGCGTCATATTCGTCCGAGGCCAGCGCCGCCCAGGAATCCTCGTCGAGATAGAAGACCCGGCGGCTGTAGATGTGACGCTTGCCTTCCTTCAGCTTGGCTTCGACCACCCAGACACGGTGCAATTCCCAGCGGATCAGATCGGGGTTGAGGTGGTTGGCGGCCAGCAGGTCCGCCTGTTTCGCTTCGTAAAGCGCGTTGTAGCAATTATAGGGAACGTAGATCTCGCGCTTGCCGACCAGTTGAAAGTCGAAGCGGTCCATCGAGCCGTTGAACAGGAAGACATCGTCGAAGGTATTGACCCCGGCCGTGCCCGGATTGGGCGTGTCGAAGGAGAAATCGGGCGCGACCTTGACCCGGCGCTGGCCGGGCAGATAGGCCCAGGACCGGCGATCCTTGGTGCCGACGTCCAGCGGGTCGATGATCATCAGCGCCTCGCCCGCACGCCGCGCCGGGCCGGTGTAGGACAGCCGCATCCGCCAATAGGTGTCGGCGTCCGGCTTGGAGACGTCCCAGAAGGGATATTCCTGGGTGCTCTGGCCCTCGGTCGACAGGGTGACGTGGCCGCTCGCATCGACGATGAAGTTGCGGTACTTCGATTCATAGGCCAGGCCGTTGAAGCGCAGCAGGTGGTTCCACATCGCCTCGTAGCCGCTCTTCGGCATCGGGAACGGGAAGGCGGCATGGACGCCGGAAATGGAGTTGCCGTCGGCGCTGATGGTCGCCGTGGTCGCCTGCTGCTTCGTGTTTTCGAGGACGAAGGCGGGGAAGGTGACGGTCCGGTGGGTCGGGTAGACGTCCAGCCGGAAGCTCGCATAGCGCGTCAGCAGCGCCTTGGCGCCTTCCGTCAGGCGGGCGGCCTCGCCGGCCATCGAGCCGGCGTCGATCACGAGGCGGGGCTTCTCGCCCGCGAAGGGATCGGGGCGGATGCCGCTGCCGGCCGCGAAACCGGCGGGCGGCGTGGTGAGGCCGCCGGCATAGGCCGGGATGGTGGCGGCGGCGTTGCCGGCCATTTCGGCGCCGACGGGGGTCAGGGTGGTGCCCAGCCGCTTCGCCTCTTCGGGGGTGACGCCGGCTTGGGCGGCACCGGCGGCGAAGATCGCCACCAGGGCCGAGGTCAGGATCAGTGCCTTGCGCATGGTTTGGCCTCAGAAAGTGGTCTTGAGGGTGAGGCTGACGAAACCACGGTCCTTGAGCGCGGTCGTGAAGCCGTTGAGCGAGGAGACGGCATTGCCGGTGGTCTCGGTATGGCCGAAGTAATCGACCCACTTCAGGTCGACCCGGTACTTCTGCTGGACGTCGGCGGAGAGGCCGACGGTGTAGTTCCCGTTGCCCTCGTTGCCGCCGAAGACGGTCGGCGAATTGCCGCGCAGGCCGAGCGAGACCGCCATCGGCGCCGACAGATCGATGCCGGGCACGACCTGGAACCAGACCGGGTTGAAGCTGGCGCTCCAGCCGACAAAATTCCGGGTGGCGCAGCCGTCCCACTTGTTCTTGCCCACGCAGGGCGCGTAACCCACGGCGTTGAACAGGTTCTCGCCGCTGGTCACGTCGGAGTAATGGGCCCAGGTGAATTCGGTGCCCCAGGTCGCGGCATCGAACACCGCATTGCCGGGCAGCACGCCGAGCAGGTTGATCAGCGCATGCTGGGTGTCGCCCCGGGGCCCGGGGGTCGAACCGTCGGCAGGGCGGCCGATCGGCGAGATCCCGAGGATCTGGGCGTTCAACGGCGTATTGTGGCGATAGGAGAATTCCGTCCCCAGGCTGACGCCGCCGATATTGGTGGTGAAGCTGATCCCGAAGAGGTCGATGTCGTCAGGATAGATCAGGGCATATTCGCTGCCGCTGGCCGGGGCCACGCGGGTCAGCAGCGCCTGGGGCAGCTTGTCGGCGAAGCGCCGGTAGTAGAAGCCGAGCGTGCCGTCGAGAATGTCCGGGCTCCAGCGCGCGGCCAGGCCGAATTCGCCGATCTGGTTCGGCTCGACCGGGCTCGCATGGGTCGCGAAACCGAGGGCGGCGCTGATGTACTGGCGGTCCGGCCCGTTGAAGGCGAAATCGACGGGGCCGAGATAGGTCCCGCCCTCGGGGTAGCGATAGGCTTCCCATTCCAGGAAGACCTGGGCCGCCAGCGACAGGTCGTCCGTCACCTGGGCCTGGAACGAGACCTGGTTCAGGGGGCGGAACAATTCCTTGATCTCGGCGCCCGGGGTGGCGAAACCCTTCTGAAGATCGATGGGCGCCTGGCCGTAGGAAACGCTGTGCAGCGCGCCCCCGAGATAGAGCGATTCACCCCAGAACACGGTGTGGCGGCCGACCTTCACCCGAACCGGGATGTCATCGACATCGAAATTGGCGAAGGCGAAGGCGTCGAGGATTTCCCCCGAAGGGCCGAGGTAATAGCGCTCGGTGTAATTGCTGTAGGAACCGCCGCGGTAGCTGGGAATGCTGGTGAAGGGTGCGTTCGGATTGGTCTTCGGCCCCTCCTCATAAGCATTGTCGTACCAGAAGGCGGCGCTGACGCGGGCGCCGAAACGGCCTTGATAGACGAGGTCGAGTTCGGACAGCAGATCGACCCGATTGGTGACGATGTCGCCCCGGTCGAAGCTGAACGTGCCTTCGTCGTAGAGCGGGGAATTGCCCAGTTCGGCGTTACGGCTGTCGACGCGCATGCCGATATTGTAACGGACCGTATTGTCCCAACGCAGTTCGAGGTCGGGCGTGCCCGTGTCGATTTCGGCGGCCCGGCCATCGCCGGCGACCAGGGTGGTTACGGCAGCGGCATAGCACAGGGCGCGCCGCCACGACTTCTGTTGTCCTTGGGATTTCATATGGATGCCCTTCTCCCGGATCTGGGGACAGCTTCGGCGTTACGGCCTTCGCAGAGTCAGCGAGGGCCGGTCGGCAATCGCCCCCGTCGCCGGGGGCCTATTCATGGATCGATGGCGTGAAGGCCGGGGCGTTTACGGGGATTTCCCCGCCCCGGCGCGTTCAGGACCGGGCGGCGTCCGGCCCGCTGCGCGCGCCGTACCGACAGAGGGCTTTCGGACACGCCGCCGAATGCGCCCTTTCAAACAGGATGTCGTCCATCTCTGGAACTCCTCGCCATGGAGGCCGCCCGCTCATGGGGCTCGGCCCTCTTTTATGGCGGCGAGAGTGGCCGGTTTCATTCCCCCCCGCCCCCCTCGTCCCGAGGGGTATCGCGACTTTGTCGGAGATGCGGCGCGAAACGGTCAGTCGGCGCCTTCAAGCAGGCCCAGGATCCGGGCGCGGTGCAGAAGCTGCTTGCGCGTGCCGGCGTCGAGCTTGCCGAACAGGTTCTTCAAGTGCCATTTGACGGTTTCCTCGCCGATCTCCATCGCCTGGGCGATTTCCTTGTTGGACAAGGCGCGGGCGAGGAGTTCCAGCACTTCCCGCTCTTTCGGGGTCAGGACCATGCTGGCAACCACCTTGGGGCCGCCCTGGGCGCGGGGCGCGGGAGGGCGGAGCGTGGGGGCGATCGTCATCGCCGGGTTGGAGAGATGGGCCTTGGCGGCCTCCTCTGTCAACCGGCGGGCCCAATCGGCCAGTCCCGGATGGGCATCGACGATGGTGCGCTTCAGCCCATAGGTCGCGGCGAGGTTCAGCGCCTCATCGAGCAGCGGGCCGGCGCGCTCGCCCAGGCGGTCGAGGGCATAGGCACGCAGGGCCATGATCTCGATGCGCAGCCGGCCGTGCCTTGCCCGTTCGGCCGGGGGCACAGCCTGTTCCAGGCAGGCCAGCGCCTCCTTCCATTTCTGCGCCGCGATCGCGGCATAGGCACGGGCCAGATGGCGCTGCATGATGGCGGAGCGATGCCAGACGTCGCCCTTCGACAGGTCGTCGCGCGCCAGGATCTCGTCGATCCGTTCAACCAGGCTGCGGCAGGTCTCGCTGCGGAACCGGCCGGCGTGGATGCGCACCTGTTCGCCAAGGCTGAAGATGCCGAGACGCGGCAGGTGGCGCTTGACGGCGACGCGGTGCAGGGCGTCCAGAATTTCCAGGCCCCGATAGTCGGCCCCCTGGGCGCAGGCGATGCGGGCGGCGGTGCGGAAGGCCAGCAGCATGGGCTCCGGCGCGCCCGCCCCTTCCAGAATATCCAGGCGGTTGGCCAGCAGGGCCGCCGCCTCGTCGATCTGATCCGCCTCATAGACCGCCACGGCCAGCAGGGCGGCGAGCATGCAGACCAGGGGGTTGCGCCGGCCGAGATCGGCCTCCGCCTCCGCCAGGGCGACCCGCAGGTCCCCTTCCCCGAGACGGACCTGGCCTTCCCAGACATAGGTGAGCCCGGTGATCAGCCGGCTCCACAGGAGGGCCGTGGACGGTGCCCCCTTGCGGTCTTCGACCGGCAGGGTCTGATAGACGTCGCGGGCCGCGCCCGGACCGTCCCGGAACAGGGTGATCATGGCCAGCCGGTTGACGTGATTGGTCGCGAGCCGGGGCGGAAGCACGGGCTTTCGCTCGATCCAGGGCTGGAAGACGGCGATGCAGGCTTCCGGGTCGTCGGCGTAATAAGCGGCGCCGCTGGTGATCAGGTCGCATTCGTAGCGCAGGCTCTCGTCCACGCCCGGCTGGCCGAGGATGCGGCCGACCCATTCGTTGGCCTCCTGGTGCCGGTCGCCCAGCGCCAGCGCCCAGGCGACGGCAAGGCGCAGGCGCGGCCGGCGGTCCAGTTCCTCGACGGGCAGAAGCCGGCTCCACTCCAGGACCGCTTCCGGACCCGCCTTCATCAGCGTGTCGTAGAGGCTGCGCTCCACCAAATCATAGGACAGATCGTGATCGCCAGCCGCCTCGGCGTGGCGGGCGGCATCCTCCACCATGCCGCGGGCGGCAAGCCAGAGGCTGGCCCGGCCGTGCAAGCGGGCGCGTTCCGCGGCCGGCAGCGCTGCGAAACGCTCGCGCAAGGCGCTGCGGACGAGCATGTGCAGACGGCACCATTCGCTGTCGTCGGCAGTCAGGAAGACCGGCGTATCGCGGACGAGCCGGGCCAGCCGCTCGGGGGCGTCGTCACGGTCGGCGAGCGTTCGGCACAGATCCGGATGGAGATGGTCGACGACCGAGATCCGGACCAGGAAAGCCTCGTCCTCGGCGGACAGCCGGCTCAACAGCCGGTCGACCAGATGCTGGTCGAGCGTGGCGGAACCGATGGTCAGGCCCTTCAGCGCGGTATGGGGATCGTCGCTTCGCTCGAGGTCGGCCAGGATAATCTGCAGCCCGAGCGGCCAGCCATCCGCCCGTTCGTGCAGGCGGGCACAGGCATCGACATCGACCCCGCTGCCGAGGCGGCCTCGCACCAGCGCGATCGTCTCCTCCAGGCGAAAGCGCAGCATGTCCTGACCGACCGGCAGGCACTCGCCATATTCGATCAGGTCCGCGACCTCCGTATCGAGACCGGCCCGGCCGGCAACGATCAGGCCGAGGTTCTGCGGCGCATTGTGAAGCAGATAGCCGAGGACCGCCCGCCCCGCGGTCGAGAGGCGGTCGGCCTCGTCGATGATGACCACGAGGTCCAGCGGGGTGACGGCAACCTCCGCCAGCCAACTCGTCACCCCGTCGAGGGCGCCGGCGCCCGGGGGGGAACCGGCCGGCAGGGTACGGCCGAACCCCGGGCGCCCGCAGCCGATCCGCACGGAAAGGACCAAGCTTTGCAGGAAACGGACGGGATCGCCATTGTCGTCCGCGGAGAGCCAGGCCACCGCAGCGCCGCGGGCCAGCGCTTCCCGCCGCCACTGCGCGAGCAGCGAGGTCTTGCCGAAGCCGGGCGGTGCCTGCACAAGAATGATGGCCCGTTCGGACAGCAGGCCGCTGTTGAGAGACAGGCGCGAACGGGGCAGCAGATGGCGGGGAACGCGCGGCGGCATGACCTTGAGGAGAATCTCGGAGTCCGGGAGGCTCGCGTCGGTATCAGCCGTGCCCACCATTGGACGCGCCCCTTTCGTATTTTATATCAGACTACAGATTTTTCAGTCATTTGGTGATAGTCGACGGCAATATCGCATTTTGTCCACCCTTTTGAAGAGCGCGCTCGGGCGTCGGCCTTGGCGGCGGAGGTATCCCTTCTGATAGTGCGAGGCACGCCGCTACAGCGTGCAGATCCGCCTGATCGGCGAGCAGCATGCCGTCGCGGATCCGGGCTTCATCCCGAGCTTCGCCGATTGTATCCGCGGCATCCGGCCGGAACCCCGGATCGGCCGTGCCCAGCGGATCCACCGCCAAGCCGATCCCTTCGCTCCGTGATCTCCGGTCAAATCCTCAAGCGGATTTTTCCATGACGACCGCAGGATTCGGATATGGCCCGATACTCAAGCCTTGCCGCAGCAATCGGCCACCGTCTCGCCGAACAGCGGGGCGCAAATGTCCGGACGGCCGCCGCAGCATTCCCTGGTCATGAAGTCGATCAGGCCGCGAAACCCGTCGATGTCGGCGCGATAGAGCATGGTCCGTCCCTGTCGCTGGACTTTTGCCAGGCCGGCACGCGTCAGGATCGCCAGATGCGCCGACATCGTGTTGTGCGGGACAGCCAGCGCCGTCGCAATATCTCCAGCCAGCATGCCTTCGGGGTGGCGAGCGACGAGCATCCTGAAGACATGCATGCGGGTCGCCTGGGCAAGGGCGGACAATGCTTCGATTGCCCGTTCCTCTTCGATATTCGATACGGCGGGCAGGACAGCGGCGGTGGCGTCAGGACTGGGCATGTTCCGATTCATTGGCACGTGACGGCAGAAACAAGGTGGCGATCCAGCACAGGGCGACCATGGCGGCGGAACCGGCAAGGCCGGCATCGAGACCACCCCATTGGTAGAGGGTACCGGAAAGAGCCACACCAATGAAGCGCCCAGCGGCATTGGCGGCATAGTAGAAGCCGACATCCTCGGCCAGTTTCTCGGACCCGGCATAGGCCAGGATCAGGTAGGAGTGAACCGAGGAATTCACCGCGAACACGAAACCGAAAACGGCAAGCCCCGCGACCAGGACGATGTCCGGGCCGGGTGCCTGGGGCAGCAGGGCGGGCAGCCGGTCGATGGCGAAGATCAGGGCGGCCGGGATCAGGGCCAGCGCCAGCGACCACCAGCGCGCCGCCGGCACCTCGCGCGAAAGGCCATCGCGGCTGCGCCGCACGAGCGAGGGCGCGGCCGCCTGGATCAGGCCATAGCCGATCGTCCAGAGCGCGAGGAAGGTGCCGACACCGGTGAAGGTCCAGCCGGCGGCATAGAGAAAGACGGGAACGCCGACCACGAACCAGACGTCCCGCGCACCGAACATGCCGACCCGGGCCAGGGCCAGAAGATTGACCCCGGCCGATTTGGAAAAGAATTCCCGGGCAGAACTCGACGCCTTGGCCCGTCCCAGCATCGGCGGCAGGGACAGAAGCGCCGCGACGAGCACGAAGCCGAGCACCCCGGCCATGCCCCAGAGCGAGGCCTGGAAACCGAAGATTTCGAGCAGCACCCCGCCCAGGAAGAACCCCGCCCCCTTCATCGCATTCTTGCTGCCGGTGAACCAGGCGACCCAGCGGAACAGGCGCGAGGCGCTGCCATCCCCCGCCGTCAGCTTGATCGCCGATTTCGAGGCGGTCTTGGTCAGATCCTTGGCAACGCCGCAAAGACCCTGGCAGCCGACCACCCAGACGACCGAATGCAACGCGCTCCATGCCGGCGAGACGGCCGAAAGCAGCAGGAAGCCGGCAATCTGCGTGGCAAGCCCGACCGCCAGCATGCGCGCGATGCCGAAGCGCGTCGCCAGCCAGCCGCCGATCAGGTTCGCGCCGATCCCGGCCGCTTCATAGAGAAGGAACAGCAGCGCCAGGGTGAAAGGCGAATAACCGAGCCGGTAGAAATGCAGCAGCACCAGCATCCGGAGCGCACCGTCCGTCAGTGTGAAGCCCCAATAGGCGGCGGTGACGATCGCGTAGTTCCGCACACCGGACATGCCTATATCCCCCGCTGCGCCAGAATTGTGGCGAGATCGACCATCCGGCAGGCATAGCCCAATTCGTTGTCGTACCAGGCGTAGACCTTCAGCATGGTGCCGTCGGTCACCAGGGTCGACAGGCCATCGACGATGGAACTCCGCGTATCCCTGGCGAAATCGGCCGAAACCAGGGGACGCGGCTCGTAGCCGAGGATGCCGGCGAGCGGGCCGGTGGCGGCTTCGGCGAATAGCGCGTTCACTTCATCGGCCGTGGTTTCCCGGCGCATTTCGAAGACGCAGTCGGTCAGGCTGGCGTTCAGCACCGGCGCACGCACCGCATGGCCGTTCAACCGGCCCTTCAGTTCGGGGTAGATCAGGCCGATCGCCGTGGCGCTGCCGGTCGTCGTCGGCTGAAGGCTGGTCATGGCGCTTCTGGCCCGGCGCAGGTCCTTGTGGGGCGCGTCGACGACGACATTCGTGTTGGTCGGATTGTGGATCGTCGTGATCTGGCCGTGACGGATGCCGATCGCCTCATGGACGACCTTGACCACCGGAGCCAGGCAATTGGTGGTGCAGGAAGCCGCGGTCACGATCGGGTGGCGGGCGGGATCGTAAAGATGATCGTTCACCCCGACGACGATGTTCAGCACCCCCTCGACCTTGACCGGCGCGGAGACAATCACGCGCTTGGCCCCCCGGTCGAAATGCCCCTGAAGTTTTTCCGGCGTCAGAAACCTGCCGCTGCATTCGAGGACGACATCGACCCCGCGATCGCCCCAGGGAATATCCTCCGGTGCGGCGTGGGCGCTCACGGTCATGGCTCGGCCGGCCGCCTCGATCCTGTCGCCATCAGCCCGGAGGTCCGTACGCCAGCGGCCCTGGACACTGTCGAATTCCAACAGATGGGCAATGACGGCGGCATCACCCTTGATCTCGTTGAGGTGGACGATTTCCAGCCGGTTGCCGCTGCGGGGATCATCCGCGGACCGGTCGGCCCCGCCAAGTGCCGCCCTCAGGGCCAGGCGCCCCATCCGGCCAAGACCATTGATGCCTACGCGCATGACAACCTCCACGCCGCCCGGACCACGGCCGGACTCGAATATTCAGCAACTCGGACAAAGACGAGAGCGGCGCCCGCTCGCACGGACGCCGCCCCAGATCCTTACTTGAGGTCGGCGCCGCTCAGCGGGGCGAATGCCAAGGCATGGGCCCGGACCTGTTCGAGTTCGTCCTTGGGCAGCACCACGAGGCCCTTGCCCTGGAGATACCCGCCCTCGCCCATCGCCTTGCTGGAAGTGTACTCGGCGACGAACTCCTTCAGCCCGGGCACCAAGCCGACGTGCTGATTCTTGACGTAGACGAACATCGAGCGCGCCACGGCATATTTGCCCGCGGAGATGTCGTCGTATTCCGGACTCGTACCGTCGATCGGCGAACCCTGGATCTTGTCGAGGTTTTCCTCGAGGAAGCTGTACCCGAAGGCGCCGAAGGCATCGGGATTGGAAACCAGCTTCTGCACGATCAGATTGTCGTTCTCGCCGGCTTCGACATAGGCGCCATCCTCGCGGATCTTCATGCACTTCGCCGCGGCATCCTTCTTGTCGATGCCGGCGGCGACCATCGCATCGAGCGCGCCCGCCGCCTCGCAGCCTTTTTCGAGGATGAGTTCGTTGAAGGAATCGCGAGTGCCGGAGGTGGGCGGCGGGCCGATCAGTTCGATCTTCTTGGCCGGCAGGCTCGGGTCGATCTCGTTCCAGGTCTTGTAGGGATTGACCACGACCTTGCCATCCACGACGACCTCGGCGGCCAAGGCCTTCCAGAGCTGGGCCTTGGTGAAAGGCTGCACCGGCGACGCCTTGGAATTGGCAACGACGAGACCATCGAAGCCGATCTTGATTTCCGTAATCGCGGTGACGCCGTTCTTGCCGCAGGTCTCGAACTCCGACGCCTTGATCCGGCGCGAGGCATTCGTGATGTCCGGTTGATCCTCGCCGACACCGGCGCAGAACAGCTTCAGGCCCCCGCCCGTGCCGGTCGATTCCACCACCGGGGTCTTAAAGGCGCCGGCCTTGCCGAAGGCTTCGGCAACCGCGGTGGTGAAGGGGAAGACGGTGGAAGAGCCGACGATACGGATCTGGTCCCGGGCAGCGGCCTGCCCGGCAAAGGCGCAAGCCAGGACGGCCGTGGCCCCCACGATCGCAAGAGTATTCCTGATGGTCATCTCGGTCTGTACCTCAATTGATGGATAGAGGTTCAGCGGCCGCCGGATGACGTCACCCCCCTTCGTCCCTGAACGCGGAAGACCGTATGGTCCGAATCTGTCACAAGAGTTTCATTTTTGCTTCCAATTGATGAAATTTCTATATTTCCCGACGAATGGGTCAAACACCCTTATCCATCACCGGGAAGGCTGGGGTGCTGGTCTGTGGCAGCCCCTGGCCAACCCCAGGCACTTCATCTCCCCCTGGACAAATCTAATAATTCCATTATTCTCGACATATGGATAAGAAACAGATCATCACCGCCTTCGCCGCTCTTGCCCAGCCCACGCGGATCGAGGCTCTGAGGCTGCTCGTTGCGCAGGAACCCGACGGGATGGCTGTCGGGGACCTCGCCCGGGCGCTTTGCGTCCGCGGCAATACGATGTCGGTCCATCTCGCCATCCTGGCCCGTGCCGGACTGGTGGATGCCGAGAAGCAAAGCCGCTCCGTGATCTATCGGGCACGGCTCGAAGATGTCCGCGGGCTCGGCTCCTATCTGATCGATGCCTGTTGCGCCGGGCGTCCGGAAGCCTGCCGTCCGGCCTACGGCGAAACCAGGACCACCGGCCTCGTCTAGCCCCCGCCCAAGGAGAGCCTTCCATGTCCGATCGCATCTACAACGTGCTGTTCCTCTGCACGGGCAATTCGGCCCGCTCCATCATGGCCGAAGCCATCCTCAACCGGGATGCGAAGGGCCGTTTCCGCGCCTTCTCGGCCGGCAGCGCGCCGCGCGGCACGGTCAACCCGATGACCCTCAAGGTGCTGGCCTCCTACGACTATCCGACCGAGGGCCTGCGCTCCAAGGATTGGGCCGAGTTTGCCGCCGAAGGGGCGCCGGTGATGGATTTCGTCTTCACGGTCTGCGACAACGCCGCCGGGGAAACCTGCCCGGTCTGGCCGGGGCAGCCGATGACTGCCCATTGGGGGATCGATGACCCGGTGGCGGCCGACGGCACGGACATCCAGAAGGAAGCCGCCTTCGTCACCGCGTTCCGCCACATGCGCAACCGGATCACCGCCTTCGCCGCCCTGCCGATCGCCAGCCTCGACCGCATCGCCCTCGGCGCCAGGTTGCGCGAAATCGGCCGGGGCGAGGGTTCGACCGCCGCGCGGCACCATGTCGCCTGACCGGGCGGAGGGATCATGGACGTCGTCATCTATCACAACCCGGCCTGCGGCACCTCGCGCAACGTACTGGCGCTCATCCGCCACTGCGGGATCGAACCGCATGTGATCGAATATCTGAAGACGCCGCCCGGCCGGGCCATGATCCTCTCCCTTGCCGAGCGCATGGGAAGCCCGCTGCGTACCCTGCTGCGCCGGAAGGACACGCCGTTCGACACGCTCGGCCTCGACGACCCGGCGCTGTCGGACGACGACCTGCTCGATGCGATCGCGGCCCATCCGATCCTGCTCAACCGGCCGGTCGTGGTCACCCCCAGGGGCGTCCGCCTGTGCCGGCCGTCGGAGACCGTGCTCGATCTGCTGCCCCCGCCCGGCCCCGGCGCGTTCCGCAAGGAGGACGGCGAGATTGTCCTCGACGCCGCGGGCAACCGCATCCCTGCCTGAAGGTGCTTCCATGTCCCTGTTCGAGCGTTGGCTGAGCCTCTGGGTCGCCCTCTGCATCATCGCCGGCGTGGCCTTCGGCCATCTGCTGCCCGGCCTGTTCCAGGCCATCGGCACGGCCGAGGTCGCCCGCGTCAACCTGCCGGTCGCGGTGCTGATCTGGCTGATGATCGTGCCCATGCTGGTGAAGATCGATTTCGCCGCCCTCGGCCAGGTGACGAAGCACTGGCGCGGCATCGGCGTCACCCTCTTCGTCAACTGGGCGGTGAAGCCCTTTTCAATGGCCCTGCTCGGCTGGCTCTTCATCGGCTATCTGTTCCGCGGCCTGCTGCCGGCCGACCAGATCGACAGTTACGTTGCCGGTCTCATCATCCTGGCCGCGGCGCCCTGCACCGCCATGGTCTTCGTCTGGTCCAACCTGACCAAGGGCGAGCCGGTCTTCACCCTGTCCCAGGTGGCGCTGAACGATGCGATCATGATCGTCGCCTTCGCCCCCATCGTCGCCTTCCTGCTCGGGCTGTCGGCAATCACCGTGCCCTGGGACACGCTAGTGCTCTCGGTCGCCCTCTATATCGTCGTTCCCGTGATCGTGTCGCAGATCCTGCGCCGGGCGCTGCTGGCACGGAGCCCTGCCGCCCTCGATGGTTTCCTCAAGACCGTGCAGCCGCTGTCCCTGATCGCGTTGCTGGCCACCCTCGTCCTGCTGTTCGGCTTCCAGGGCGAGCAGATCCTGGCCCAGCCCCTCGTCATCGCCCTGCTGGCCGTGCCGATCCTGATCCAGGTCTATTTCAACGCCGGCCTCGCCTATCTGTTGAACCGGGTTGCAGGCGAGGCGCATTGTGTCGCCGGCCCCTCGGCCCTGATCGGCGCCTCCAACTTCTTCGAACTGGCGGTGGCCGCCGCGATCAGCCTGTTCGGCTTCCAGTCGGGGGCAGCGCTCGCGACCGTGGTCGGCGTGCTGATCGAAGTGCCGGTCATGCTCACCGTCGTCTTCCTGGTGAACCGCAGCAAGGGCTGGTATGAGGCGGGACGTGCGTCATAGCGCATCCCGCCGAAAGGTGGAGAACTGAAACCGCTGCGTGCTGCCCCAAGGGGTGACGTGATCGTGAGTGCGGCTGTCGATCAGGACGAAACCTGCCCCGAAGGTTCTGGACAGGCTTTCCGCATCGTGGCGGGCGACGGGCAGGCCGCTGCATTTTTCCGGCCCATCCGGCGCAAAAGTGCCGATGATGGCATGGCCGCCGATCTTCAGGGCTTGTTTCATTACGCCAACATAGGCCTGCTGCTCCCTCTCGGCGGTCAGAAAGTGGAAGGCGGCGCGGTCGTGCCAGACGGCATAGGCCGTCCGAGGTTCCCAGCCGATGACATCCGCGGTGATCCAGTTCACATCGCCACCTGCTTCGCCAAGCCGGTCTCGCGCGACCGCCAGCGCTCGAGCCGACAGGTCGAGCACCGAAACATCGAAGAAGCCAGCGGCAAGGAGACCGTCCACCAGTCGCGATGCCCCGCCGCCAATGTCAATGATGGGATCCCCTTTCGCCACACCCACAATTGCCAACAGGTCAAGGGAAGGCGTCGGCACGTCCTGGAACCAACTCACGTCGGTCTCGGCCTTGGCGGAATAGACGTGTTCCCAATGGTCTCGGCGGTCGGACATGCGCGGTCTTGCCCCTTGCAATCTTGGCCGGTTCTGCCCGGTACAGGAAAGCTGTCATCAGCGCATTCCTCTGGATAGTGACCATTGGATGACGTTCACAAATTTCGATGACCTTCGAAATTCCCCCTTGACCGAGGGGCGCGGTCGCATTCATTTTATTTCCATGAAACTCGAAATAGCAGCCCATCAGCTTGAAGCCCTCGGCAATGCGACCCGGCTCGACCTATACCGGCACCTCGTTCGCGCTGGTCATGCCGGCCTGCCGGTGGGCAGTGTCCAGGAACGGATGGGGATTCCGGCGTCCACCCTGTCGCATCACCTGAAGCGCCTGGTGGCGACGGGGCTCGTCACCCAGGAGCGCCAATCGACGGTGCTGATCTGCCGTGCCCATTACCCTGCCATGCGCACCCTCGTCGGTTTCCTGGTGGACGAATGCTGCGCCGATGAAGGCTGTGCCGGAAAGCCGGGGAATTCGGCGGCCTGAAGCCCCTCTCTTTTTTGCTCGCAATTTCCAACCTTCTGGAAAGTTCGAACATGACAACGAATAGCTTTACCCACCTGCCGGTGGCGGTGATCGGTGCCGGGCCCGTGGGTCTCGCGGCGGCGGCTCATCTCGTCGAGCGCGGCCTCGTCCCCCTGGTCTTCGAGGCCGGCCCCGCTGTTGCCGATGCCGTCACCGCCTGGGGTCATGTCCGGGTCTTTTCGCCCTGGCGCTACAATGTCGACGCGGCAGCCCGCCGTCTGCTGGAAGCCGCGGGATGGACCATGCCGCCGGAGGACTCAGTGCCGACCGGCGCGGAGATCGTCCAGCGCTACCTGGCGCCCCTGGCGGCACTGCCGGACCTCGCCCCTCATATCAAGCTCGATGCCCGGGTTATCAGCGTCTCCCGTGCCGGCCTCGACAAGATGACGTCCGGCGGCCGGGACGCGGCCCCCTTCGTCTTGCGCTGGACCGATACCGACGGTGCTGAACGGCAGGCGCTCGCGCGGGCGGTGATCGATACGAGCGGCACCTACGGCCAGCCCAACCCGATGGGAATCGACGGCCTGCCGGTTCCGGGCGAGCGGCAGGCCCGGGACCTGATCACCTACGGCTTGCCGGACGTGCTGGTGCGGGAGCGCGAAGCCTTCGCCGGCCGCCATGTGCTGGTGGTCGGCAGCGGCCATTCCGCGATCAATGTGGTGCTCGATCTTCTGCGCCTCCGGGCCGCCGATCCTGCGACCCAGGTCTCCTGGGCACTGCGCCGGGACAGCATCCGGCGGCTCCGGGGCGGCGGCCTCAACGATCAACTGCCGGCGCGCGGCGCCCTTGGCCTTGCCGCCGACGAGGCGATCGCGCAGGGCCGGCTGAACCTGCTCGTCCCCTTCGCCGCCGACAGGATCGAGCCGGCGGGGGCCGGGCTGCTGGTCGTCGGCCGCCAGGGTGAAGACGAGGTCCGGCTGACGGTCGGCAGGATCGTCGTCGCCACGGGTTCCCGGCCGAACCTCGACCTGCTGCGCGAGCTGCGGGTGGAACTCGATCCCATGGTCGAGGCCCCGCCGGCCCTGGCGCCCCTGATCGACCCGAACCTTCATTCCTGCGGGACGGTTCCCCCGCACGGTGCCGCCGAACTCCGCCAGCCGGAGGCCGGCTTCTACATTGCCGGCGCCAAATCCTACGGCCGGGCGCCGACCTTCCTGATGGCGACAGGCTACGAACAGGTTCGCTCCATCGTCGCCGAGGTCGCCGGCGACGCCGAAGCGGCCAGGGAGGTCCATCTGGTTCTGCCGGAAACCGGCGTTTGCAGCGCCGGCCCGGAGGTTCCCGAAACCTCCTGCTGCCCGGCCCCCATCGCCGTCCCGGTCGCCGCCCCCACGGCACTGACGCCGAAGAAACCCTGCTGCGGAACCGCCGCATGAGCGACACGGTCGCAGGACGGGCGGCTGATCCTTCAGGATCGGGAACGGAGGCGCGAGCCAGCCGCATCGACAAGAGCGGCTGGCTCGCCATCGGCGTGCTCGGGGTCAGTCAGGTCATCGGTTACGGGACGCTCTACTACGGTTTCAGCATCCTCGCGCCATCTATGGCGCGGGATGTCGGTTGGCCCACCGAATGGCTCTTCGGCGCCCTGTCCGTGGCCCTTCTGGTTGGCGGGCTCGCCTCGCCCCAGGCAGGGCGGGCGATCGATCGCTACGGCGCCGGCAGAGTCATGACGGCCGGGTCCGTGCTGGCGGCCACGGCCCTGGTCGCCGGTGCCCTCTCGACCGGCGGCATCACGCTCACCCTTGCCCTCATCGTCGCGGAAATTGCCTCGACCCTGGTGCAATACAGTGCGGCCTTTCCCCTGCTCGTCCAGCGCCAGCCGCGCACGGCCCAGCGCAGCATCGTCTACCTGACGCTGATCGGCGGCTTCGCCTCGACGATCTTCTGGCCCATTACCGCCGCGCTGCATTCCGTCCTGTCCTGGCGCGAGGTCTATCTGGTCTTCGCCGCGCTCCACCTCGTGGTGTGCCTGCCGATCCACGCCTGGCTGGCCGGACCGACGCGGACGACCGCAGCCGGCGGGGCCGATGCCCGAACCGGCGCACGCCCCGAGGCGGTCGACGGCAACCTTCCGGCCGTCTTGCGGAGGAAGGCCTTCGTGATGATGGTGGCGGCCTTTGCCTTCCAGGGCTTCGTCTCCGCCGCGATCCTCGTCCATATGGTGCCGCTTCTCGCGGCGCTCGGCCTTGGCGGGACGAGCGTGCTGGTCGGAACCCTGTTCGGGCCGGCGCAGGTGCTCAGCCGCTTCATCAACATGATGTTCGGCCGGGGCCTGTCCCAGATCTGGCTCGCGATGATCTCGGCCGTTCTGCTGCCGGTGGCGATCGCCCTTCTGCTCTTTACCGCGCCCTCGCTTGCCGGGGCGGTCGTCTTCTCGGTGGTCTTCGGCATGGGCAACGGCCTCTACAGCATCGTCACGGGCACCCTGCCGCTCACGCTGTTCGGCAGTGCCGGCTACGGCTCTCGCCAGGGCGTCATGATGTCCGTCAAATTGATTGTCGCTTCGGCTGCACCTTTCGCTTTCGCTGTGCTCATGGAAAAGCTCGACGCAGGCTGGGCACTGGGCGTGACCATCGGTCTTGGTATCGGCAGCGTCCTCGCCCTCGCGTGGATCGCCCGATGGCCACGGCATGCCCAATGATGGCGCAGCGCCCCCGCTCGCTCTCCATAAGCACGGCCCAATCTCCTGACCGTCCAGTAGCCCGGGCCTGCCGCCGATGGCCCCGGTTGCGCGGCGGACGATCAGGAACGGGGCGACGCCAAAAAGCTAACGATCAGTAGCGTACCAATCGCCCGATGCCTGTTGTCGCCCACCGCCTTCGACAGGTAGTGCCGGGCATCGAGGCGGCACGAAAGGGAGAGGTGGGCCGGGCCGGGATGGACCGGCGGGGGATGGAGAGAGCCGCAGTCCGTCCCTTCCCGCTCTCCCGAGTATGCTGCATCCACCGCAACCTCGACGCCGCGATGCGAGCGGCGAACATCACCGGCGAGAGCGGCACGCTGAACGCCCAGGCGAAGTCCGCCGCACGCTCGGCCTTCGAGAGCACGAAGCAGCGCTTCTTCAACCATCTGATCACCGGCATGGCCGGCCTTCCGCATTCATCTCGATCAGACCGACCGACCGGAGATCGGCGCCGCCTGGAAGTGCACCGGCGAGCGGGCCGTCGACTTCCTCGCCTTGCAGATCGACGATCCCGTCTTCGTACAGCCGATCCGCGCATCCCGCACCTGAAAGGCGTTCCCTGTCGGATTGTGAAACAAGGCGGAGACCGGCCATGAAATCCTATGCGTTGTGCGTCATCGCCGCCAAGGCTGGTTTGCCCTGGCCAAGCGGGCCTCGCACAACCGAACCCTGATGGCTCGCCTGTTCCGCCGGCCGCTGGAGCGGGTGCTCGGGTTCGACTTCGACCTCAACGACATAGTCCTGATGGATCGGGGCTATGACCCCGACGAGTTGGACCGCTACCAAAAGGGCTTGTGCCCCCCTATGCATCAATCAGCCGCCCCGGCGGCCGCGATTGCCAGCAAGGCCTCCAATTCCTCCCCGACATCGTCGAGGGCTCGGGTGCTGCGTGATGCACGGCATAGTGCCACCGTGCCCTCGACCGAAGCGACGATCAACATGGCGAGGCGGCGGGCTCGTGCCGGTGCCATCCCCTCCTTCTCCAGACCCCGGGTCAGCGTCCCGCGCCATTGATCGAAAATGACCTGGGTCATGTCCAGCAGGTGGGCCTGTACTTCGGCATCGGGAAAGCCGGCCTCGCCGACGAAGGCCTCGACGGACACCGCCAGCACCGGGCAGCCGGCCTCGAAGGCACTCTCCTCCAGGATTTGCCGCCAGCCGGCGATGAAAGCCGAAAGGCCGGCTTTCACCCCATGGGCCTCGACCAGCACAGCCAGCAGCTGGCCGACTTCCCGCCCAGCGAAGATCAGGGCATCCTCCAACAGTTGCAGCGTGCCGCGTGGGAAATGATGCCCGACCGATCCCCACGGCGTGCCGGTACGCCGGACGACTTCCCGGATACTGGTCGCATTCAGCCCACGGCGGTCGCCCTTCTGCTGGTGCCGCTGGTCCTGCTGGCCCATCGCGCCCTCGACTACATCTAATCTGCAAGGCCGACCACAGCTATTCGCTGGTCCATGGCTTCGTTTCGGGGAGTTGGCTGTCGCTCGGGCACTATCTTTTCGCCAGCCCCGGCCAGATCCTGCCACGGATCAACCTCATCATCGCCATCCAGGTCGTGCTGGCGACCCTATTGTTCGCCTATGCCCTGTGGCCATCCACCTTCAGCGACTGGTGGCATTTCTGGTGATCGACCGCGTAGTGTTGGGTGGCTGGCAGGCGTCGCTCGAAACTTGGTATTTCACCCCGGCGAGACGGGCACCACCGCCTTCGCCGGGGATTTCCCCGCCGCCGTGCTGCGCTGGGCCGAGGCCCGTCCTGGTGACGGTCCTCGTGTCATCCCGATCGTGGACAGCGACTGCCCCTGCCCCCGCCCGGCCATCACCACGGTCGAGGACGCGTTGGGCGAGATCCAGGGAATGATTCCGCCGCTTCGCATTCTTCGTCTCGACGATCCGGCGGTCGAGAATCCCTCCGCCTTCGCTGCCATGCTGAGGGGCCTTCCGGCGACCCCCACCCTGATCGTCACCGACAGGGCCCAGGTCCGCTATGCCGGCCCCGCCGTCAGCGGCGGCACCTGCACGGGCACCTTGCTGCGCGTTGTGCGAAGACTGGGAAGCCCGCGCTTCGTCCCACCGACAGTGATCGGCAATCGATGACTGGGCGTGGCGGCACAATCAGCGCTACGGCACCCTCATTTGTGATCTTGAGCGGCGCCGGACGATTGCCCTGCTGCCGGACCGTGAGCCCGCCACCGCCCAAGGCTGGCTCTTGGGTCAGCCCCAGATCTCTATTGTCGCCCGAGATCGAGGCGGCAGCTACGCCCTCGCGGCGGCCAAGGCGCTGCCCGAGGCGACACAAGTCGCCGATCGGTGGCATCTGATGGAGATGCAAGCCGCGCCTTCCTTGACGCCGTGCGCAAATCCATGCGCCAAGTCCGGACGGCGATCGGCGCGGCTACGATCAATCCTGAATTGCTCACCGCGGCGGAACAGCGGCTGTATGAGGGATATCTGCGCCAGGAGGACACCAATGGTGCCATCCTCGGCTTGGCGAAGGAAGGGGTGGCGATCAAGGAGATCGTGCGCGGCCAGCGTTCCGATGTCTTTCGTACCCGAGAGAGCTCGTTGGAGATCCATTTGCCTTGGCCCGATGCCCAATGGGCGGCCGGACAGCGCAACACGCCGAGTTGTGGCGGCGGCTAAAGAAACAGGGCTTCCGCGGCAGCCTGCGTGTCGTCGCCGAGTGGGCAGCACGCCGGCGGCAGGCGGAAAGGGCCGATGCGAGTTCGCTAAGCCGGGCCCCATCGGCACGGACGATTGCCCGGCTGCTCACCATAGACAGAGACGGCCTCACCAGATCGGAAACCGTGACCGTCGCAGCGATCAAGGCCGGGGCGCCACTTCTGGTGCAGGCCCGGAACATCGTCGCCGCTTTCCAGGCGATGATCCGCAAACGGTCGCTGGGAGACCTCGCTTCTTGGCTGGCGGAAGCCCGATCGAGCCTAGTGGCGTCCTTCGCCAATGGCGTGATCAAGGATCAGTGCCGCGATCACGTCGCCCTGGTCGAACGGCAAGACCGAGGGGCAGATCACCAACCTCAAACTCGTGAAGCGCCAGATGTACGGTAGGGGCGGCCTGGATTTGCTTCAGGCTCGGGTCATCGGTGCCACCTGACAGCGGGATCATCAAAACTGCGTCAGAGCCCAAATTGCACACCCATACGGGGTCCCGTTACCGAGCCGATTGACACCCTGATGTTGGTCACGGCGTATTTCCGGATCTCGAAGACCCGGGCTACATCGATCTTCGCAGAGGTGGATAGCGCCGGTCGA
Organism: Zavarzinia compransoris; assembly: GCF_003173055.1. NCBI lineage: Bacteria > Pseudomonadati > Pseudomonadota > Alphaproteobacteria > Rhodospirillales > Zavarziniaceae > Zavarzinia > Zavarzinia compransoris. Next base: position 179,885 of record NZ_QGLF01000006.1, read on the forward strand.
TGTCGGAACTTCTCCCCGGATGCCTCGGGTTATCGAGGTGTCTTGTCGGACGAGGACAGGGAGCAGAGAGGAAAAACGCCCTTCCAATGGGAAATATGCAAGAATTGATAGACCATTTTTATGACCCGGCAGCGCAAGATCGGAAAATTTTCAAGGTATTTCATAGGTGCGATCATCAAATCCGGTCGATGATGGCCCGGCGATTTCGGCAATGCAAAAATACGGAGCGGTAAAAAAACGGACAGGCGGCAGGCCAGCCTAGAATGGCCATAGCCCGCCGCCGCCCGAACAGGCCGGACGGAAACTGTACTTTCGGCCAGGGCTGGCCCCTGCGGCCCGACCAAATATATAACCTTGTCGAGATGGCCTTCATGGGGTCGGCATTGCGGCTTTCGCTGCCAAGAGAAACAAGAAAAGCCGGCGGCGCGGCAAGCCCGCGGCGAAACGGGGAGACGGCGGATGGCGAGCCGCGACAAATTCAGCCCGCCGGCATTCAAGCTGCCGTTGATCCGGCGCCAGCGCTTGATCGAGGCGGTTTGCGCCAGTATCGCGGGCAACACGGTCTCCCTGATCGTGGCGCCGACGGGGAGCGGCAAGTCGGCCCTGCTGGTGCAGGCGATGGAGGCCTGGTGCGCCCAGGGCGGCGAAGCGGCCTGGTATGCCTGCGACCATTTCGATGCCGAGGCCGGCCGCTTCCTCTTCATGTTCGAGCAGGCGATCGCCGATGACCGGGGCATCGACAGCGACAACCGCAGCACCATCGAAACCCTGCTGTCGTCGAGCGACCCCAAGGGCTTGGCCGATACCATCGTCGCCCGCGGGCGGCGCCTGGTGGTCTTCATCGACAACCTCCATCTTTGCGACAGCGAGGAGACGGCAAGTGCCCTGGACATGCTGATCCGGGAAAGCCGCGGCCTGCTGCATGTGGTGATCGGGGCGCGCCGGACACCGCGCCTGACCCTGGGCAGCCTGCGGCTGCACGGGCTGGTGCGCGAGTTCGATGCCGCCGACCTCGCCTTTTCGGGCGAGGAGGCCCGCCATCTCATTGGCAACGACTGCCGGGCCGATGCCGATGTCATCGAGCGGATCATCCAGCGCACCGAAGGCTGGGTCGCCGGGCTGCAACTGGTGCGCCTTCTGGTCCTTGCCGGCACCAGCCTGCGCCGCCTGGCCGAGGAATTCTCGGGTGCCGACCAGGATGTCGGCCAGTTCCTGAACGAGGAAGTGTTCCGCACCCTGCCTCCCTCCTTGCGCCGCTACCTGCTGCATGTCGCCGCCCTCGACTGCATCTCGGCCGAACTGTCGGAAGTGGTGACCGGCGATCCCGAGGCGCATCGCCTGTTCCAGGAGATGCAGGAACGCAACCTCTTCGTCATGCCGCTCGACCGCCGCGGCACCCAGGTCCGGCTGCACGCGATGTTCCGCGACTTCCTGGCCGGCCAGGCGATGCGCGAGGACCCGGCGCTGATCCTGCGCTGCCTGCGCCGGGCGGCGCTGTGGCACCACGGCAAGGGCGAGTGGATCGAGGCGATCGACTATGCCTTCCGCGCCGGCGATCCCGCGCTTGCGGCCGAATGGCTGGAGCGCCGGGCCCCCGACCTCCTGACCCGACGGGGCGAGACGGCGCGGTTCCTGAATTGTGCCGATCGCCTGGCCGGCCTCGAAGGCGAGCGGCCGGGCATCATCTTCTGGCGGATCTGGGCCACCCTGTTTTCGGGCGATTACGACCGGGCCGGCATCCTGATCGACGAGCACGACGAGGCCCTCCGGCGCTACGATCCCGGCGGCCACCAGCTTGGCTTGCTCCGGTTCATGATCGCCTTCTTCGCCCATCACCATGCGGATGCGCTGGCGCTCGGCCCGCAATGGCTGGACAGCGATCCCGACGGGACGGCCTTCGACCGGGCGGCGGTCCTCATCGGCATGGCGCTCTGCCACCGTACCCAGCTCGACATGGCGAGCGCGCTGAAGTGCTGGGATCTCGCCCGGCAGGAACTCGCCCGCGCGCCTACCGCCTATGGCCTGGCCTGGATCGCCACGCTCTCGGCCCATCTGATGCTGGTGCAGGGCCGCCCCCTGGCCGCCGCCCGGGAGATCGAGGCCATGCTGGCCGGGCATCCGCCGACCGACCTCATGCGCAGCACCGCCGAACTGGTACTGGCCGCTGCCTATTACGAATGCGGCCACATCGATCAGGCACGCCTGCTGATCCGGCGCAGCCTGCACACCATCGCCCAGCACGGCAGCATCGACGTCGCCCTCTGCGGCTGGCGCGTGGCGGCGCGGCTGGCGGTCCTGGACCATGGCGCCGCCGCGGCGCTCGACCTGCTGCGCGGCGTCGAACTGCTGTCGATCCGCCGCTTCGGGACGGCGGCGCTGCACCGGGTGCACCTGCTGCGCGCCGAACTCATCCTCGACCTCGACCCCGAGGTGCGGCGCGGCCTGCAGGCTGGCGACGCCATCGACGGGGTGGGGGCGCTGGCCGAGCCGGACACGCCCGAGACGGCCGAATGGCATCGGCTGCTGAACGCCAAGCGCCATCTCGTCTCGGGCCATCCCCGGCGGGCGATCGCCGATATCCTGCCCGTGCTGGCGGCCGCGCGCACCGGCGGGCGGCTGCGTCTCTGGGTCCAGGCGGCCTGCGTCAAGGCCGCCGCCCACCAGGCCGACGGCGAGACGACCTTTGCCCTCCGCACCCTGATGGAGGCGATCGAACAGGCGGGTGCGCTCGGCCTGCGGCAGGCGATCATCGAGCAGAAGGCGGTGCTAAGGCCGCTCGCCGCCGCCCTCGCCCTTCATTGGCGCCCCGCCCAGGGCGGCCTGGCGCCGGCGGCGGCGGCATTGGTCGAACATCTGACGGGCACCGCCCCGGCCCTGGTCGAGGCGGCGGACGACGACGAGGCGCTGGCGGACGATCTCGCCGCCGCCGTCCAACTCAGCCGGAAGGAATACCGCGTCCTGGTCATGGTTTCCCAGGGCCTGACCAACGTCCAGATCATGGAGCGGCTGTTCGTCTCGCTCTCGGCCGTCAAATGGCACCTGAGCAATATCTTCGACAAGCTCGGCGCGCGTTCCCGCACGGCGGCGGTCGCCAGGGCGCGTGCCCTCGGCTTGCTTGAATAGGCCGCCCTCGTAACGGATCATATCCCACGCCGGCCGGTATGGGACATTCCGTCAAGAACTGTCCTTTCGGCCAGTGAAGCGGCTTCCCGGCCCGCTAGGGTTCAAGGCGACGGACAGCAAACGTCCAAAGCAGAACCAGCGGGAGAAACGCCATGGATAATCTCAGAATTCCGCTCGACCTGGTGGCGCCGATATTCGCGCCCTCGACATTCGGGGACCGCGATCGCGTGCACGAGATCTTCAGGACCCTCCGCCGCGACTATCCGCTCTCGATCGCCGAAGTGCCCGGCTACGATCCGCACTGGATCGTTACGCGTTATGACGACATCCGTGAGATCACCCGCCAGGACGAGATTTTCCTCAGTTCCGATCGCTCGAAGACCCTGGCGTCGCAATATGCCGAACAATTGATGCGCGACTATACCGGCGGCCTGCCCCACATCTACCGCACCCTGGTGCATATGGACGAGCCGGAACACACCGACTACCGCCGGGTGACCGCGGCCGAGTTCATGCCCCAGGCGATCATGAAACTGGAACCCAAGGTGCGCGCGATCGCCAAGCGTTACGCGGACCGCCTGGCCGGCATGGCGCCGCATTGCGATTTCGCCTGGGATCTCGCCTTCTATTATCCGCTCGAGGTGGTCCTGACCATCGTCGGCATCCCCGAGAAGGATCACGAGAATATGCTGCGGCTGACGCAGTGGCTGTTCAACTATGCCGATCCCGAATTGAAACGGCCCGGCTCCGACCCCACCGACCCCGGCGAGATCATCAAGACCTGGGACATCGTCTATGCCGAGTTCAAGGACTATTACGACAAGGTGATCGCCGACCGCAGGGCTTGCCCGCGCGACGATGTCGCCTCGCTGATCGCCAACGGCTCGATCAACGGCTGCCCGATGGAGAACCGCGCCGCGATCTCCTATTTCGCCATCGCCGCGACCGCCGGGCACGACACCACGTCGGCGACCACCGCCACCTCGATGTGGAAGCTGGCCGAGGAACCGGGCCTGTTGCAGCGCCTGAAGGACAACCCGAAGCTGATTGCCGGCTTCGTCGAGGAATCCATCCGCTGGGCGACGCCGATCCAGCATTTCGTGCGGTCCGCCAAGGAGGATTACGTCCTGCGCGGCCGGCAGATCAAGAAGGGCGATCTGCTCTATCTCTCCTACATCTCTGGCAACCGCGACGAGGAAGCCTTCCCCGATCCCTTCACCTTCAAGCCCGAGCGTTCGCCCAACCGCCACATCGGCTTCGGCTACGGCGGCCACATCTGCCTCGGCCAGCATCTGGCCCGGCTGGAGATGCGGTGCTTCTGGGAAGAAGTCATCCCGCGGCTGAAGCACCTCGAAATGGCGGGCGAAGGGCGGATGACGGAATCCGAACTGGTGTGCGGGCCGAAACACGTGCCGATCACCTTCGAGATGGCGGCCTGAGCGCGGTCATGCCCGAAGCCCCCTTCAAGGTCTGGCAATGCCAGACCTGCGGCGAACTTTATGACGAAGCCGCCGGCCTGCCCGATTTCGGAATCCCCCCGGGCATGCGTTTCGTCGACCTGCCGGACGACTGGATCTGCCCGGCCTGCGGCAGCGCGAAAAGCGACTTCCTTCCCTACGATCTCTGAGCACCGGAACACAGCGAGGGCCGGCCTTCCCGGCCGGCCCTCGCCCATGCAGGCGCCGCCGGGTCCTGCCGATCGGAGCCGGTTACAATGTCGCCGCTGCCGATTGCATCCAATGAGGGAGTATCCGTGGAAAAAAACTGCCCGAATGGCCAGTCGGGCGAACGGCCGCCTCCCTTAGCGTGCCCGAAGGCGCGGAGGATGAAAACCTGCGTCTCGACAAGACAAGAACAGTTCGAGGGGGAGGATATGGCGAAATCTTCGATGGCCGCGGCAAGCCTCTTGGTGGCTTTTGCCATGACGGGACAGGCCCTGGCGAAAGTGCCCCAGAGCGAGGCCGACCGCCTGGGCCGGGACCTGACGGCGGTCGGCGCGCTCAAGGCCGGGAATGCGGATGGTTCCATTCCGGCCTATGAGGGCGGCATCACCACGCCGCCCGCCGGCTATACGCCGGGCATGCATTACCCCAATCCCTTTGCCGGCGATGCCCCGCTCTTCGTCATCAATGCGGCGAATGCCGAGCAATACAAGGCAAGGCTCACCGCCGGGCAGCTGGCGACGCTGAAACTCTACCCGGCCCACAAGATGAAGGTCTACCAGACCCGGCGTTCGTGCTCGCTGCCCGAACGGGTCTACGAGGCGAGCCGGCGCAATGCGGCGACGGCAACGATGACCGAGGACCAGAACGGCCTGAACGATGCCCTGCTCGGCGTGCCGTTCCCGATTCCGAACAGCGGCGTCGAGGCGATCTGGAATCACCGGCTGCGCTATCGCGGCTTCAAGTTCCGGCGCTTCTTCGGCTCCGCCGCGGTCAACCGCGACGGCAGCTTCCTGATGTTCAAGAGCCAGGACGAGGGCATCATCCACTATTCGGGGCCGGGCCTCGCCTCGATCGGCGATGTCGCCGACATCAGGCAGTTGAACAATATCGCCATCTCCTACCTGAACATCACGACGGCGCCCACCCGGCTCGCGGGCTCGATCATCCTGGCCCTCGACACCATCAACGCCAAGGAATTGCCACGGCAGGCGTGGCAATACAATCCGGGCACGCGGCGCGTGCTGCGGGCGCCGGAACTCGCCTACGACAACCCGCTGTTCAACACCGACGGCCTGGCGACCACCGACCAGTTCGACGTCTACAACGGCGCGACCGACCGCTACGACTTCACCCTGAAGCCGAGCGAGGAGAAATATATCGGCTACAACGCCTATGAATATGTCTCGAAGCAGCACCCCTACAAGGAACTGCTGAGCCCCAACCACCTGAACGGGGACCTCGGCCGTTACGAACTGCACCGCACCTGGGTGGTCGAGGCCAAGCTGAAGGACGGGGCCCGCCACGTCTACGGCCGGCGCACCTTCTACATCGACGAAGACAGCTGGAACATCGCCGGTGCCGACCTCTACGACGTGCGCGGCCAGTTGTGGCGGGTCCAGGACGACCCGATCATCAACTATTACGACATTCCGCTCTGCTCCTCGGCGCTTGAAGCCACCTACGACCTCCAGTCGGGGCGCTATGTCGTCTTCGGCCTGAAGAACGAGGAAAAGATGCTGAACTGGAATGTCCAGGACATCGATCCGTCCAAGTTCACGCCGGACGCCATCCGCCGGCTCGGCACCAACTGACCCGCAACACGGGCGATGACTGGGGAGGAAGGCGCGCCGTCCGCCGCGACGGCCCGCCCTGCAATCGGAGGGATAAGATGGAAGGCATGACCAAGGCCGGCCCGTCGGGCGCCGGCAGGCGCCGGCGGCTGGCCCGCGGCCACGGGCTGGCGACGGCCGCGCTCTGCATCATGGGGGCGGCCACCGGGGCCTTTGCCTATGATTTCGAGCTGAGCGAGGATGTCGTCGGCGCGATCACCGTGTCGATGTCCACCGGCGCGCAGATGCGCATGGCCGATCGCGACCCGCGCAATTACGGCTATTATTACGGCGGCCACCTGCCGGCCGCGGGCAATGACGACGGCAACTTCAATTTCGACAAATACGACCTGATCAGCCAGGTTTCGAACGCCCGCGCCGAATTGAAGCTGAAATGGCAGGAATACCTGCTCTATGTGCGCGGCGCGGCCTTCTTCGATTCGATCGCGTCGAACAATGATCTCGCCGATTTCGAGCCCGGCAACCGCCCCTTCACCAGCGGCCGCTACACGCCGGCGGCGCGGAAGAAGGCGGCCTGGGGCGCCAAGCTGCTCGACTATTATATCCGTGGGAATTACACCGTTGCCGATCGGCCGCTGACCGTCACCCTGGGCAACCAGATCCTGAACTGGGGTGAGGCACTGTTCACGATCAACGGCATCGCCGTGGTCAACCCGATCGACGTCGGCAAGATCCGCGTGCCGGGCGCCGAACTGAAGGACGCCCTGGTCCCCGTCCCCATGATCTCCGCCAATTACGAGATCGCCCGGGGCCTGTCGGTGGAAGCCTTCTACCAGTTCGATTTCGAGCCGTTCAAGCTCGACGCCTGCGGCAGCTTCTTCTCCTTCACCGACAATCTGTGCGACGGCGTGAAATACGGCCAGCCGTTCACCGACCCCTACGACCCCCGCGCCTATACCACAGGCAGCGGCCTGAACCCCGGCGATTACGACGATCCCAACCGCACGGTCCTGTCGGTCAGCCCGCCGCTGCACCTGAAGGACGACCCGGACGTGAACGACTGGGGCGTGTCGCTGCGCTATTTCTCGCCCGAGCTGAACAATACCGAGTTCCAGCTCTATTACATCAATTACACCTCGCGCCTGCCGTCGCTGATGGCCCATGCGCCGTCGCAATTCGCCAATGGCACCGGCGAGGTGAACCTGGGCACGGCCGCAGCCCCCCTAGTGCAGGGGCTGCTGTCGCAACTCGGGGTGGAGCAACTGGGGGCGCTGACCTCGGCCCTGGCGGCGCTCACCGGCGGCCCGGTGACCGACATCCTGGGCGCGCTCACCAACCCGGTCACCAATGCGCTGATCCGGCCGCCCTTCGGCACGGCGCCGCGATCCGCCGTGCTCGAGAACCTGGAAAACAGCCCGGTCGATATCTATTACCCGACCGGCGTCCAATTGATCGGCTTCGCCTTCAACACCACCTATGACCCCCTGGGCCTTGCCATCAACGCCGAGATCAGTTGGAAACACGATGCGCCGGTCTGGATTTCCGAACCGGCCTTCCTCGCCAGCTATTTCAACATGAACGGCGGCGTGCCGATCAGCCAGGGCACCGCCGCCTCGACCCCCATCTGCGTCGGCCCGGTCTGCGTGCCCAATCCGGGGATCGCGCCGCAATTGGAGCCGAGCTTCCGCCAGGGCCAGGACACCTATGTCCCGAACCGCCAGCTCACCCTCGACGAACGCCACAATGTCTGGCAGGCGGCGGTGCGCTTCACCAAGATCATGGGCGGCACGAATATGGTGACCAGCCTGCTCGGGGCCAACCAACTCTTCGCCCTGGTCGAATTCGGCGCCCTTTATGTCGATCTCGACGAGGGCACCCAATATGCGGCCTATGGCCAGAATAATTTCTCGGGCTTCTACACCCGGCCGCTCAACATCGGCCCGGCCACGCTTGCCGGCCCGATGGAGGCGACCAGCCTGGGCCCGCCCTTCGGCGCCTCGCACAAGCTGCCGACCAAGTGGTCGGGCGGCGTGCAGGGCTTCATCTTCTGGGATTACCCGAACTTCCTGGACGGCGTGACCATGACCCCGTCGATCGGCTTCTCGCACGGCCTGTTCGGGACGACCCCCGCCCCCAACCCCGGTTTCGTGAAGAGCGTCACCGCGATGAATTTCGGCCTGAAGTTCGACTATCTCGACCATTGGTCGATGAACATCAACTATTTCAAAAGCTGGGGCGGCGGCAGCGGCGGCTCGAACGGGGCGTCGCGCAATCCCTACCTCGACCGGGATTTCGTCGGGGTCAACGTCTCCTATTCCTTCTGAACCGGCTTGCGTCGGCGGCTGCCTCCTCCGTAGCCGCCACGCCAACTCGACCCCGGGGCGCCACCTTCTCCTTGGCGCCCCGGGGCTTTTTTCAGGTCGGCGGCTTCAGGGCCCTGGCCTTGGCCACCGCATCCTCGCGCGAGACGGCGTCGAGCTTGGCGTAGATATTCTTCAGGTGCCACTTCAAGGTCCCCGGCGAGACGTTCAGCACCCGCGCCACCGTCTTCAGCGACAGGGCGCGGTCGAGCAGTTGCACGATCTCGCCCTCCCGCGGCGACAGGACGGCGGGGGATGAACCCGCCGTGGCGGGAAGGCCGGCCGCCGTGCCGGGCACGGGAGAAACCTCCAGCAGCCGGCACGCCTCGGGCCTGAGATCCGGGAGGTCCCGCAAGTGGCGTGCCAGCGCCAGCGCCGCCGCCCCGCCGTCGAGGAACAGGCGGTACATGCCGCCATGCTCGGCCGTCAGCAGGACGCCGCGGCCGAGGCGGGCCGCTTCCGCCTCCCGCCCCAGGGCCAGGTGGCCGGCGGCGGCCATGACCGTCTGGCGCGCGGCCAGGAAGCGGCGGCCGCGGCCGCGCAGGTCGCCGGCGAGCGGCACGGCAAGCTCGATCACGCGCGGCCAGTCGAGATCGGCGGCGGCGGCATCGACCTCGGCGATGGCCGCGGCCAGGCCGATCTCGGCCAGCGTCCCGGCACTGCCCGCATGGCGGAGCGCCAGCCGGCGCAGGCGGCGCAGCGCCTCGCGCATGGCGGTGACCGTCGCCGCGCGCCGGCCGAGCAGGCGCACCCGTTCGGCCAGGCTCCAGGCGGCGAGGCGATCCCAGCCCTCGTCCTGGGCCAGGTGTTCCATGGTGTCGAGCGTGGCCAGGGCGCGCTCGCGGTCGTTGCGCAGGCCATGCAGGCGCGCCGTGGTACGCAGGGCGTGAAGGGCGGCATCCGGCCCGCCGGCGGCATCGCCCGTTTCCGCATGAATGTCGAGACAGGTCTCGGCCGCATCAAGGTCGTCGAGCTGGTAATGGGCTTCGGCGAGATAGGCGGCGAGATGGCCGGCCGAATATTCCGCCAGTTGCGCCTCCCCTTCGAGCGCGTGCAGCGCGCGGGAGAGGGCGTCGCGCGCCTGGATGAAATCGCCCTGGACCAGGAAGCTGTGCCCGCCGATTCCATCGAGCCAGGGCCGGGGGCGGGCGCCGTGGCGGCGGCGCAGCACGCCCTGGCAATCGCCGGCGAGATCCCGCGCCCGTTCATACTGCCCGGCCGCGACCAGCGCCATGCCGCCGACGGCACCGAGCATCAGCAGGTTGAAGCCGTCGGTCTCCGGCCTTTCGCCGAGCACGGGGCCGATCAGCGTCATCGCCGCCGCCGTATCGTCGCGGGTCACGGCATCGAGGGCGCGCATCAGCCGCAGTTCGAAATCCACCGCCGGGCGGACGGCGGCCGGATGGGCGGCGATCGCGGCCAGCGTCGCCGGCAGTTCGCCCCGCCGGCGCAAGCCGACCTCGGACCAGCCGATCGAAAGCAGGACGTCGATACGCTCGGCCTTGGCGGCATCGGGCAGGCCGGCGGTCCAGCGCAGCAGGGGCTGGAACTGCCCGGCATAGAGCAGCGGCCGGGCCGCGGCACCGATCAGCGCCGCCATGCGCGAGGGATCGCCGGCATAACGGGCATGGCGCAGGGCTTCGGGGATCAGGCCGTGGCGCTCGAACCACAGGCTGGCACGGCGGTTGATGTCGGCGAGGTCGGCGGCCGGCAGGGCCAGCAGGCGGCGGCGCAGGAAGGCGGCGAAGATGCGGTGGAAACGATACCAGGGCAGGGGATCGTCGCCTTCGATCGGGGTGACGAAATAATGCCGCTCCGCCAGGGTTTCGATCAGGGCGCCCGCCCCGGCCTCGTCGCAGAGGGCCGCCGCCAGGCCGGCCGTGAACCGCCGGCAGGCGACGATGCGGACGAGGAAGCCCAACTGCGCGGGCTCGAGCGCGGCACCGATCGCCTCCTCGACATAGCTGGTCAGGCTGTCGTCCGCCGCCGGTGCCGACAGGCCATCGAGGCGGCCGAGGACCGTATCGGCCACCCCCTCGCGCTTCAGGGCGAGGGCGGCGAGATGGGTGCCGGCGATCCAGCCCTCGGTCAGGGCATGGAGGCGCCGCGCCTGTCCGGGGCTCAGCCGCGCCACCCCCAGGCTGTCGAGGAAGACGGCCTGTTCCTCAAGCGAGAGGCGCAAGGCGTCGAAATTCACCTCGGTCACCTGGTCCTTCAGCCGCAGCCCGGCAAGATCGAGGGGCGGCACGGCACGCGCGGTCAGCACCAGGTGGAAATTGGCCGGCAGGACCTGCAACAATTGTTGCAGCAGGACGAAGGGACGGCGCGCCTTCAGGACATGCAGGTCCTCGAGCACCATGACCACCGGACGGACATGGGCGAAGACGGCATTGGCGACCTGGGCGACGAAGCGGTCCGCAGTCTCGAAGCCTTCGGATTGCAGGGCCTGCGCCAGGGCCGGGCCGGTGTCGATGCCGCTTTCCTCCAGGGCCGCGAACCAATAGGCGGCCCATTGCCCCTCGTCGTCGTCCGCGCCCACATTGTACCAGGCGACCGTGGTGCCGCCCGCGACCAGCCGCCGGCGCCAGAGCGCCGCCAGCGTGGTCTTGCCGCTGCCCGCCGGCCCGAGAATGAGGGTGAGCGCACGGTCGCGGCGGCCGTGCAGGCTATCGAGCAGACGCTCGCGCCCGACCGCGACGCCGGCGAGGCGCGGCGGCGCGGTCTTGGTGCGGATCAATGAAGTGGCGACCGGCGTCATGGACCGATGATAAGGCGATGCGCGCTGAAGGCCCATCCCGCCGCTGCCGTCCCGGTCAAAGGGCGCGGGCGATGATATCCTTCATCACCTCGTTGGCGCCGCCGTAGATCTTCTGGATGCGGGCATCGGCATAGAGCCGGGCGATCGGATATTCGGTGATGTAGCCATAGCCGCCAAACATCTGCAGGCATTCGTCGACCACCTTGCATTGCTGCTCGGTACACCACCACTTGGCCATATAGGCCGCCTGATCGTCGAGCGTGCCGTCGACCAGGCGCTGGATGCAATCGTTCACGAAGCTGCGCACGACATGGGCCGCGGTCGCCACTTCCGCCAGGCGGAACCTGGTGTTCTGCAGGTCGTAGAGGGTACCGCCGAACATGGTCCGGGCCTTGGCATGGGCCAGCGTCAGTTCGAGCGCCATCTCGATCGCCGCCGCCGCCGGCACCGCCAGCAGCATGCGCTCGTAGGGCAGCTGGCTCATCAGTTGGCCGAAGCCCTGGCCCTCGGCCCCCAGCAGGTTCGCCGCCGGCACGCGCACGCCGTCGAAGAACAGTTCCGCGGTATCCGAGGCGTGCTGGCCGAGCTTTTCCAGCCGGCGCCCGACCCGGAAGCCGGCCAGCCCCGCCGTCTCCACGACGAAGAGGGAGACGCCCCGTCCGCCGCCCTCGCCGGTCCGGCAGGCAACCACCAGGAGATGGGCCGTCGAGCCGTTGGTGATGAAGGTCTTGGCGCCGTCGATCACATAATCGTCGCCCTCCCGCCGCGCGCGGGTGCGCAGCATCTTCAGGTCGGAACCGCAGCCCGGCTCGGTCAGGGCGATGCCGGCAAGGCAATCCCCGGAAACCAGCTTCGGCAGCCAGCGCCGCTTCTGTTCCCCGGTGCCGTAGTCGAGGATGTAATGCGCGGCGATGCTGTGGACGCCGAGGGTGGCCGGGATCTCGGCCCTGGCCAGTTCGTCCTGCACCACCAATTGATAGGCGAGGCCGGCATCCGCGCCGCCGTAGTCGCCGGGCATTTCCGGCAGGACGAAGCCGAGCGCGCCGAAGGGGCGCCAGACCTCGGCCGGAATGAAGCCCTGCCGGCGCCAGCCCTCGACCCTGGGGGACATTTCCGCCTGGACATAGCGGCGGACCTGGGCGCGGAAGGCGTCGCTCTCCTCGTCCATCCAGGCATGGCGGTACAGTCGTGGCATCATGGTGTCGCTTTCCCTCCCCGTCCTTCAGGCCACCTGGCTCTCGCGGTCTTTCCAATAGGGGGCGCGCAGGGCCGTCTTCAGCACCTTGCCGGCCCCCGACAGCGGCAGTTCGGCCACGATGTCGACGCTGCGCGGGCATTTGTAGCCGGCGATGCGGTCCTTGCAGAAACGGATCAGGTCCTCGCCGGTCAGGGCCGCGCCCGGCTTCAGGACGACGACCGCATGCACGCTCTCGCCCCATTCGGCGCTGGGGATGCCGATGACGGCGCCGGCGGCGACCGCCGGGTGCTGGGCGACGACATTCTCGACCTCGGCGGAATAGACGTTCTCGCCGCCGGAAATGATCATGTCCTTCACCCGGTCGACGATGAAGATGAAACCGTCGTCGTCCATATAGGCGCCGTCGCCCGTGTGCATCCAGCCGTCCCGCACGGTGGCGGCGGTGAGATCTGGATTGTTCCAATAGCCTTTCATGACATTCGGGCCGCGCACCGCGACCTCGCCCACGGTACCGCGCGGCACCTCCCGACCCTCGGCATTAACGATCCGGATCTCGGTGCAGAAGCTGGCACGCCCGGCCGAGCGCAGCTTGCCCCGCCGGCGCCCCTCGACGGTGTGGAATTCGGCCGGGCAGATGGTGGCCAGCGGCGACAGTTCAGTCATGCCGTAGGCCTGCACGAATTCGACACCGGGCAAGACCGCCATGGCGCGGTCCAGTACCGGCTCGGCGATCGGCGAGGCGCCGTAGACGATGCAGCGGAGGCTGGACAGGTCCCGGCCCTCGCGCATCGCCGGGTGATCGACCAGCATCTGGATCATGGTCGGCACGAGGAGGACATGAGTGGCCCGGTCGCGCTCGATCGCCTCGACCACGCCTTGCGGCGTGAAGGAGCCGATGAAACATTGCGTGTTGCCCCGCAGCCACTGGATGCCCGACATGCCGATGTCGGCGACATGGAACATGGGGGCGGCGTGAAGATAGACGCCGTCCCGCGGTGCCATGCCCTCGGCCAGCATCGACAGCAGCGAGGCATACATGCCGCCATGGCTGATCATCACGCCCTTCGGCTGTCCGGTCGTGCCGCCGGTATAGAACAGGCCGAAGAGGTCGTCGCCCCGGCGGACCGCGTCCGGCACCGGCTGCGCCCCGGCGATCAGGGCCTCGTAGCCGAGCATGCCCGCGGGCACCGCACCATCGCCGGCATAGATGACCGTCAGGGGCTGGCTGCTGTCCTCCTGCAGACGGCGGGCAACGGCGGCGAAGGCATCGTCGACGAGCAGGAGGCGCGATCCCGAATCCTCCAGCGAATAGAGCAGTTCCGCCGCCGACCAGCGGATGTTGCACGGGTTGATCACCCCGCCGCCCCAGGGCACCGCGATCATATATTCGAAGTAGCGGTCCGAGTTCAGGGCCAGCATGGCGACGCGGTCGCCCGGCGCCATGCCCAGGGCCTGAAGGGCGCCGGCCAGGCGGGCCACCCGGTCGGCCATGGACCGGAAGGTCTGGCTGCGCCGGCCGCAGCGCAGCGCTACCTTGTCCGGGTGCTGCTGGACGGCGCGGTGAAGGGGCTGGGTGATATACATGGCGTTCAGATCCCGGTCAGGCCGCCGGAGCAGATCAGCGTCTGGCCGCTGACGTAGTCGCTCTCGGGGATGCAGAACAGATAGACGGCGCCTGCCGCCTCCTCGGGCGTGCCGCCGCGGCCGAGCGGGATCGTGCGCTCCATCATGGCCAGCAGGTCCGGATTGACCCCGACCTTGATCTCGCGGCCTTCGATATTGGCAGTGGCATGGGCATCGGCCGCCACCTCGGTCAGGCGGGTCTTGATGAAACCATAGGCGATGCAGTTGACGGTGGTGTCGAGGCGCCCCCATTCCTTGGCCAGCGTCATGGTCAGGCCGGTGATCCCCGCCTTGGCGGTCGAATAATTGCTCTGGCCGGCATTGCCGAACAGACCCGCGACCGAGGAGATGTTCACCACCTTGCGCACCACCCGGCGGCCGGCCGCCGCATCGGCCCGGGCCTGGGCGCGGATGACGGGCTGGGCGGCGCGCAGGATGCGGAAGGGCGCGGTCAGGTGGACGTCGAGCATGGCGTACCATTGCTCGTCGCTCATTTTCTGGATGATATTGTCCCAGGTGTAACCGGCATTGTTCACGACGATGTCGAGCGCCTTGTAGGTCTCGACCGCGGTGCCGATGAAGCGTTCGGCGAAATCGGGCGCGGTCACGCTGCCGAGGCAGGCCACGGCCTCGCCGCCCGCCGCCCTCACCGCCTCGACCACTTCCATCGCCGGCTCGGCGTCGAGGTCGTTGACGACGACGCGGGCCCCCTCGAACGCCAGCTTCAGGGCGATCGCCCGGCCGATGCCCCGGCCCGAACCGGTGACGAGGGCGACCTTGCCTTCAAGTTTCCTGGACATGATGCGTTTCTTCCCCTGACCCCGTCAGCCGAGCGCGACCAGCGCGTCGCCGACGATCTTGACCTGGCCGAACTGGTTTGTGTTGGTGACCTCGATGCGAGCGCAGCGCTCGCCCTCGACCTCGACGATTTCCGCCACCCTGCCGCGCACGGTGATGGCATTGCCGAGGTGGGTGATGCCCTGGAAGCGGGCGGAGAACCGGCGCAGCCGGGCCTGCGGCGCCCAGCGGGTCAGCAGGCGTCCCATCCAGGCCATGCCCAGCATGCCGTGGGCGAAGACGTCCGGCATGCCGGCCTTCCGCGCGAAATCGAGATCGATATGGATCGGATTGTGATCGCCCGAGGCGCCGCCGAACAGGAACAGCGTCGTGCGGTCGACAGGGGCCAGGGTCAGCGGCGGCAGTTCCTGGCCGGGCTGGACGGTATCTATGGGGTTCATGGCGACGGCCTCCCTCTCAATGCCGGCAGACCAGGGTGGAGCGCAATGCGGCCACCAGTTCGCCGTGCTGGTTGCGTGCCTCCGACTGCTTGACGACGAATTCGAGCGCGCCGCCCTTCTTGTCGTAGATATCGACGATCTTCGATATCACTGTGATTACATCGCCGGCACAGGCCGGGCGGTGATAGGTGAAGCCCTGTTCGCCGTGCAGGACCTTGGCCAGCGGGATCTCGAGGTCCGCCAATGTCCGCATGGTGGCGCCGCTGTCCATCTCGGCGGCGAACAGGAAGGTCGGCGGCGCCGGCAGGTCGGCATAGCCGGCGGCCCGCGCCGCCTCGACATCGGTATAGACAGGGTCGGTTTCGCCGATCGCCTCGGCGAAGAAGCGCAGGCGCGCGCGGTCGAGCGCCAGTTCGGCGGGGGCCGAGACATGGCCGAGCCATTTCCGGTCGATCATGGCGCCCTCTCAGTGCTTTTCATAAAGGGTGACGACGCAGGCGCCGCCAAGGCCGAGGTTGTGCTGCAGGGCGATCCGTGCCCCCTCGACCTGGCGCCGGTCGGCCTGGCCGCGCAATTGCTGCACGAGTTCGGTGCATTGCGCGAGGCCGGTGGCGCCGAGCGGGTGGCCCTTCGACAGCAGCCCGCCCGAGGGGTTGGTGACATAGCGGCCGCCATAGGTATTGTCGCCGTCATCGACGAATTTCTGCGCCCCGCCGGGCGGACAGAGACCGATCGCCTCATAGGTGATGAGTTCGTTGTGGGCGAAACAGTCGTGGAGTTCAACCACGTCGATATCCTCGGGCCCGATGCCCGCCGCCGCATAGACTTCGGCGGCCGCGCTCTTCGCCATGGAGAAGCCGACCACCTCGCGCATGTCGCCGGCCTCGAAGGTCAGCGGCGTGTCGGTGGTCATGGCCTGGGCGCGGATCCGCACCGTCGCATCGAGACCATGGCGCGCGGCGAAATCGGCCGAACACAGGATGGCCGCCGCGGCGCCGCAAGTGGGCGGGCAGGCCATCAGCCTGGTCATCACGCCCGGCCACATCACCGGCGAGGCCAGCACATCCTCGGCCGTCACCACCTGGCGGAACAGGGACATGGGGTTGTTGGCGGCATGGCGGCTGGCCTTGGCGCGGATCTTGGCGAAGGTCTCGAGCGGGGTGCCGTATTGCTGCATGTGGGCGAGGCCGGCGCCGCCGAAATAGCGCAGCGCCAGCGGGATCTCGCCATGCCCCACCAGCCGGTCGGTCACCGTGTCGAAGGGCTCGAAGGGGCTCGGCCGGTCGTTGAACATGGCGCCCAGGGCACCGGGGTTCATCTGCTCGAAACCAAGTGCCAGGGCGCAATCGACGGCGCCGCTCTCGACCGCCTGACGGGCCAGGAACAGGGCGGAAGAGCCGGTCGAGCAATTGTTGTTCACATTGAAGACCGGGATGCCGGTCATGCCCGTGGCATAGAGCGCACGCTGGCCGGCGGTGGAATCGCCATAGACATAGCCGACATAGGCCTGCCGGATCGCGGCATAGTCGAGCCCGGCATCGGCCAGCGCGACGCCGAGCGCCGCCGCCGCCATCTCGGGATAGGGCTTGCTGGCCCCGGGTTTGACGAAGGGGATCATGCCGACACCGGCAACGATGACCTTGCTCATGACAGTGGCTCCTGATTCCGGAATGCGCGCCCCGGCGGGCGATGACGATACGGGGGAGACTCTAGGGACGGCAGCGGCCCCCCGCCCCTCCCCGCTGGGGAGGGGCGGCTCAGCGCCGGGCGCGGAAGGCGGCGACAGCGTCGGCATGCTCCCGGGTGCCGAGGGCGATGACCTGGGACCGCATCTCGGTCGCGAGATGCGCGCGGAAGCCGGCGCAATCGAGGCTGGCGTTCAGCAATTCCTTGGTCATGCGCACGCCGAGCAAGGGATGCCCCGCGATCTCGCGCGCCAGGCGCAGCGCCGCCGCCAGCGGTGCCGGATCGGTTTCGGCCAGCCCGAGGTCGCGGGCCTCCTCGGCGCTCAGGCTGCCGTTGGTATAGAACAGCCGGGCGGCCCGGGCCGGGCCGATCAGCCGCGGCAGCCGCCACGACAGGCCAAGGTCGCCGGCGCTGGCCCCGAGCCGGTGAAAGGGGGCATCGAAGCGCGCCCCCGGCCCGCAGAACCGCAGGTCCGCCGCGACCGCCAGGGCGAAGCCGGCGCCGACCGCCGGCCCATGGACGGCGGCGATCACCGGCTGCGGGGTTTCGGTGACGGCAAGGACCATCGCGGTGCCGGCGCGCAGCGCCTCGTAGCGGGCATGCACCGGGTCGGCGGCCGGATCATCGGCCCCGCTCAGGCCGTCCACCAGATCCATGCCGGCGCAGAAGGCCCGGCCGGCCCCGGCCAGGACGATCACCCGGCACGGCCCCTGCCCGGCCGCCCAGGCCAGGGCCCGGGTCACCGCCTCCATCACCGCCGTCGTCAGGGCGTTCAGCCGTGCCGGCCGGTTCAGGGTGACGATGGCGACCCCGTCCTCGCCCAATTCGGCCTCGACCTCGCCAAATGTTGCCCGATGTTCCCCCAACACAGCCTCCCTGCCGATCGATATCCGCTGCCATATCCCGGCGGCGGCGGGCGGGGACTGTCCTTTCGGCCACTTTACTGCGCGTCGTGTGGCGGCGGGGATGAACCGTGCCTGGTTTGTCGGAGGCCAATCCCTTTGAGAGGATGTCGCGATGACGAACGAGGCGGCGATGAAGTTTTCTCCTGAGATGCGAGCCCGGGCGGTGCGCATGGTGCTAGACCACGAGGGGGATCATTCCTCGCGCTGGGCGGCGATTTCGTCGGTGGCGGCCAAGGTTGGCTGTACGGCGGAGACGCTGCGGCCGTGGCTTAGGAAGGCGGAGCGTGACAGTGCGGACGGCGGCCGTACCGGCGATGTGGAAGTCCGGTTGAAGGCGCTGAAGCGCGAGAACCGGGAGCTTCGGCAGGCAAACGAGGCTCTGACGCAGTTTTGATGGTGCCATGATCAGGTCGCCCCGATGACCCGGGCTTGGAGAAGATCGAGGTTGCCCCGGCCGTACGTCTGGCGCTTCACAAGCTTGAGTTTGGTGATCTGGCCCTCGGTCTGACCGTTCGACCAAGGTGAAGTAATCGCCGCAGTGACCGCGGCCCGATCCTTGATCACGCCATTGGCGAAGGAGGCCCCCAGGCTCGACCGGGCCTGCTCCAGCCAAGGCACAAGATCCCCCAGCGACCGCTTGCGGATCATTGCTTGGAAGGCCGCGACGATCTCCCGGGCCTGCACAAGGAGCGGTGCGCCACCTTCGACAGCCGCGACAGTAACCGTTTCCGACTTCGTGAGGCCACCCCGGTCCATGGTCAAGAGCCACGCGATGGTGTGCGCCGAGGGAGCCCGGCTCAGCGCGCTTGCATCGGCCCTCTCCGCTTGCCGCCGGCGCGCTGTCGCTAAATAGTCTCAGCGGGAAATCCGTAGTCGCAGTTTTGATGATCCCGCCATCAGGGGGCGCCGATGCCCGCGGCATGGTCATCCAAGTCGCGCATGCCTCCTTTCCCTCCTTCGTGCAGCGATCGAAGTCCTGTGGGACAACGAATTCGGCACGGAAGTCACAGGCATCCTGACCGACCACAGCCTCAATCGCGGTAACTTCATCGTCCGTTTGGAACGGCGGGCAGGTTCGTCTGGCGCCATAGGCGGCGGCTTCCCTACCCGCGTTGGTCCGGAAATCGATGTCCGGCAGGGTCACGAAGTCCTGCTCAAAGCGCTCGGCCGGCGATTTTTGCCGCTGTTGGGGCCGCCGGCGGGCCATCCTTAGCCAACCGATACAGAGGCGGCACCTGGACGAGGTCCAGCCCGTGTTTGCTGATCTCGGTCCGGGCATGGTACTCGGCCTCGGGCAGGTCATACAGGATGGTCGGCTGGTGCATGGCTTCGGCTCCCCGCACCGAGCCGCCAGCATCGCACGTTATTTTCTTTTCGCTGAACGGCGCCACACCCACTTGACTGGGACGACTTCGCACACAATTCTTGATTGTCAAATCTTCGGCTGCTGTCGGCTCGGACAGTGGTTTGACGTCATTTCCGATGACTCGGAGGGGCGTCGCACGGCCCCTCAAAGGGGCAACATGAGGATCACCGCCACCATCCCGACCTCGGGCTGGTCAGACTTCCTGGTCGAGACGAGATTCAAGGGGCACGTGATCGGTGACATGCACGGCGTGTCGTCGATCCTTGAGGTCGCCCTCAACATCGTGGACGAGCGCGGCGGAACCCTCGTAACACTCGGCGACTATATCGATCGCGGGCCTGACAGCCTCGGCGTCATCGACATGCGGATCGAGGCAGGAAAGCGGCTCGATCCGATCGGGTTCGCCGGCAAACACGATCGGTTCCTCTGGCGGTCCATCCAAGATCGGCGCCCGGCCAAATATTGGCTGGAAAACGGCGACTGGATGCTCATGCGCGAGCTTGGCGGAAGCCTCTCGGTCGAGACGCTCGGCGCAGAACGCGCAGCGTTTCTGTACGGCCTCATCGACGACCACAGGGCCGGCGATCTTGTCTTTAGTCCACGCCGGGATTCCGACTTGGACCGACAGTTTCGCCGATGCCCGTCATCTAGACGCCGAGATGGAAGGGGACACGGATGCGCTCGATGACGCTACCGGACAACTGTCATCGAAGATAGAGAGCAGCCAGCACGGTGGGAAACCGCACCTCGGATCGGGAGGGAATCATAAGGAAGATCACCCGCCTGATCGGAGATACTAGCGATTACATCTGGATGACGATGGACGAAGAACAGGAAACGACGCGATGAGGCGCGACCTTGACCAATACCTGTGCGCAAAGTACCCGAAGATTTTCGTGGATCGTCACGCCGACATGAGGGTGACCGCCATGTGCTGGGGGTTTTCGTGTGGTGACGGCTGGTTCGGAATCATCGATAGGCTTTGCGGAAATCTCCAGGAAATCTCCGACAGAACCGAATGCCAGGCGGTCGCCGTGCAGGTTAAAGAGAAGTTTGGAGGCTTGCGGTTTTACATCCGCAGCGGCGACACCGAGCACCTCAACGCGATCACGGAGGCCGAAAACGCCTCATACCTGACGTGCGAGGAATGCGGTGAGCCTGGGCGCCTTCGCGAGGAACGATCATGGCTTCGCACCCTTTGCGACAGATGCGATGCCATTGATCTCGTCGAGCGACAGGTTTTTTCTCGAAAGGACGCCGATCCCGCCAGGCTGATGACGATTGGCCCCGGAGCCGAGGCTCTCGTCGTCGCTGCGCTGATTGCACGCCGCCCTCGGTCACGGAGTTGACGATATGGCCAGGTTCTGGGTGCTGAGCGATCTCCATATCGACGCCTCCCCCTTCGAGGCGCCGGCGGAAACGCCTGCCTGCGACGGGGTCATCATTGCCGGGGATACGTGTTCCAGGCTTTCGGAGCGTGTTCTGCCGTGGATAGCGGAAACCTTCGGCGGGCGGGGGCATCCCGTCATCTATGTGCCGGGCAACCATTGTTACTGGAACACCAACGCCGCCTATGAAAACGAAAAGGCCGCCACGGTCGCTGATAACCTTGGGATCACACTTCTCGCCGCCGGTGAGACCGCCATCGTCGCCGGCGCCCGCATCGTCGGCGCGACGCTCTGGACTGATTACAAGATCGCCGGGGATGCGCAGAGCAGCATGCGGCACTCCCTCGACCGGATGAACGATCACCGGCGCATCCGCTTTGGGGCCGAGTATCGGAAGTGGCTGCCGACACATGCATCGGCCATCCACGCCCAGCACCTCCAGGCGATCCGGACCGCGCTGGCGCCGCCGTTCGATGGCCCTTCCATCGTGGTTACGCACCACGCCCCGGCCCCGCAATCGCTTCGCCAGGGCAAGGTGACTGAGTTCCTTGACGGGGCCTATGCCAGCGACCTGAAGGAATTCATCGAGTCGACATCGCCCGATCTCTGGATTCACGGCCATGTGCACGTCAGCCGCGACTACTGGATCGGAAAAACGCGAATTCTCGCCAATCCCCGCGGCTATGTGGTCGCACGGACCGGTCTGCGCGGGAAATCGTTGCCTGCCGAGGTCGAGAATCCGGCCTTCGAGCCAGCCCTGATTTCAGAGGTCTGACATGAGCGGGGGCGAAAAGCTGTCGCTCCTTACAAGCAAGATGTGTGGTGCGCCGGGAACGCTGGACGCCGGGGTGGGATGGACAAAGCCCCGGTGCCCTTCCTGCCGGACGACCGGAGCGCGGCCCGGAGCGCGGCGATGAACTATGACCTGGCCCGCGGGCTTTAGGAGCGCTTCCCTGTAATCCTGTCGATTGCCGGTCCGTGGGAGCTTGGCAACGGCTGGCATTCCATTGTGGAGGATATCTGCAGCAGGCAGGATGCCCTTGCCCGCGCCACCGACGTGGAAATCGTCGCATCCCAGATCAAGGCGAAATTCGGCACGTTGCACTTCCAGTTGAGCGAATATCTCCCAGGGAGCCAGGACATCGTCACCGCCGGCGAGCACAAGTCATGCGTAACCTGCGAGCGGTGCGGCGCGCCGGGATCTGTGCGGATGACCGAGCACTGGGTGTCGACGAGATGCGACAGATGCCATGCCCAGGATCTCATCGATGATGGGGCGGCGGCCTCGGTCTTGGGCGGCAAGGCGGACGTCATGGCCAGGAGGCTCGCGTCCGCAAAGGCGCTCCTTGGTGAAGACGAGTGCATCGCTCTGGCCGGAGGCGCCATCGTGGCCTGGACGCTGTCCAGGAAGCGGAGGAGATCGAGATGACCGTCATGTGGCGCCCGATCTCCCGACCGGCCCCGGCCAGCGGGGGGCGGCAAATCAGCATCGGTTGTCAATGCCCTTCGATCTCAAATCTTCCGGCAGTTTCCGTGGCCGCGGCAGTATCGGCCATTTGCCCTGTCCTTTTTCTCAATAAATATTGAAGTTACTGCTAGAAATTCTTGTCGATGCATTCTCTCATGGCGAGGTAAGCCAAGCGGCTGTCCCGGAGCGACACCGGGGGGAAGGCATAATCCACAGGCGGAAGTGCTGTGACTTGCAGATTGCTGCCCCTGTTGAAGGCGGTCCAGAAAGCCTCCATCTTCGGCAAGGATGTCAGTCTGAAGAATGCAATGACCGTGACCAAGGGCATGCCTATGTGTGACGGTCCGTCGATCCCGATCTGTTTGCCGTCGATATCGACCCGCAATCGGGCTTGCAGCATGCGAATGGATTCCTCCGAACTTTCTGGCATCAGACCGGCGACAATCAGCGGAGTGCCCTTGATCGCGGCAACGAACATCCGGGGGGCCTCGGTCGATGCCAGATCGCAGCTACTTTTTCCGTCTTTCTCCACCAGGTAACGCACCGTCCATCGTGGGGTGCCGGTTGGGTAAACCACTTCGGAAGCCGGAGCCGGCGGGGAGGCGCCGGCATTGCTAGGCGCGTCTCCGGAGGCCAGAATCCTCTGCCAGTCCGGGCGAATTGTCATCCGGCCGTCGCCATGGTCGGTCACCTGGCAGGCGGCCAGAGACAAAGCCATCAGTGGCGCGAATCGCAGTGCGGTGGACACAATCGATCCCTTCCCGAATTCGATTGAATCAATGACCGGCCCTGGCTTCCTCGCAGAACTTGTCCTTGAGGGTGCCGGCCTTCGAGAACGTCAGTTCGCAAAATTGTCCCCGTACCGTTTCTTCGGCGAGCATATTGGCGATCGGGACATAGGCGATCGGGCTGACCCTCATCGCCGAATAGCCGAGAACGACGTCGTCATTCCGGTAGCTGCGCGTGTCCGGCTGGCCGAGCGCAGCGATGGTTTCGGCCATGGTCGTCTTGCCGACGATCAGGGACTGGTACTTGTCCGCTTCGACTGCGGTGCTGGACCCGCAGCCTGCCAGCGGCAGCATGAAAAGGAAAACCGCGACTTTGATCGACTGCATTTGCGTCTCCGGTCGGATGCTGTTTCAGAAGCGGCTGCGATAGCGCAGGAGGGCGGCGGCGTCGCTGGAGGCACCGGCATCGTTGCCCGGCTCGACGACATAGCGGAAGGCCATGCCGAGAACTGACCCGTCTCCGACGGGGGCGGCGTACCAGCCCTCGTAGTTGATCTGGCGCCCATCGGCGCCGATACCGACGCGCGTGCTTTCCACCAGCACGCGCCCGTCGTCGGACGCTCCGGCCACGCGGCTCACGGTCATGTCACCGTCCATCACCCGCATCGGCTGGGAGGCGAAGATGCCCCAGGTATCGCCGCGAACGAATTGTTCGGTGCCGGCGATGCCGAGCGACCAGGCATCGGAACGCAAGCCGGAAACGTCGGAGACGAGGCTGTTTCCGTCGGACCCGACATCCGTGTACCCGACGGTGTAGCGCCCGAAAAGGAACGCTTTTTCGGTGAGCCGAACCGAGGCACTGATTCCCACGAAGTCGGTGGTCGCGCCGAGAATGCTCAAAGCGCCGGTGCCGCTGGCGCCCAGGGCGTCGCCGGTCTCGTCGAGCCGGCCCAGTTCCAGCCCCAGGGTCACGTCGCCGAAACCCTGCCGCACACCGGCGACGTAGCCGCGGTCGCCGGTGTCGCGCCCCGAGAAGGCAACGCCGGCGTCGTCGTCGGGCGGAGACATGAAGAAGCCGCCCGAGATATGCAGGCCTCGGCCGATGCCGGCCGAGAAGCCGGTGGCGAGGCCGCCGGATGCTTGTCCCAGGTAGGCCGGCGTGAGCAGGTTGCTGCTGATGGCAAGGCTCGTGGCGATGGGAGCCCCGGACAGGTCGGCTGCGAAGCGGTCGACATCGGCGTTGACCCCGGCAAAGGCAGTGCTGTCCTTGCCGAAGGCCAGGCGGGCCTCATAAGCCTGTACGGGACCATCACCGTTGCGGGTGGTGAAGTCGGAAGCGGAACCGAGGCGGTTGGTCTCGTAGGAAACGAAGGACGATCGCCCGTCGCTCGACCGCAGGGGATCCGCGAACAGTGCCATGCCGAAGCCCGACAGGGTGTCGCCGTAGCTGGGTTGCCAGCGGCGCGAGCGGACCATCGCCGTCATCTGGCCGGGGAAAAGCGCATGGTCGAAGCTGTCGACCAGCGCAATCGCGAGCGAGGAGAGTTCGGGCCCGCCGCCGAAGGCGCCGCCGGTGCTGAAGGACGTGGCCGAGGCCGGCGTCGTCGCGCCGGCCGGGGTCGACACGAGAAGCGTACCGATCGGGGCCGTGGCAGCGCCGAGGTCGAGCATGCCGTTGCCATAGATCGTCCTGTCGGCGAATACCCCGCTCTTGTTGGCCGTCGCGAACATGCGGCTGATCACCTGTTCGTCGGTCAGGGTCGGGAATGCCTGCTGGATGACCGCCAGCGAACCGCTCACGATCGGGGTCGCCATCGACGTCCCGGCGATGTCACCATAGCTGCTGTCCCCCGCCGCCGTTGCGGTATAGACGTCCGCCGGAGCGGCGATGCACCAGTCCGCTGCCGTCCCGCAGCGGTTGGAATAGTCGGCGATGCCCGTAAGGTCGCGGTTCAGCGCCACCGCCGTGACGAAATGGCCGAGCAGGCTGTTGTTCTCCAGCGGCATGCGGCCGGACGCGATCGGGTTGGCGCCATTGACGCCCGCGCCGAAGTTGCCGGCGCCGAAGACGAGAATGGCGCCCTTGTTCGCGGCGTAGACGGAGGCAGAAACGAGGTCGGTCCCCGCCGAGAGCGCGAACTCGGAGGATCCCAGGCTCAGATTGATGATCGTCGCATCGCGGTCAGCGGAAATGCGAACGCCTTCGGCAATATAGCGGTTACTGGCAAGGCGCCCGCCTTCGCCAGCGATGACGGTGAGCAGGGTGGCGTCATAGGCGACACCGTGCCCGCCGAGGCCATCGCGATTGCCGGCGGCGACTGCGGCGACCTGCGTGCCGTGGTCTTCGCCCGGAAATGCCGAAGCCGGCGTCGAGGAGAATGTCAGGGCAGAGACGTTTTCATCGATCTTCCCGCCGGCGAAGGCTTCGTGCGACTGGCGGGCGGGAAGATCGATGATTGCGATCTTCTGGCCGGCACCGGTGAAACCACGGGCGTATGCTTCCGAGGCGTTGATGCCCGACAGGTTACGGCCGGCGAAATATTCCGGGGTCTCGAACGAGGAGGCGCCCGGCGTCGGCGTCGGCGTCGGGGTGGGCGTCGGCGTCGGGGTGGGCGTCGGCGTCGGGGTGGGTGTCGGCGTCGGGGTGGGTGTCGGCGTCGGGGTGGGTGTCGGCGTCGGGGTGGGTGTCGGCGTCGGGGTGGGTGTCGGCGTCGGGGTAGGCGTCGGCGTCGGGGTGGGCGTCGGCGTCGGGGTGGGCGTGACGATCCCCCCCAGAGGCCCGCCGCTACCGCCGCCGCCGCAAGCCGCCAGCGCCGCCGTCAACGCAATAATGGAAGCATGGGCAATCAGTCTGGTATTGGCGATAGACGGGACGGACATGATTACGCGGCCTCTGGCGACGAAATGGCAACCGAGGGCATTCTCTTGGGCGATACGCCCAGGAGGCATTTCTTGCGATTCGGAAACACGCTCTTGTTGAACGCCCGATGCCATTCTGCAAATGGCTGGCGGTTGCGAAATCCCGGTATTTACCGGGGTTTCCCCTTGTTTAGTTCCCGATTTGGATGAAATTCAATAGTGGGAGCGATTGGAGCGGCACACCCCACAAGATATTGGGCTGGATTACGACTCTTTGTCTTGAGGAAGGCGCTTCCGCTCGCGCCGTTTGACCTCACGCTCGATGGCTTCGCGGATCAGATCGAGGCGGTCTTCTCCCTCGTTCAGGACAGAGTCCATCCTGGCCTTCGCCCCAAGGGGAAGGGTCAGGTTCACGCTTTCATGCCATAGCTTCCGTCTGCCCATGACAAGCCGGTTACCGTGTACGCAATATTGAGTCAAGGCTGCGGATTCCTTGTACATGATATTGACATTATATCATGTACCCGATATTACGTTTTCCATGGATACGATATTGCGGCCGGGACGGCGCGATCCCGGTATTTGCCTGGATAGGCAGCGCCAAATCCGGGTGACAACCTGGATCGACGCGGAACTTCAGGGGAATAGCGGGGTGAGAAACCGTCGCCGCCGCCTGGTCGTGATTCGCACGACGCGGCCGGCAGGCGGTTGTGTCGCTTTGTGGTGACGAGATGACTGACACGGACAAGCCAGATCGGAGCCGATCCAGCACGAGCCACAAGGATGAGTTGGGGACGCCCCTCGCGCCTCGCGAGATTCAGTGCTTGCAATTGATCGCGCAGGGCAAGACCGACGACGTCATCGCCGGCCTGTTCTCGATCTCAAGAAAGACTGTCAATTGGTACGTCGAGCGTGCCAAGCGCCGGCTCGGCGCCACGACACGCGGGCAAGCCCTGATCGAGGCCCTGAAACGCGGTTACATCCACCTTCACGATGGCCCGGACGTCCAGGCGCAAAACAAGAATCCATCGTCTGCCGATTGAGGTTTCACCTGTCACCCCGTGCAGCCCCCCGAGGCACAAGGATGGCGGCCACCGCATCAATGAGGGACACATGATTTCTTCGCTCCGTACCTTGTTGCTCACCGCCGGTCTTCTCCTGCCGTCGGCATCGGCCCTGGCCGAGGACATCTGGCACTATTTCAGCGGCAGTCACCGGCAGCAGGATGGCAAGCTCATCCTGGACGAAGTCATCGCCAGGGTGGATGAGAACAACACCTGGAAAGTTTCCATCTACTTCGCGGAACAGGGCGCCGCTATCCGGGGCTATAAAGCCGCCGGCTGGGAACAGGACGGACGGGTCCTGTTGAATGATGCAAAAAGCGGCCAGGCGCTTTTCCGCCTGGAGTTCGGCGAGGACCGGTCACAGATCCGGGGGCGGTGGCTGGCGCGCAACGGGCAACCCGACGAATGTTGCGATCCGGTATCGCTCACGGCCGCCGCCTCGCCGCTGGACCGGGCGCGGGACCATATTGCGGTTCTGAAAACCGGAGCGCCGGACCTGACCGATGCGCAAGCGGCAATCGCTTATCTGGGCCTCCCCCTCCCGGACGAGACTCTTCCCGACCTCGACCGCCAGCGCGTCCTCGACGAAGCCGCCAGGGAATATCGGCCGTTCTGGACCCGGTTCTGGAGCGAGGAGCGGAAGCGTCTCGCCGGCCTGCCCACGGGGACGCCCGATGAGCGGCGGCAATTGGTCGAGCGCGCGACCTTCGTCACGGCCGTGACCTTCGCACCCCAGCCGCCCCGGCGAAACGAGACGGTCAGGGATCGAGACCAACTGGAATTCATGAAGGCGGCCATCGAGACTCTTGCCGGCCGGCTGGAGGCAGCAGGCGAAACCCCGCGCGCGCTCTGGGCCGGCCAGGATCTCTGTGCCAGAGCAGCGGCCTTCGGCCGGCCGTCGCTGGATACCTTGGTGCATGTGTCCGGCCTTCCGCTTGTCTACTGGACAAGGCTGGCTACCGAATCGGCCATCCGGGAATTGAAACTCTGCCGGGATCTCGGCAGCACCTATGTCGATTTCATCGTCGCGAAATGGCCGGCGATCGAGCAGGATCGCGAGATCGCCCTCTGGCTGAGCGCCGAACGCAAGCGCATCGGTGCGGCGCCGGGCACCATCGCGGGGCTGCGCGACCTCGGCTGGCTGGTACCTCCGGCCGAGGAATTGAAGCAGCGCGGCATCGGCGCCGATCGCTACACGGCGGCGGTGATTCAATCCTTCCTGCTGGAAAAAGGGGCCGAGCTCGAGCAAGCCTACGGTACGGCGTTCGGGGTATTGGCGACAACGCTGCGCGACGACGGCAAGATCAAATCGTCCGACATCGAAGCCGCCTGTCTGGCCCTGCTGGGACCGGCACCGAGCGGGGTCGATGCTGCTTACGGCGCGACATGGACATCCGACCTGAAGCTGACGGAGAACGGAATGCGGGGCGTCTCCTCCTACTTCGTCCTGGCGATGCACCAATGCCTGAAGACCGGGCAAAGCGCCCTGGTCGAGGCTGCAATCGCAGCCCAGCTCGACGCCTGGAAGAAGGCCCCCCGCACACCTGAAACCTTCGTCAAGACCCACGGCTACGATCCCGACATGGGCGAATATCTTCGAGGTTACATTCTGACTCCGGAACAGGCGAAGGCATTCGAGGGGCATGTCGCCGGCCTGCGCAAAGAAGCGGAGGCCGGTTACGAAAGCGAGCTTCGCGAAGCTTTGAACAGCCTGGATCTGGACAAGCCGTTGGGTCCGCAGCCGTTGTACCAGAAGGCGGAAACTCTCTGCCGTGACTTCGGAAATATATCGGGTGACTGGGCCGAGGAGACGTGCAGGGCGGAAGCCAAGGCACTGGAGAAGAGGGCGTGCGACCATGCGATGGAGCGGGCCGATGTGCCGGGAGATTACCAGGACGCGCTCTTCGACGTCGACCTTCCGTTTGGAACCACAGACGTATCCGGCGCCAGGGGCGCGATGACCCGATCCCTTCCCCTACGCGAATTCATCTGCCGATCTCTCGATAACGGGGCCGCCGTCCACAGGATCATTTTCACCACATCGGGTTACTTGTGGTGGGCCGAGTCGGTGATTGAGATCAAGGATCTCTATGACACCGACAAGGAGGCTATCGTCGTTATCCTGGCTCCCATAGAGGGACATCCCAAGGGCGCGATCGGTGTCAAGGAAGCGTTTCTCGGGGACAAGAAGCCCGCAGGCGACGAAAGGCTGGCGCTGTCCTGCATGATGACCCGGCAATGCGACCTCTGGGCGCCGGCCATGTGGCGGAAGTGATTTTCGGCTGCGGCTGGAACAACCACTCCCACCGCGCTCCACGCGGCGGGAGTGGCCTCAGCCCCCTCCAGCCGAAGCGGTATTAGCCATGCACTTGAGCACCGATGATGCTTCAAGGCCGTTCGAGTTGTTGAATGGCCCGACGGACTGCCCGGATGAAAAGGTCGACGCTTCTATCCGCCCATCCTTGGGTAACTTTAGTTAGTACCGCCAGTACCGCAGCACGGGCGGGCGCCTCCAGCGCGATTGCCCGTTCCGTCGGTTTGACCAGCAAAGAGCGCCGGTCATCGGGATCCGGTATTCGCGTCACGAAGCCGTCGCGCTCCAGACGGGACAATGTGCCCGACACCGAAGAGGGCTCCACCGCTCGCCGCTCAATGACGATTTTCGGTGAGGTCGCCCCCTCGCTCCAGATGAACTCAAGGACATCATATTGAGCCGGCGAAAGCCCCAGCGGACGCAGAGCGTCCGACAGTTCCTTGTTCAGCAGTCGCGCAAGATAGGGGATCAGTTCGCCCAACGCCGCATTCGCTTCTTCCGCCATACCGTTCCCGTCCCCTCCGACTCGATTTACCGCCTCAATTTCACGAATGGGATAATTAGGCGCAACACCTAATCGGAATTTATGAAACTCTCACCTTCGCGCTATTTTCGAACAAAATTCCCTCCCTTGCCCTTGAAGCCGTATTTTTGGCCATTATTTATTAGCCACACCAACTAATATATGGAGCAAGATTATGCCCCACTTGATCGCTCGCCAAATCGCCTTTCGCCATTTCCCCCACATCGATAAGGATGCCGCGAGCCATTTCGGCTGCCATATCGGTCTCATCGGCGAGCATCTCGTCGCCGCCCGCCTGATTTCCTGGGGCTACAATACGATCGTCGTCGGCAACAATCTGCCCTATGACCTCATCACTGAAGTCGGTCACCAGACCGTTCGCATCCAGGTGAAGTCGAAGCTGGGCGGCAACGGCGATTCCTGGACCTTCGACCTCACCCCGAGCAGTGCCGGCCGGACCAAAGATGGCCCGAACCGCTATGCCCGCACGGATTTTCATCTGGCAGCGCTGGTCGTCCTGCGCATGGGCTACGTCTCGTTCACGGCGTCGGCGGCCAGATCTTTCGAAGTGCGTATTCCGACGGCCCGGATGCTCGATCCCGACTACGAACGGCATCAGTTCGAAGCCCTTCTCTTCGATGTCGGCGCCCTGTCGAAAGAGCAGTTCCATGCCTTGCGCGGCCATGTCGGCGCGCCGGGACCGGACCACACCTGATCGGTAAATGCATCCGATCCGTATCGGCACTCCCCCTCCCATATTCACGTGATCGCTTCGATTACGAACCCTCCTTAGGTGGACCACCATGGCTAAATACGAGCGACGGCCGGATTGGCTTCGGATTCTGCTGGCCGCCCAGTTCCAGGATATGGCGGCGTTCAAGGCCCCCAGGCTCCGCATTGACCTGACCACCGCGAACTGTGCAGCTGACATGATGACGAGAGACGCAATCAGGGACTTACTTGACGCCGGAAATGATCCCTTCACAGTCGAGGCATGTGACATGCCCGCAAAACGGAAGCTCAGAGTCCCCCTCTCGTCGATGCTCATCACACTGGCGCTGGCGGAGGCCTTCGGCACCTTCGCTCGCTTCGAACGATCAATGCGCCGGGAAGGCCATGTAACGATCGTGGAGTGTCGAGGATTCGTATCGGCCGCCCAACTGCATGAGGCTTGGTCTGAGAGCTTCCCTATTCCGGCCAGGATCGTGCACCGGGATTCCGGCCGCGGCCCCGGTCGGCTGGAGCGTTTTATCGACGAAATCGATCAGGCGGTACTGACCTCGATGCCGGTCATCGTGATCCTGCGCGATGCGCGCGAGCTGCCGGCCATCTACCGTAAGATCGCCGACGATACCCTGACCGTGAGCGGGATCTCATCCGAAGGGGTGATCTGGCTGCTGAAATACACCCACAGCCAGACAGGCCGGATTGCCCATTGGCGGGTGCGCGAGGCCCTGCCTGACGACAGGACCATGCGCCGGATGACCATGACCGAGATCGGCGCCGCCCTTCGCGAGGAAACCGCGATCAAGGCGGCGGTGCGGCTTGCGGAACTCGCCACCCTGAATGCGGTCGATGGTCCGACCTTGGCTGATTTCACCGAGTTCGGCGAAGCCTATCGGGTCGGCAAGGCAATCGTGGACGACATCCAGGCTTGGGGAGCCGGCAAGCTCCGGTGGAACGACCTCACCCGTTCGGCCATCTTCTATGGCCCGCCGGGAACCGGGAAAACCTATATTGCGCGGGCAATCGCGGCGACCGCGAAGGTGGCGGTGGTCGAGACGAATTTCGCGAAATGGCAGGCGGCGGGTCACTTGGGCGATCTGCTGGCGGCCATGGCCAAGAGCTTCGCCGAAGCCCGAGCCACAGCACCTTGCGTGATGGTCATCGACGAAATCGACTCCGCCGGTTCCCGTGAAACCGCTGGCTCGTCACTCGAATATAGACGCCAAGTGATCAACGGCTTCCTGCAAGAAGTGGATGGCTTCGCCGGCCTCGAAGGGGTCGTTCTGATCGGTTGCTGCAACGATGTTACCGCACTGGATCCGGCGATCAAACGGCCGGGCCGTTTCGATCGGCTGGTCCGGATCGACCTGCCGAACAAGGCAGCGATCACCGCTATCCTGCGACAGCATCTCGACGATGCCCTGCCCGACGATTGCATTGACGGTCTCGCGCGAATGGCGCTAGGCCGATCCGCCGCCGCCGTTTCCGGCGCCATTCGAGCCGCCCGTACCACCGCCCGCGCCAAAGGGCACCAATTGACCCCGGACGACATCGCTCGAGAGTTCGGTGGGGATCGCCCCGTCAGCTGGCGGGCCGCTGTTCATGAGGCCGGCCATGTGGCCGCGGCGTCAGCCCTGATGAAGGCTCGTGTGCTTCATGTCGCGTTGCTCCCGGATGGCGGCGGCTATACCCGGTTGAGCGCCCCGACGAACCTGGAACTAACCGCCGACGAAATCGCCGCGACCATCGCCATGAGGCTGGCGGGCAGGGAAGCCGAAATCATGCTCTGCGGTGGGCCAAGTGCGGGTGCGGGCGGTTTCCCGGAATCCGATCTCGCCCATGCCACCCGGCTGGCCATCGATTTTGAAGCATCATATGGTTTGGGGGCATCGCTGGCCTGGCGGGGACGCGAGGTAGCTTTCTCATCCTTGTCGGTGCACCAACAGGAAATTGTCGAGAAGCACCTTGCCACGGCCGCCAACTTTGCACGAGCGGTAATCGAGGCGAACCGCGACGCCGTGATCGGCCTCGCCCGCGACTTACACAATCGAAGAACGCTAGAGAATGACGATCTCGACGCCTGGATGCAGCTTATGCGCCGGCCGGCCATGACGGTCGCCGGTAATACCTCCAAGGCTATTGCTTAAGACCCGACGCGTGTCAGCCTTGAACATCAAGCCGGCCAGACGACGGATCCAAAATAGCATTAATTTTAATTCATTTTGGTTATAAAAACACGTTCCCTTTGATGCCCGAAAAATTCATTTCCCTTGAGGAGCAGTTGGATCATCTGATCCTGCTCCCCTTGGGGGCAATCAGCTATGAAAAGGCCTAATAGCAAGACAAGAAAAACGGAAAAATCTGTACCAGATAAAAATATAAAATCGGTCGTCTTGACCTTGGCTAGATTGCTTGGTCGGTCGGTTGCAAAAATAGACTTCGATCGTAACTCTCGAAATGAGAGCGCTACTCATGAACCCAAGAACGAATAGGATTTAGAGGAACAATAGTGATGCGAGTCGCGATTTATGCCCGCTTCTCGTCAGAGAACCAACGGGATGCCTCGATCGACGACCAGATTCGCGTCTGCAGGGCACGGGCCGAACGCGAGCAATGGCAGGTGGTCGAGATCTTCACCGACTATGCCATCTCCGGCTCCACGACCCTGCGGCCGGGTTTTCAGGGGCTGCTGGCGGCGGCCCGCGCCGGCGCCTTCAATGTTGCGCTGGCGGAATCGCTCGACCGGCTTTCCCGCGACCAGGAACATGTCGCGGGACTTTTCAAGCAGCTGGGTTTCAACGGCATCAAACTGGTGACCCTGGCCGAAGGCGAGATCAACGAGTTGCACGTGGGCCTGAAGGGCACGATGAACGCCCTCTTCCTCAAGGATCTCGCCGCCAAGACCCATCGCGGCCTCGAAGGCCGTATCCAGGAGGGCCGCTCGGCCGGTGGGCGCTGCTATGGCTATGATGTCGTCAAGGAACTGGACCCGCGAGGCGAGCCCATTCGCGGCGGCCGCGCGATCAACAGCGCGGAAGCCGAGGTCGTACAGCGCATCTTTCGCGCTTTCGCGGCAGGTCATTCGCCCCGCGCCATCGCCAAAACCCTGAACGCCGGCCAGATCCCCGGCCCCAATGGCGGCGCCTGGCGAGACACCACGATCCGAGGCCACGCCGAACGTGGAACCGGCATCCTGCGCAACCGCCTCTATATCGGCGAGATGATCTGGAACCGGCTGAGTTTCATCAAGGATCCGTCGACCGGCAAGCGTATATCGCGACCCAATGACAAGTCCGAACTCCGGACGGCTGACGTCCCCGAGCTTCGGATCGTCAGTCAGGATCTGTGGGATCAGGTCAAGGATCGCCTCGACGGAATCCGCGCTTCGGAGCGCTGCACAAAGGTCCGCGCTTCGCAGTTCTGGAAGCATCGCCGCGCCCGACACCTGCTCACGGGCAAACTCTCTTGCGGCTGCTGTGGTGGCCCGATCGTCCAGAACGGCAAGGATTATCTGGTTTGCTCGGCCTCGCGGAACCAAGGCACTTGCGACAACCGCCGCTCCATTCGCCGTCCCGTACTGGATAACCTGATCTTGGATGCCTTGCGTCACCAGCTGATGCAGCCGGATGTGGTGAAGGAATTCATTGCCGCCTATGTCGCCGAGTTCAACAGCTTGCAACAGACCCTTCAACAGGAGCGTCAGCGGCGGGAACGCGATCAGGCCCAGATCACGCGCAAACTCGATCAACTCATTGATGCAGTCAGCGAGGGGTTCCGCAGCGCCGACCTTCAGCAACGACTGGATGACCTGAGCAGCCGCAAAGATGAGCTCAAACGTCAGCTCGACAAACCCTTACAGAGCCCGCCCCGGCTCCACCCGAACCTGGCTGACCACTACCGGGCGAAGGTCGATCAATTGCATCTTGCCTTGGCCAATGAGAGCATCCGTCCGGAAGCATTGGAGGAGATCCGCTCACTGATCGAGCGCGTGGTGCTATCACCGTCTGCGGAAGATCCGGAGGGCGTGGAGATCGAACTGGTGGGAGACATCGCGAACATGGTTCACGTCGCCTGCGAACGCAAAAAGGCCGCCCCAGATGGAGCGGCTGTTCTCGATGCATACCGACGTTCGATAAAGGTGGTTGCGGGGGCCAGATTTGAACTGACGGCCTTCAGGTTATGAGCCTGACGAGCTACCGGGCTGCTCCACCCCGCGGTGATGGGTGATGAATTGAGGATCTGTGAGGTTTTGTGTCTGTATGCTTTGCAGGCCTGGCAGCGACCTACTCTTCCGATGCTTAAGCAGCAGTACCATTGGCGCGGAGGGATTTCACGGCCGAGTTCGAGATGGGATCGGGTGTTGGGGCCCTCGCTAAGACCACCAGGCCAGCGAAGCATACAGATTATAGTTCTCGAAGGTTTGGCCCGGATGATGGGCCCGAATGCTGGGGATGCGTGCTTGCGTGAAGGAGTGTTGCCTGTTGAGGGTCGGTCTTTCGACGTCTTCCTCGCCGGACATGACGGCGACTGCTTGCGCAGTCTTGCGATAGAGCTCTATCGAGCGATTAGTACCGGTCGGCTTCGCCTATTACTAGACTTCGACCTCCGGCCTATCAACGTGGTGGTC
>NZ_QGLF01000007.1 GCF_003173055.1 Zavarzinia compransoris
CGACAGCCGCGACTGGGTCCCCACCACCGGCCAGGCCCAGTGGAAACAGGTCGCCATCTGGAACGTCATCTCAAAGCGCGTCACCTGGCTCACCATGGACTCACGCTGGCAGGACCTCGAACGTAACCCAACTCCCTCCCTCTTCGACGTCGACCAGCTCAGGGATTACAAGTAATCAACCAGCCGCCCCCATAATACGGGGCGGCACTTCCCGGACAGTCCCCGCCTGGGCCCCCCCAGGTTACTCGGGCAACGCGTTCCAACCGACGCGTTGCCCGCTTTTTATTGTCGAAAATGATCGATGCCCGGGGCGGCGCTTTGATCATTTCGTCTAGTCGATCAGGCCGCTTTGCACGCAAGCATGCCGCACCGCAACAGGACGGTAGCCCCGTGCCGGCGAAGAGGGCAGGGAAACCCGATGCCTTGGCCTTCCGGCCTTCTGGTTGCGATGCAAAAGGTTCCAGGGTCGCGATCGGAAAAAACCTTGGCACGCTGCTTGCAAAACATCGGGGGAAGGCGGCAGGCAATGCCCAAAAGACAATGCAGACAGGGAAGCGAAACGCCGATGGTTATGACAGCAGCCGACAGCCCGCCGCTCGACCTGGCGGCGCGCTGGATCCGGGTGACGGAAGTCAAGGCGCCGTTCGTCCTGTTCGAGTTCACCCTCGGCGATCCGGACCTGATGGTCGAGATGATCATGCCGCTCGACGCCCTGCTCGAATTCCGCGAGGCCCAGCACGCCGAACTGGATATCGCCGAGGGGGCCGTCGGCGCCTTCACGGCCCTCGCCCGCAAACAGTGACCAGCGATCAGGTTCGGAGGAAACCGGCTCATGACCATTGAAATCAAGACCGCAACCATACAGCCGCGGCGCCAGACCTACGCCAATGTGGCGCGCCGGCTGGGGGCGGACAAGCCCGCGTCGCGCTATGACGAATCCATGTTCGACCTGCAGGCGACCGGCGAATTTCACTACCGGCCGACCTGGGCGCCCGATTTCGAATTGTTCGACGCCCGCCGCACCGCGATCGTGCTCGAAGACTGGCACGTGCTGCGCGACCCGCGCCAGTTCTACTACGGCACCTATACGATCGCGCGCTCGCGCATGATGGAAGCGGCCGAAAAGGCCTTCGCCTATGCCGAGCGCCGCGGCCACCTGAACGGCCTGGCCGAGGGCTGGGCCCGTCTCGTGCATCACTATCTCCTGCCGCTCCGCCACTACGAGTGGGGCGCGAACATGAACAATTGCAACATCACCGATATCGGCTTCGGCTCGACCATCACCGAAGCGACCATGTTCGCGACCATGGACCGGCTCGGCATCGCCCAGGTGATCAGCCGCATCGGCCTCTTGCTGGACGGTGGCACCGGCGGCAGCCTGACGGCGGCCAAGGCGGCCTGGCTGAACCACCCGTCGTGGCAGGGGCTGCGCCACGCGATCGAGGATCTGCTGGTCGAGGCGGACTGGTTCGAAGTCTTCGTCGCCCAGAACCTGGTCATGGACGGCCTGATCTATCCCCTGGTCTATCGCGCCTTCGACGATGCCGGCCAGGTCCACGGCGGGGCCGCGCTCTCGCCGCTGACCGAATTCATGCTCGACTGGTTCGACGAAACCGCGCGCTGGGTCGATGCGGTCGTCGGCGCCGCGGCGAAGGAATCGCCGGCCAATGCGCTGCATCTGTCGCGCTGGGCCGCCGCCTGGACCGGCCGCCTGCGCGAAGCCCTGCAACCGCTGGCCCAGGACGTGCTGGGCGACGGTGCCGCCGGCATTCTCGACGCGCTGGCCGCGGATCTTGCCACCCGTTGCCGCAAGATCGGCCTCGAAGCCTGAGGGAAAGCATCATGGCCAAGGTTTCCATCACCCTGCAGAACACCGACGAGGCCCGCAGCCTGGTCGAGGCCATCGTCGCCGACAATCCGGCCGCCGAGGTTTCGCGCATGCCGGCGCTGACCAAGATCGACTGCGAGGGCAGCCTCAGCGTCCGCCGCGAAACCGTCGAGGCGCGCCTCGGCCGGCGTTACGACCTTCAGGAACTCCAGCTGTCCCTGATCTCGCTCGCCGGCAATGTCGAGGAAGACGACGACAGTTTCACCCTTGCCTGGGCGCCGGCTGCCCCCACCGCCAAATCCTGAGGAGACCGATCGATGAACGCGATGCCGCCGCTGCAGAAGCAGCGCAAACTGAGCCTCAAGGAACGCTATGCGCATCTGACCCGCGGCCTCGGCTGGGAAACCACCTACCAGCCGATGGACAAGGTCTTCCCCTATATCAGCTATGAGGGGATCAAGATCCACGACTGGGATGCCTGGGAAGACCCGTTCCGCCTGACCATGGACGCCTACTGGAAATACCAGGCGGAGAAGGAGCGCAAGCTCTATGCCGTGATCGAGAGCTTCGCCCAGAACAACGGCCACCTGAACGTGACCGACGCGCGTTACATCAATGCGCTGAAGCTGTTCCTGACCGGGGTCTCGCCGCTCGAATATTCGGCGCACCGGGGCTATGCCCATGTCGGCCGCCACTTCGTCGGCGCCGGCCCGCGCATCGCCTGCCAGATGCAGGCCATCGACGAACTGCGTCACGCCCAGACGCAGATCCACACGATGAGCCATTACAACAAGTTCTTCGACGGCCTGCACGACGCCCGCCACATGCACGACCGCGTGTGGTACCTGTCGGTCCCGAAGTCCTTCTTCGAGGATGCCTGTTCCGCCGGCCCGTTCGAATTCCTGACCGCGATCTCGTTCAGCTTCGAATACGTCCTCACCAACCTGCTGTTCGTGCCCTTCATGTCGGGCGCCGCCTACAACGGCGACATGGCGACCGTGACCTTCGGCTTCTCCGCCCAGTCGGACGAGGCCCGCCACATGACCCTCGGCCTCGAGATCATCAAGTTCATGCTCGAGCAGGACGAGGGCAATGTTCCGATCGTGCAGAAATGGATCGACAAGTGGTTCTGGCGCGGCTACCGCCTGCTCGGCCTCGTCTCCATGATGATGGACTACATGCTGCCGAAGCGCATCATGTCCTGGGCGGAAGCCTGGGAGATGTATTTCGAGCAGGCCGGCGACGCCCTCTTCGAGGACCTGTCGCGTTATGGCATCCGCAAGCCGAAGTACCACGAGGTCGCCTCGAAGGAGAAGCACCGCCTCAGCCACGAGGTCTGGTCGATCTTCTACAACTACACCCATGCCGCGGCCTTCCACACCTGGCTGCCGTCGGAAGAGGAAATGAAGTGGCTGTCGGCGAAATATCCCGACACGTTCGACAAGCACTATCGCCCGCGCTTCAAGTGCTGGAGCGAGATGCAGGCCGAGGGCAAGCGCTTCTACAACCCGACCCTGCCGCAGCTCTGCGTGACCTGTCAGATCCCGATGGGCTTCACCGAGCCGGACGATCCGACCACGATCTGCTTCCGCTCGACCGAATACAAGGGCGAGCGCTTCCACTTCTGCTCGGACGGCTGCAAGGACATCTTCTGCGACGAGCCGGAGAAATACGTGCAGTCCTGGCTGCCGGTGCACCAGATCTATCAGGGCAATTGCGGCGGCGCCGAGGTGAAGGACGTCCTCGCCTGGTATCACCTGAATTTCGGCGTCGACAATTTCGACTACGAAGGCTCGCCGGATCAGAAGCTGTGGGACGAGTGGCAGGCCCAGAAGGCGTCCAACGCCGTCTGACCGAACGGGTGCGGGCGCGGCCGGGCGCCCGCACCGAAAGAAAAAGGGAGGAATCATGACTGTCGCAGCTATCGGCCGATACGAATTCAAGTCGCGTGACCGGCTGGAATATTTCCACGGCAACCAGGTCGTCTATTTCCACTGGGAAGAACACCTGATGTTCTGCGCCGGGCTCGCCCTGCCGCTGCCGCCGACCATGCCGTTCCGCGCCATCCTTTCCGATGTGCTGCCCGGCTGTTACGGCACGCATCCCGACTGGGCGAGGATCGACTGGGGCAAGGTCACCTGGATGCTCGATTCCCGGCCGTTCAAGCCGGTACTCGACGCCAGCCTCGCCGACAACCACATCGGTCACAAGTCCCTGCTGCGTTTCTGGACGCCCGGTCTTCAGGGCATCGACGGCATTCCCACCTGCTGAGCGGACGGATCCTCGATGACCGGCAATACCTATAGCGTTACCGTCGAGCCGCTGGGCCAGACCGTCAAGGTCGAACCCGGGCAGACCATCCTCGATGCCTGCCTACGCAGCGGCATCTACCTGCCCTATCAGTGCAACCACGGGCTTTGCAGCACCTGCAAGGTTGCCGTGCTCGACGGCGAGGTCGACCTGGGCGATGCCTCCCCCTTCGCGCTGATGGATTTCGAGCGCGAGGAGGGGCGGGCGCTGGCCTGTTGTGCGCGGCCGCTGTCGGATGTCACCATCGAGGCCGATATCGAGGTCGATCCCGATGCCCGCAACTGCCCGGTGCTGGACATCGATTGCACGGTGGCCGAGATCAGGCCGCTGGCCCGCGACATCATCGGCATCTGGCTCGATCCCGGCGCCGCCGCCTTCGATTTCCAGGCCGGGCAATATGTCCAGCTCAAGATCCCGGGCGTCGACGGCGAGCGCGCCTTCTCGCTCGCCAATCCGCCGGGCAGCCGGCATCTCGAACTGCACATCCGCCAGGTGCCGGGCGGCAAGGGCACGACCTATCTGCACCAATCGCTGAAGGTCGGCGACCGGCTTGCCCTGTCCGGTCCCTATGGCCGCTTCTATGTGCGGGAATCCTCGTCCCTGCCGATGATCTTCATCGCCGGCGGGTCGGGGCTCTCCAGCCCGAAATCGATGATCGAGGACCTGCTGGCCCGCGGCTTCGACCAGAAGATCACCCTGCTGCACGGCGTCCGCCAGCGCCAGGATCTCTATTACGACGACCTGTTCCGCGCGCTCGAAGCCGCGCACGGGAATTTCGCCTATGTCCCCGTGCTGTCGGACCCGCAGCCGGGCGACGACTGGGACGGCGAGACCGGCTTCGTCCACGAGGCGGCGGTGCGCCGTTTCGACGGTGGCTTCCGCGGTCACAAGGCCTATCTCTGCGGCCCGCCGCCGATGATCGACGCCGGCATCCGCGCCCTGATGAAAGGCCGGCTGTTCGACCGCGACATCCATACCGAGAGTTTCCTGACCAAGGCGGACGACAAGGCGCCCCAGCGCAGCCCGCTGTCGCAGAGGATGTGAGCCATGACATCGCATCACCGGATCGAGATCGAGAATTGCGGCACCCATTTCCGCTGCCCGGAGAACGAAGGGGTGCTGCAGGCGATGGAACGCCAGGGGCGCCGCGCCATTCCGGTCGGCTGCCGGAACGGCGGCTGCGGCCTCTGCCTCGTCCTCGTGACGGCGGGCGATTTCAAGGCGGGACCGATGAGCAGGCGCCATGTCCCCTGCGGCGAGCCGGCGGGCCTTGCGCTGGCCTGCCGGGTCTATCCGCAAACCGATCTCAGGGTTCGGCTGGCGACCGACGAAGATCGCCAGTGGTCAAAACAACAATGCCCCGCGGGGCGGGACGGGAGGTAGAAAATGGCTATTTCGGGCGTGTTGCGCCCTGGCTATGTCCAGGTGCGCGTGTTGGACATGAAGGCCGCTCTCGAACACTATCGTGACCGCATCGGTCTCGACGTGGTTGCCACCGGCAACGACGGCAGGGTGTTCCTGAAGGCCTATGACGAATTCGACCATCATTCGGTCATCCTGCGCGAGGCCGACGAGCCGGGCATGGATTTCCTGGCCTTCAAGGTGGCGAGCGAGGGCGAACTCGACGTTCTTCACGAAAAGCTGCTGAACGCCGGCGTCGCGGTCGAGGAAATCCCCCCGGGCGACATGCCGGCGGTCGGCCGCCGTCTCACCTTCATCGCCCCGACCGGGCACCGGTTCGAACTCTTCGCGACCATCGGCCTCGACCCCACGGGGCCGATGGTGAACAACCCCGAACTCTGGCATGCCGAGCCTCGGGGCATGCGGGCGCTGCGCTTCGACCATTGCCTGCTCTACGGCGACGACATCGACGGCGCCAAGGCCCTGTTCAACGATATTCTCGGCTTCTCCACC
Organism: Zavarzinia compransoris; assembly: GCF_003173055.1. Lineage (NCBI taxonomy): Bacteria > Pseudomonadati > Pseudomonadota > Alphaproteobacteria > Rhodospirillales > Zavarziniaceae > Zavarzinia > Zavarzinia compransoris. The sequence goes on from NZ_QGLF01000007.1 coordinate 6,053, forward strand.
ACGGAACAGGTGGTCGCGCCGGACGGCACGGTCATCGCCACCTTCCTGTCGTGCAGCACCAAGGCCCATGACCTCGCCCTGGTGCGCCACGACGAGAAGGGCAAGCTGCATCACATCTCGTTCCTGCTGGAAAGCTGGAATGACATCGGTCACGCCGCCGATATCATGAGCCGTTACGAAATGTCGGTCGACATCGGCCCGACGCGCCACGGCATCACCCGCGGCCAGACCATCTATTTCTTCGATCCTTCCGGCAACCGGAACGAAGTCTTCTCTGGCGGCTATACCTTCTATCCCGACCATCCGGTCCGGACCTGGAGCACCGATTCCGTCGGCAAGGCGATCTTCTATTACGAGCGCGCGTTGAACGACCGTTTCATGACGGTCGTGACCTGATCGGGTGGTATCATGAGCACGGCAAAGATCCTGAATTTCATCGACGGCGCCTATCGCGAGGGCCGTTCCTGGTTCGAGAAGAGAAACCCTTGCGATAACCAGGTCTTCGCCGCAGTGGCGGAGGCCGGCAAGGACGAGGTGGATGCGGCGGTGGCGGCGGCCCGCAAGGCGCTGCGCGGGCCCTGGGGCCGGATGACGGTGCACGAGCGCGCCGCCATCCTGCACCGGGTGGCCGACGGCATCACCGCCCGCTTCGAGGAATTCCTGGCGGCGGAATGCCGCGATACCGGCAAGCCGCGTTCGCTGGCCAGCCATATCGACATTCCGCGCGGCGCCGCCAACTTCAAGATCTTTGCCGACCTGGTGAAGAATGTCCCGACCGAGAGTTTCGTCCTCGACACGCCGGACGGCAAGGGCGCGGTCAATTACGCCCTGCGCCGGCCGAAGGGCGTGATCGGCGTCATCTGCCCGTGGAACCTGCCGCTGCTCCTGATGACCTGGAAGGTCGGCCCCGCGCTTGCCTGCGGCAATACGGTGGTGGTCAAGCCGTCGGAGGAAACCCCCTCGACCGCGGCCCTGCTCGGCGAGGTGATGAACGAGGCCGGCGTGCCCCCGGGCGTCTATAATGTCGTCCACGGCTTCGGACCGGACAGCGCCGGCGAATATATCACCAGCCATCCGGACGTGAACGCCGTCACCTTCACCGGCGAGACCCGGACCGGTGCGGCGATCATGCGGGCGGGGGCGGGCTTCATCCGGCCGGTCTCGCTCGAACTGGGCGGCAAGAATCCGGCCCTGGTCTTCGCCGATGCCGATCTCGACAAGGCGATCGAGGGCACCATGCGCTCGGTCTTCGCCAATTGCGGCCAGGTCTGCCTCGGCACCGAGCGGGTCTTCGTCGAGCGGCCGGTGTTCGATCAATTCGTCGAGCGGCTGCGGACGGGCGCCGAGGGCCTCGTCATCGGCACGCCCGACGACAAGGCGGCCAACATGGGTCCCCTGGTGTCGCGCGAACACCAGTCCAAGGTCCTGTCCTACTATCAGAAGGCGCGGGATCTCGGCGCCGCGGTGGTGACGGGCGGCGGCACGCCCGAGGTGCCGGCGGCCCTGGCCGAGGGCGCCTGGGTGCAGCCGACGATCTGGACCGGCCTCGGCGACGACAGCGCGATCATGCGCGAGGAAATCTTCGGGCCGTGCTGCCACATCTCGCCCTTCGACGACGAGGACGAGGTGGTCGCCCGCGGCAACGATACCGAATACGGCCTCTGCTGTTCGATCTGGACCGAGAATGCCAGCAAGGCGCATCGTGTGGCGTCGCAGATGGATACCGGCCTCGTCTGGGTGAATTCCTGGTTCCTGCGCGACCTGCGCACGCCCTTCGGCGGCTCGAAGCGGTCCGGCATCGGGCGCGAGGGCGGCGTGCACAGCCTGGAGTTCTATACCGAACTCTCCAACGTCTGCGTCAAGCTGTAAGGAACCGATGACGTGACATCGACTCTGCTCAACGTCGAAGAGGCGGCGGCGCTGCTGCGCACCGCCGTCGCGACCGGCACGCCCATCGCGCCGCTGCGCGACCGGGTGCAGACCCCGGATGCCGCCACCGCCTATGCCATCCAGGAAGCCAACACGAAGCATTGGCTCGGCGAGGGCCGCCGGCTGGTGGGCCGCAAGATCGGCGCGACGTCGAAGGCCGTGCAGGGCATGCTCGGCCTCGACCAGCCCGACTACGGCATGCTTTTCGCCGACATGGCCTTCGGCGACGGCGAGACCATCCCGGTTTCCCGCGTCAGCCAGCCCAAGGTGGAAGGCGAGATTGCCTTCTTCCTGAAGGACGATCTCGACGGCGATCGCCTCACCCTCGCCGATGTCCTGCATTCGATCGACTATGCCGTCGCCGCGATCGAGATCGTCGGCAGCCGCATCGCCGACTGGAACATCAAAATCGTCGATACGGTGGCCGACAATGCCAGTTCGGGGCTCTATGTCCTCGGCAGCCAGCCGCAGCCGCTGACCGCTTTCGATCCCATTCTCTGCGGCATGGTCCTGTCGATCCGGGGCGAGCCGGCCTCGACCGGGGCGGGCGTCGCCTGCCTCGGCAATCCGCTGGTCGCGACCCTCTGGCTGGCGAAGAAAATGGTCGAGGTCGGCCGCCCGCTGAAGAAGGGCGACACCATCCTGTCCGGCGCGCTCGGGCCGCTGACCCCGGTCAAGGGCGGCGACGTCGTCGAATTGCGCATCAACGGCCTCGGCTCCGTCCGCTGCCGCTTCGAGGGGGAGGCCTGAGATGACGGCCCTGCATGAACTGGCGGTCCGGGTCGACGAGGCGGCGCGCACCGCGACCGCGATCCCGCAGCTGACCAACGACCTGCCGGATCTCGGCATCGACGATGCCTATGCCATCCAGGCCCTGTCGATCCGCCGCCGACTGGAGCGCGGCGAGCGCCGCATCGGCGTGAAAATGGGCCTGACCAGCCGGGCCAAGATGATCCAGGTCGGCGTCGACGAGGTCATCTGGGGCCGGCTCACCGATGCCATGCTGCTCGAGGAAGGCGCGTCCCTGTCGAAGAAGCGCTACGTCCACCCAAGGGCGGAGCCCGAGGTGGTCTTCCTCATGGGCCGGCGCCTGTCGGGCCGGGTGACCGCGCTCGAAGCCATGGCCGCGGTCGAAGGGGTGGCGCCGGCGATGGAAATCATCGACAGCCGCTACCAGGCCTTCCGCTTCGCCCTGCCCGACGTGATCGCCGACAATTCCTCGTCGTCGGGCCTCGTCATCGGCAGTTTCGTCTCGCCGCGGGTCGACCTGTCCAATCTCGGCGTCGTGCTTTCGGTCAATGGGACGCCGCGCCAGATCGGCTCGACCGCGGCCATCCTCGGCAACCCGGTGCGTTCCCTGGTCGCGGCCGCGCGCATGGTGGCGCAATGGGGCGAGAGCCTGGAGCCGGGCGATCTCGTCATGGCCGGCGGCGTCACCGCCGCCCATGCGCTCAGCGTCGGCGAATATGTCGAAACCAATATCGAGGCGCTGGGCCGCGTCGCCATCACCGTGGGGGAATGAGATGCCGATCATCAACGTCACCCTGATCGAGGGGCGCACGCCGGAGGTGAAGCGGGCGTTGATCAAGGAATTGACCGACGCCGCGGAACGCGCCACCGGCACGCCGCGCAACGCCGTCCGTGTCATCATCTGGGAAGTGCCGGCGGCCAATTTCGCCGTCGCCGGCGTGCCCAAGTCGGAATCGCCATGACCGCGGCAAGCGCCCTGCAGGGCCAGGCCGCCGACGACCGCGCCGCGGTCGTCACGGTCGAGGGCGGCGGCAGTTTCGTGCAGGGGGCGGGCGATGCCTCCCTGTTGCAGGCGGCGCTCCGCGGTGGCTTGGGCCTGCCTTACGAATGTTCGTCGGGCGGCTGCGGCTCGTGCCGCATCCAGGTCGTCGAGGGCGAGGTCGAAAGCCTCTGGCCCGAGGCGCCGGGCCTGTCGCCCCGCGACCGCCGCAAGGGCCTGCAACTCGCCTGCCAGACCAGGGCCTGCGGCAATGCCACCATCAAGGTCACCTTGGATGGCCATTGCGTGCCGAAAGTGCCGCCCAGGGTGATGCATCTTACCCTGGTCTCGGCCCGGGACCTGACGCGGGACATCCGCGAATTCCGCTTCGCCGCCCCGGGACCGGCCGAATTCATCGCCGGCCAATACGCCATCCTGCGCCTGCCGGACGGCCTGCGCCGCTGCTATTCCATGTCGAACCTGCCGAACGCGGAGGGTTACTGGGAATTCCAGATCAAGCGGGTGCCGGGCGGCAAGGCCAGCAACGGCCTGTTCGACATGGCGCCGGGCGCGGTCATCGGTCTCGACGGCCCCTATGGCCTTGCCCATCTGGTCGCGGAGTCCGCTCGTCCGGTGGTCTGCATCGCCGGCGGTTCCGGCCTGGCCCCCATGGTCTCGATCGCCCGGGCGGTCGGCGCCGATCCGGCGCGGCAGCTCGACTTCTTCTACGGCGGCCGCACGGCGGCGGATGTCTGCGGCGAAGCCCATCTTGCCGGCCTGCCCGGCTTCGGCGACACGCTGCGTTACCACCCGGTGGTGTCCAGCCTGGACGATCCCCTCAGCGCCGGCTGGACCGGGCTTTCGGGCTTCGTGCATGAGGTCGTCGGCCGTCACCAGGGCGACCGGCTTCGCGAGGCGGAAATCTATTTCGCCGGGCCGCCGCCCATGGCCGAGGCCCTGCAACGCCTGCTGATGCTCGACCTCAAGGTGCCCTTCGGCCAGATCCACTACGACCGCTTCTTCTGAGGCCAAGACCAACAATGGAAACGAACCCGGAAATCGGCCGGCGCATCGTGGCCGGCGGCATCGCCACCAATTACCACGATCTCGGCCAGGGCCAGCCCCTGCTGCTCATCCACGGCTCCGGTCCCGGGGTCTCGGCCTATGCCAACTGGCGCCTGACCATGGCGCCGCTGTCGGCACGGCGGCGGGTGCTGGCCCCCGATATCCTGGGCTTCGGCTATACCGAAAGCCCGCCGGGGCTCGAATTCTCGCTCGATCGTGCGGTCGGGCACCTGACCGCCTTCATCGATGCCCTCGATCTCGGTCCGGTCGATATCGTCGGCAATTCCTTCGGCGGCGCGCTTGCCCTGGCGCTGACCGTCCGCGCGCCGGAACGGGTGCGCCGCCTCGTGCTGATGGGCGCGGCCGGCATCGAATTCCCCCTGACCGACGGTCTCGACCGGGTCTGGGGCTATGAGCCGTCGCTCGAAAACATGCGGCAATTGATCGGGATCTTTTCCTTCGATGCCGCGCGGGCGACCGACGACCTCGTCCGCCTGCGTTACGAGGCGAGTATCAGGCCCGGGTTCCAGGAGCGCTTCTCGGCCCTGTTTCCGGCGCCGCGCCAGCGCTGGGTTTCGGCCCTGGCGACGCCCGAGCACGCGATCGCCGCGATCGACAAGCCGGCCTTGGTCCTGCACGGCCGCGAGGACCGGGTGATCCCGCCGAGCAACGCCGAACGCCTGTTCCGCCTGCTGCCCCGGGCGGAACTGCACATGTTCGGCCGCTGCGGGCATTGGACGCAGATCGAACATGCCGCGCGGTTCAATGCCCTGGTCGACGATTTCCTGGCGGGTGAGCCATGAGGTGGCGCTACCTGCTGGCCGCCCTGGCGGCCTTGGCGCTGCCGGCGGTCCCGGCCGCGGCGGCGGATTGGGTCGACGAATGGCAGGCGCTGGCGGCGCGGACGGGGTTCGAAGGGCACCGCAAGTTCGCCGACCTGCTGGCCGATCCGGCGGCCATCGCCCTGGTCCGCGACTGGGACGCCTATCGCGGCTATTCCGCCCGCAGCCTGATCGCCGCCGCCAAGCTCCCGCCCGAACTGAAGCCCGGCCTCGAAATCACCGCCGCCGACGCCGGCCGATACCCCTGGCTGAAGGACGTCCTGCCCGCGCCCAGCTACGACCGCCTGATGTCCAGCGACTGGTTCCGCTGGAAGAAGATCCGCATCGTCCCCACCACCCCTTACGTCGCCTCGCGCAAGCGCCTGGAGGCGACCAGGGCCGCCGGCGCCTTCTCCATCAGCCCCAAGGGCGAGTTGCTCGACGCCAAGGGCAATTTCGCCATGCTCACCGAGGCCGGCCTGCCCTATATCAAGCCCGCCAACGGCCTCGAACTCTACTGGGCCTTCCTTTCGCGCGGCGTCGGCAACGACAATGCCGCCCTGAAGCCCATGGAACTCGTCTCCTGCCAGCCGGACAACCGGGTCGAGCGGCGTTACGTCATGCATCTCTGGTGGCAGAAGATGCACGGGCGGGTCGACGTCAACCCGCTCGGCGCGATCCGGGGCGAGGACGACACGGTCGAGGCCGGCTCCATCGTCTTCCTCGCCCCGCGCGACATCAAGGGCTTGGCCGCGGTGCGGCGGCGCTTCGCCTCGGCCGACAAGCCGGACGCCTTCCTCGGCTATGTCCCGACCATGAAGCGCACCCGCATCCTCGGCGGCACCGACACCCAGGACCCCATGACCCCGGGGATCGAGGCGACCTGGGACGAATGGCGCCAGTCCTGGCTGAAGCCGGATCCGCGCAAGTTCGATTTCAACATCGTCGGCGAGACTTTCATCCTGTCGCAGCCGGAGGTGGGCCATGCCTATGACCCGGCGCAATATGCCGGCAACGAGTGCGAGATCGAGACCATCGACCTCGAACTGCGGCCGGTGTGGATCCTCGAGGTGGTCGACAAGACGGGCAACTACGTCTACGGCCGGCGCCGTCTCTATATCGACAAGGAATTCCACTACGCCCAGTACCAGGAAATGTACGACCAGCGCGGCCGGCTGTGGCGGGTGCTGGACGACGCCGGTGACTTCGACCCGGCGACCGGCCTGTGGATGGCCCGCAACTATGTCCTCTGGAACGTGATCGGCAACCGCTACAACCGCATCACCATGCAGGCCGATTGGTCCATCCTCACCCAGGACATGGCCCGCTTCCTCGATATCGAACGCCTGCGCGACTACTGACGCCCAAGGGCCCGCTTGCGCCCCCCGCCCCGGGGGCGCGGAGGGGGCGGGCCCGGCCGGGTCCCGTCGTCGGCGGCGACGCCGGGACCCGGCTCCCCTATTTCGATTCGAGGGTGTAGCGGCCGTCCCAATCCTCGGGCGGCGGGTCCAGGCGATAGACCAGGGCGCGGGCGCGATAGACGGCGGCGACCGGGTCCTCCGCCTCCAGCCTGGCGAAGGCCGCCTCCGCCGCCGCGAAGTCGCGCTTCAGGTAGAGGTCGAGGGCGGCGATGAAACCCTCGACCTGCCGCAGCCGCTCGGCCGGGACGTCGGCGCGCCGGCCGACCAGCTCGAAGATCGGCACGGGCAGCGACTTGCCCTTGACCACCAGCCGGTCGAGCGGGCGCAGCACGAAGTCGGGCCCCAGCCGCTCTGCCGTCGGCCCGCTGAGGATGATCTTGCTGCCGTAGTGATTGTTGGCGCTTTCCAGCCGCGAGGCGAGATTCACCACGTCGCCGGTGACCGTATAGTTCAGCCGGGTGCGCGAGCCCATGTTGCCCACCACCGCCTCGCCGCTGGCGATGCCGATGCGGGTGCCGAGGGGCTTCAGCCCGAAATTCGGCACCACCACGGTGCGGTTGAATTCGGCCAGCGCGGCCTGGGCGTCGAGCGCGGCTTCGGCCGCCAGGCGCTCCGCCTCCTCCTGGGTCAGGGGCGCGCCCCAGATCGCCATCACCGCATCGCCGATGAATTTGTCGATATAGCCGTCGCGCTTCTCGATCGCCTGGGTGATCACGGTCAGATATTCGTTCACCACGTCGACGAAACGTTCCGGCGTCGCCGCCAGCCGCTCGCTGAGCGAGGTGAAGCCGACCATGTCCGAGAAGAAGACGGTGACATGGCGCCGCTCGCCGCCGAGGCTGAGGGCATCCGCATCCTCGGCCAGCCGGTCGACCAGGGTCGGCGCCAGATAATGGCGGAACGCGTGGTGGATGCGCCGCCGCCCGCCGTCCTCGATCACGAAGCGATAGGCATAGAGGCCGGCGAAGAGGACGACGGCGCCGACGGCGAGCGGCAGCACGGGGACGACGACCCCGGCGGCGAAAGCCTGCACGGCGCCGGCGAAGAGAATGGCGATGGCGCCCGCGCCGACCAGGGCGCCCAGCGCCGGCTTCAGCTGGAAGAAGGCGATGTCGAGCAGCGCGAACCAGACGAGGCAAAGCAGGACGGTCGCGGTCAGGGGCAGGGGGATGAGCCAGGCGCCCTTGGCGATCGTATTGATGGCGGCGGCATGGATCAGCACCCCGGGCATGGAGGAGCGGGCGGCCAGCGGGCGGAAGCGCTCGGGATCGGCGGCGACGCGGCAGCGCGGCGGGTCGCGGCTGTCGTCGCCTTCGGTCAGGGCATAGCGCTTGGCGCCGCGGAAGCGGTCCTCGATGTCCAGCACCTCGCCGATCAGGACGATCTTGTCCTTGAAGGCGCGGGCCATATAGTCGGTATCGCCGGCCTCGATGCAGGCGTGGATGTCGGCCAGGCTGTAGGTCGGGACATCGCCGGGGCCGGTGTTGAAATTGATCAGGAAATCCTGTTCCGGCACGCGGAAGCCGCCCCTGGCCGCCAGTTCGGTGCCGAAGGAGGTCACGGTGCCGGCCCCGCCTTCCAGGCGGTAGCGGGCGATATAGGTCCGGACCACGTCGTCCGGATCGAAGGTGAGGTTGAGAAGGCGGATATTGGCGTCGCCCCGCGCCGCCACCCGCTGGCCGGGGTGGGGGCGCAGCACGTCGCGCGACAGGCGCGCCTCGCCCAGCACCAGCTTGCCCGCATCCGCCGCCTTGCGCAGGCTGATCAGGAACGGCCGGTCGCGGCCGGCCAGCAGTTCCGGCCGGTCCAGGGTGACCGGATAGATGACGTCGAAGCCGACCGCGGTCGCCCCGGCCCCGACCAGCCCGTCCAGCAGGCGGGCAAGCTGCGGCGTCCAGGCCACTTTCGGCGTCTCGGCGAAGGGCGGCGTGTGATAGGTCTGCTCGTCGATGGCGACGAGGACGACGTCCGAGCGCTCGGGCGGGAACAGCGGCCCGAACAGGGCGTGGCGCGCCGGGATCAGGAAATCGATCCCGGCCCGGGCCAGAAACTGGAACGGCCCGGTCAGGGTACAGGCCGTCAGCAGCAGGATCAGCGCCCCCGAAATCCCCAGCCGGCGGCGCAGCAGCGCCGCCCGTCCGAGAAAGCCGCTAGGGCTTGGCAACCGGCACCAGGCGATTGGCCAGCGTGTCCGGCACGGCGAGGGTCGGGTCGATCGAGAAACGCGCGACGCCGATCACCGCGCCGCCCGACCGCACCTCGACCCGATAGGGAATATTGGGCGTGAGGCGCGGCGCCGAGGCCGGATACTCGATATGGCCGTCCGTGCCCTGGCCGCTCCACACCAGTTCGGCGGGCGCGCGACCGGCGTTGTAGATGCGCACCTCGGCGGCACCGCCAGCCAGCCAGCGGAAGGCCGGGCTGCCGGAACGGATCACCCGGTCCTCCTCGGTATCGCCGAGCAGGTCGCCGGTGCCGCGCACCACGACCGCCCCCGCCTCGGTGGCGCCGGCGCCGATTTCAGCGGCGGCGACCTGGCAATTGGCGGCGACGGTCGAGGTGACCTTGCCGCCCTCGGCGGTGGCGCCATTGGGGCTGAAGCTCACCTTGCCGCCGACGATCGTCTCGCTGCGGCAGCCGGACAGATAGGACACCACCAGCCTGCCGTCGGTGCCGAGGTCGAAGCTCTGGCCGGCGAAGATGAAATCCATGAAGCCGATGCCGCCGGTGCCCGACACATCCTCGACCACGGCGATCGCATTGGTGCCGAGATGGGCGAGCGGCGCCTGGGCCCGCGCCGGCGCGAGGGCGGTGCCGAACAGCGCCAGGGCGGCGCCGATAGCGGCGAAGGTGACGCGTGCCGAGCCAAACCCCCGGCCCCGCATCCGGTCAAAGACGTTCATCATGGCCTTCCGTTCACATGAAGCGCCATGCCCCCCGGGGATGGCGCCATGGAAGAACAGTAGGATTATCACCGATTTAACGCTGTGACGCCAGTCACCCTAAATCAAGCATGGCACCCGAATTCAAACATGGCTGGAGAGGCCGGCGAGGCGCGCATCGCCGCCCGCGGCGGGGTCGGTGCCGGTGAAGGCGGCGAAGGTCTCGGCGATCACCGCGCGATCGAGGTCGCGGGTGATAAAGACGATGCGGCTGCGTCGGTCGCCGTCCGGCCAGGCGGGCAATTCCACCGCCGGGTGGAACAGGGTCTGCACGCCGTGGATCGCCACCGGCCGGTCGTGGCCGATCAGATTGACGATGCCCTTGATGCGCAGCAGGTTGGGGCCGCGGAAACTGGTCAGCACGTTCAGCCAGGATTCGAAGGCGAAGGGTTCGACCGGCTGGTCGATGGTGAAGCAGAAGGCCTGCACCCGGTCGTCGTGGCGGTTGACGTCATGGTGATGATGGCCGTGGTGCTCGTGATGCCCATGATCGTGATGGTCATGCGCCTCATAGGCTTCCGCCCTCAGCCAGCGCCCGACGTCGGCGCTTTTGCTGTTCGGATCGAACAGGCCAAGGCCGAGAACCGCCGCCGGCTCGATTGCCCCGGCGATCACCGTCACGCGCGGCGCCGCCGGGTTCAATAGCGCGAGGCGGGCCGCCAGCGCGGCCTGCTGCCCGGGCGTTGCCAGGTCGGTCTTGGTCAGCAGCAGGCGGTCGGCCATGGCGGCCTGTTTCACCGCCTCCTCGTGCTCGTCGAGGGTGGCCATGCCGTTGACCGCATCGACGGTCACCACCACCCCGTCCAGCCGGTAGCGGGCGGCGACCAGCGGATCGGCCATCAGCGTGTGGATGATCGGGGCGGGATCGGCAAGGCCGGTGGTTTCGATCACCACCCGGTCGAATTCCGGCACTTCGCCGCGCACGCGCTGCAGGAACAGGCGGCGCAGCGAATCGATCAGGTCGCCCTTCACGGTGCAGCACAGGCAGCCCGATTTCAGCAGGATCATGTCGTCCCGCGCATTTTCGACCAATTGATGGTCGAGGGCGATCGCGCCGAATTCATTGATGATGACGGCGGCCGTGCCCATGGCGGGATGGCGCAGCAAGCCGTTCAGCACGGTGGTCTTGCCGCTGCCGAGAAAGCCGGTCAGCAGGGTCACGGGGATGCCGGCATCGGCAGCGGGTGGGGGCAGGGGGGCGCTCATGTGGATGTTATAATATCACATTCGCGCCCCGGCAAGCCGGTCGGACGGGAGGGAGGTCAGCCGAGCCGGGCCTGCATGCGTTCGATCAGCATGGGCCAGCGGCGCAGGGAGATGAAATGGGCGGTGATCGCGGTCATGAAGCCGCGCTTCGTCCAATCCAGGATGACGTCGTCCGGCAGGGCGCGGAATTTTTCCTCGTTCACCACCTGGAAGCCGGACATGGCGTAGTTGCGGCCCTTGCGGTCGCGCAGTTCGACATTCCGCGGGATCAGCAGGTCGTGCTGGACCAGAAGCTCGGCGAAGGCGCGGGTGGCGATGAGTTGCTTCTGGAAGGCTTCGCAGAAGGCGAGCGAGGCCTTGGCGAATTCGCTCGCCTCGCCGTTCTCGAACAGGGCCTGGCCCTGGCTGCCGCCCTCGGCCAGGTTGGGGGCGGAACGGTCGATGCACAGCGTCAGCCGGTCCTGCTCGGGCAGTTCCAGGAAGATGAAGGGATAGCGCCGGATATAGGCCGGGATCGGCAGGCCCGGCAGCCAGCGGCCCTTGAGGTCGAGGAACAGGTTCTCGTTGTCGCGGATGCCGACGATCGCCACCGCGGCCGGCGACGGCCCGTTGGTGAAGACGATCGGATAGGCGCCGGCGCAATCGAGGAATTCCTCGGCGACGATGGGAATCGAATTGGCCTTGGCCGCGAACTTCAGGTGTTCGGGGGCCTTGACCCTCAGATTGCCGTGACGGGCCGGCGTCAGCACTTCGGGCTGGACGTAGAACAGGGGCAGGGCCGGGGCCGGGGTCTGCTGGGTGGTTTCGCTCACGGTACTTCTCTGGACGGTTTCGGTGCGCCCGCGCCGGGCGGGCGCCACTATAGGGGGGGCACCCGCCGGGTGCGAAGCTCAATCTTGGCCAAGGCGCGGATGGCGGCGGGCGAGATCCCGGCGGATCAGCGCCACATTGCGGCTGTTGGCCCGGAACAGCACGTCGGCATAGTCGCCGACCACCGGCACCAGGCCGATCAGCATGTCGAGCCCGACATTGCCGAGCATGCGCGCCATGGTCCAGCGCCCCACCCCCATGCGCCCGGCCTCGACCACGAAGCCGAGCGAGATCAGGGCGGTGACGAGATCGCCCGCCACCGGCAAGAGCCCGATCAGGGCATCGAGGCCGACCGGTTTCCGCACCAGGGGCAGGACCCAGCGCGCCTCGAGGAGGCGCGCCAGGGTGTCGAGCCGCTTCAGGCGGCGGGCGAGGTCGCCCGCGGCCGTGCCGGCATCAGGGCTTGTGCTTGTCATCGCCCGATTTCGCCGGCGAGCCGACGACCCAGCCGGTCGGCAGCGTCTTCCTGTCGTCCGGCCGCTCCTTCCGGGCCAGGGACACGATGATCGAGCCGAAGACCAGGACCGCGGTCGCGATCAGGGCATATTCGGTCGGGATGGTCTTGGCCCCGAAATAACCGTTCACCAGCATCTTCGCTCCGACCAGCACCAGGACGATGGACAGCGCATATTTCAGATAGTGGAACTTGTGGACGACGCCGGCCAGCGCGAAATAGAGCGCCCGCAGCCCCAGGATGGCGAAGACATTGGCGGTGAAGACGATGAAGGCATCCTGCGACACCGCGAGAATGGCCGGGATCGAATCGACCGCGAAGACGAGGTCGGACGCCTCGACGATGACGAGGGTCAGGAACAGCGGCGTCGCATAGAGCGCGCCGTCCCGGCGGATGAAGAAATGCTCGCCGTGGAAGCTCTCGGTCACCCGCATGCGCCGCTTGATGAAGCCGACCAGGCGGTTGTTCGCCATGTCCGGCTCGGCATCGGCGGCGAGCAGCATCTTGATCCCGGTGACGACCAGGAAGGCGCCGAAGACATAGATCAGCCAGTGGAAATTGGCGATCAGCTCGACGCCGGCGAAGATCAGCACCGCGCGCATGACCAGGGCGCCCAGGATGCCCCACAGCAGCACCCGGTGCTGGTATTCGGCCGGCACGCTGAAATGGGTGAAGATCAGGACGAAGACGAAGATATTGTCGATCGACAGGCTCTTCTCGATCAGGAAGCCGGTCAGGAAGGCCCAGCCGTCCTCGCTGCCGCGGAAATAGAACACGCCGGCGGCAAAGATCAGGGCGAGGGTGATATAGAACAGGCTGGTCCACAGCGCCTCCGAAACCTTCACGGCGCGGGGCTTGCGGTGGACGATGCCGAGATCGAGGGCGATCAGGACCAGCACGAAGGCGACGAAGCCGCCCCATGCCCAAAGCGACGTTTCCACGCCGAACCTCCCAAGTGACGCGGCGGCCGACACGGCCGTCCGACAGGTGGAAGGGTCCGACATCGAAGGCGTCGCCCAAGCGGCAGCCGACTTCCAGAGGGGCCCGGACCCAGATGAGGGCGCAGATGGTGACCTTCTTCGCAACTGCAAGAGGGCCGGCGGAAAATCTTTTCGGCCGGGGTGGGCCCACCTGAACCGGCCGGCCTGAACCGGCACCAATCCCGCATCGTGACCATCGGTGCGGGCGCCTGTCCCCCGGCGGGCGATCCGGCCCCGGTTTTCCAGCGTAAAGCCCGGCGCAGGGAGCCATAGGCATTTCGCCTGAACGCTTGGGGGAACCACAATGTCCAAATCCAATCCGGCGCGGATCAGCGGGCTTGCGCTCGCCATCGCCGCGGCCGGCGGCGCCGCGGCGCAGGCCCAGACCATCGATCTGCTGACCACCAGCGGCAATTTCCTGTCGATCGAGCAGAATGCGCCGGGCACCGTGACCTCGACCCGGACGGTCACCGGCCTTGCCGCCGGCGACAGGCTGCTCGGCATCGACTATCGCCCCGAGCGCGGCACCAACGGCTCGGGCCTGTCCTTCTCCAACAGCGTGTTCGCCTATGGCATCGGCGCGTCGGGCCAGCTTTACCGGATCAACCGGAATACCGGCGTCGCCACTTCGATCGGCAGCCTCAACGCCGGCCTGCCGTTGACCGGCACGGCCTTCGGCGTCGATTTCAATCCGGTGCCCGATCGCCTGCGCGTCAATTCGAATGCCGAGGAAAACCTGCGCATCGCCGTCGACGGCGTCGCCCCGGTCGCGATCGGCACCACGGTGGTCGACGGCGCGCTCAATGTCGGCGGCGTGGTCCAGCCGGCGAGCAGCATCGTCGGCGCCGCCTATACCAACAATGTCGAGGGGGCGACCACCACCACCCTCTATGTGATCGACAGCGGCACCGACCGTCTGCTGGTGCAGAACCCGCCGAACAGCGGCGGCCTGGACAGCAGCCAGGGCGGGCCTCTCGGCGTCAACACCAGCGAAAACGTCGGTTTCGATATCCTGACCGTCGGTTCCTCCAATATCGCCGTCGCCTCGCTCACCGATCCGGCGACCGGGCGGTCGTCGCTCTATACGATCAACCTCGCGACCGGCGCCGCCACCCTGATCGGCGCGATCGGCACCACCGCCCCGGTGGACGGCCTCGCCTTCAATACCCGGCCGGCGCAGCTCGCCAGCGGCAATGCGGCCGAGCGGGCCGTGGCCCAGGCCCTGTTCGGCTATGCCGGGACGCCGAATTCGGCCGATTTCACCAGTTTCCTCTCGACCGCCGGCCAGGTCGAACTGGGCGCCGGCGCCAGTCTCGGCGGCGAGATCTACCTCGAACTGCCCACGCTTTCGATCGCCCAGTCCCGGGCGACGGTCGATGCGGTCGCCAGCCGTCTGGCCGATCGTGACGCCGGTTCGTTCTGGATGGCGGTCATCGGCGGCGGTGCCGAGGCCGATGGCGCGCGGGGCCTGCGCGATTATGAATACGACCATGTCGGCGTCATCCTCGGCGGCGATGCGGTCGTCGGCGGCCTCACCGTCGGCGGCGCCTTCCAGCTCGGCGACGGCAGCCTGTCCCTGAAAAGCAGCGGCGACGATGCCGACCTCACCACCTATGGCTTCGTCGCCTATGCCCGCTATGCCTTCGGCGGCCTCGCGCTCGACGGCGTGCTCGGCTTCAATTCCGACAATTACGATGTTCGCCGCACCGGCGGCGCCGCGGCCAAGGTCGACGGCAACCGCTATACCGCGGGGCTGCGCGGCAGCTATGCCTTCAACCTCGGCGGCTTTTCCCTGGTGCCGGCCGCCGGCCTGACTTACGTGCGGTTCGATGCCGATCGTGCCCGCGAAACCGGTGCGGTGCCCCTCGTCGCCGATATCGGCGAGGTCGATTCGGTCACGTCGGACATCGGCTTCGAAGTGTCGCGCAGCTTTGCGATCGGCGACGGTCAGGCGATCGCACCCTATATCGGCGTCGCCTGGCAGCATGAATTCGCCGGCGAGCGCGATTATGCCGCCGGTTTCGCCCAGATCCCGAATGCCGGCAGGATCCGCCTGGCGGACGATGCGCCGAACGAGAACGCCCTGCTGGTCCGCGCCGGGTTCGACACGGTGCTGAGTGCCAAATGGTCGGTCTATGGCGGTTACCGCGGCGAATACGGCGACCGGATCACCGGCCACGACGTCCAGGGCGGCGTCCGCTACCGCTGGTAGGCCGGCCCTGCGGGAGGGGGCCATCCCCTCCCGCGTTGCCTCTCCGCTTTCGGGCGTTCCGCCTGCGGGCAAGTGGGGTTAGGCTGCGCGCGATGAAATCCGCGACGTTCTGGCGATCCCTTGCCCTCCCGTTCCTGCTGGCGCTTGCCGGCTGCGACCTTCTGTGGTCCGACCGCGACGATGTCTGGGCCGGGACGCGGGTCTATGTCCCCTGGACCGCAACCGGTGACGGGCAGGCGATCGACGCCAGCGTCCGCGATCTCATCGCGCGTGGCGGCACCGAGGGCGATCCGCTGGCGGGCCTGCTCCGCCCCGACACCCGGCTGCCGGTGATCGTGTTTCTCCATGGCTGTTCCGGCGACATGGCGGGGGTGCCCGAGCTTTTCGTGAAGAAGGGCTTTGCCGTCGTCGCGCCCTGGTCCTTTGCCCGGCCGGACCGGCCCGCGAGCTGCGGCGACGTCGGCCCCGAGACCCTGCGCTGGCGGCTCGACGAGGCGCGCTGGACCTTGGAGCGGCTGCGCGGCCTGCCCTGGGTCGACAGCCACGGCCTCGCCCTCATGGGGGCCAGCGAAGGCGGGCTCGCCGCCGCCCAATATGCCGATCTGCCGGCGGCGGTGGCGGCCGTCGTCATCATGGGCTGGACCTGCACCGACCGCGAGAACGCCGATTTCGACGGCCTGCGCGTGCCCGCCGACCGCGCCGTCTATGCCGTGGTCGGGGCGGACGACCCCCTGGTGGTCTCGGCCCGGCTGGGCGGCGATTGCGGCTATGCCCTGCGCGGCCGGGCCATGGCCCGCAACCAGGTGATCCGCGGCCTCGGCCATGCGGTGCCCGACAAGGCGGTCATCGACGATATCGCCGCCTTCATCGAGGAGGCGCGGCGACGCTGACACCCCTTGCATCGGCAGGGGTGCCGCTATTAATAATGCGTCGCAGAAGTGAGAGGCGGGCGACCTTCATCCGGCACCTGCCATGGAGGTAGGGATGATCAGCAAAACCTGGGCAATGCTGGCGGCGGTGGGCGCGCTCACCCTCGGCGCCATGGGTACCGCGGCGGCGGCGACGGACAAGGCGGCGGTTCTGAAGACCTATGGCGATATCGCCCAGGCGGTCTTCGAGGACAGCGTGACCACGGCCAAGGCCCTGAAGGCCGCGGTCGACAAGCTGGTGGCGGAACCGTCGCCGGCCAATCTCCTTGCGGCGCGCACGGCCTGGGCGGCGGCCCGCGTGCCCTACATGCAGTCGGAGGCCTATCGCTTCGGCAATGCCATCGTCGACGATTGGGAAGGCAAGGTGAATTCCTGGCCGCTGGACGAGGGGCTGATCGATTACGTCGCCCCGTCCTATGGCACCCAGTCGGACGAGAACGACTATTACACCGCCAACATCATCGCCAATAAGGACCTGAAGGCCTGCGACGACACGGATGCTTCGACCATCACCGAGGACCTGTTGCAGAACCTCCAGGGCGCGGGCGAAGTCGATGCCAATGTGGCGACCGGCTATCACGCCATCGAATTCCTGCTCTGGGGCCAGGACCTGAACGGCACCGGGCCGGGCGCCGGCAACCGCCCCTGGACCGACTATGCCAAGGGCGACGCCTGCACCAACGGCAATTGCGACCGCCGCGGCGCCTATCTGACGGTGGCGACCAAGCTGCTGGTGGACGATCTCGAATGGATGGCCAAGCAGTGGCAGCCCGAGGGCCAGGCCCGCAAGGAACTGGCGGCCAAGGGCCCGGACGGCGGCATCGGCACCATTCTCACCGGCCTCGGCAGCCTCTCCTACGGCGAACTGGGGGGCGAGCGGACCAAGCTCGGCCTGATCCTCCACGACCCGGAGGAGGAGCATGACTGCTTCTCCGACAATACCCATAATTCGCATTACTTCGACGTCCTGGGCATCATCAATGTCTACAACGCCCGCTACACGCGGGTGGACGGCAAGGTCGTGACCGGCCCGGCGCTGGCCGATCTGGTGCGCGAAGCCGATGCCAAGCTGGCCGCCGAAGTCGACGCCAAGCTGCTGGCGACCAATGCCGCCGCCACCGCGATCAAGCTGAAGGCCGAAGGCGGCGAGCATTACGACCAGCTGATCGGCGCCGGCAATGCGGAAGGCAACGGCCTGGTGCAGAAGCTGGTCGATACCCTGACCGATCAGACCAAGTCGTTCGAGCGGATCATCACCGCCCTGAAGCTGACGCCGATCCAGTTCGAAGGGTCGGACAGCCTGGACAATCCGTCCGCCGTCGCGAAGTAATCGCCGTATCGATCCTGTCGACGGGGCCGCAGCGCGGCCCCGTTCGCCATCGGGGATGTCTCGGTTGATCGGTTTCGGGCGTCTGCCGCGGCCCTTCGGGCTCGCCGTCCTGCTCGCCGTCGCGGCGCTGATCCTCGCGGCGCGCCCGCCGTTCGCCCGCGCGCTGTTCGAGCCGGGGGAGGAGAGGCCGGGCGGCGCCGCCACCGCGCTCAAGGCGCGGGACAGCCGGGCCTTCACCCATCCGTCCGCGGGCATGAGTCTGGACCGGCGGCTCGATTTCGGGCTCGGCGACGCCCTGTTCCGCAAGCGCTGGGCCTCGTCTCCCAGTTCGACCACGGCGTCCGACGGTCTCGGCCCCCTGTTCAATGCCCGCGCCTGCGAAAGCTGCCACCGCCGCGACGGCCGGGGCCAGGTGCCCGACCCGGGGGCGCCGGCAGTCTCTCTCGTTCTCCGCCTCGGCCTGCCGGGCGGCGGGGCGGAGCCGACCTATGGCCACCAGTTGCAGAATGCCGCGATCCAGGGCTTCCGCCCCGAAGGCCGCCTGACCTTGGCCTATGACGAAGTGCCGGTCGCCCTTGCCGGCGGCGAGGTCGCCAGCCTGCGCCGCCCGGCCTATGGCGTCGCCGACCTGGCGCAGGGGCCGCTGGCGCCGGATGTCCAGGTCTCGGCCCGCATCGCCCCGCCCATGATCGGCCTCGGCCTGCTGGAAGCGATCCCGGCTGCCGATATCGTCGCCCGCGCCGATCCGGACGATGCGGACGGCGACGGCATTTCCGGCCGCGCCCAGCGCCTCGGGCCCGAGGCGCGGCTCGGCCGTTTCGGCTGGAAGGCGGCCCAGCCCGATATCGCGGCCCAGGCCGCCGATGCCTTCGCCACCGACATCGGCCTGTCCACCCCCCTGATCCGCCGGTCGCGCGGCGACTGCACCGAGCGCCAGCCCGCCTGCCTGGCCGCGCCAGCCGGCGACGACCCGGCCGAAGGGGTGGAGGTCACGGCCCGCATGTTCGACCTGACCGTCTTCTACGCCCGCCATCTGGCGGTGCCGGCAAGGCCCGCCGCCCGCGACCCCGAGGTTCTGGCCGGCAAGGCCCTGTTCCTGGCCGCCGGTTGCAGCGCCTGCCATGTCCCCGCCTGGGTGACCGGGCGGGACGGGGTCGATCCCGAACTGGCCGGCCAGCGCATCTATCCCTATACCGACCTCCTGCTGCACGACATGGGCCCCGGCCTTGCCGACGGCAAGGCGGAGGGCGAGGCCGCCGGGGCGGAATGGCGCACCCCGCCGCTGTGGGGCATCGGCTTGACCGCCGAGGTCGGCGGGCGTACCGAATTCCTGCACGACGGCCGCGCCCGCAATCTCATCGAAGCCATCCTCTGGCATGGCGGCGAGGCGGAACGGGCGCGGGACGCCGTCATCGCCCTTTCGCCGGCCGAGCGGGCGCGGCTGATCACTTTCCTGCAGTCCCTGTAACGGAGCGCTGCCCATGCGCGAATGGCTGAAGATCCTGACCTTGGCCTCCCTCCTGGCCGGGCCGCCCGCCCTTGCCCGGGCCGACGACGAGGCGGAGGGCCCGGCCCTTTCCGCCGAGGCGGCGGCGGCCCTCGCGGCGATGAACGGCGCCATCGTCGATCGCCATGTCCTGCCCGCCTTCACGCGCCTCGCCGCCGCCGCCGCCGCCCTCGAGGCCGGGGCCGCGGCCTTCTGCCGCGCCCCGGACGAGGCCGGCCTCGACCGCCTGCGGGCGCTTTACGCCGATGCCTCCGACGGTTGGCAGGGCGTGCAGCATCTTCGCTTCGGGCCGCTCGAACTCTTCATGCGGTCGTCGCGGCTGATGTTCTGGCCCGACCCGCGCGACAGTGTCGGCCGCCAGCTCGCCGACCTGCTCGGCAAGGGCGATGCCGCCCAGTTCCGGCCGGACGCGCTGGAAAAGCTGAGCGTCTCGATCCAGGGCCTGCCCGCCCTCGAACGCCTGCTCTATGGCGACGACGCGGGCCTGCTCCTGGCCGGCAACGGCGATGCGGCGCTGCGCTGTGCCGCGGCGGCGGGCATCGCCGCCAATATCGCGCGCCAGGCGGCGGGCGTGCTTGCCGACTGGCAGGGCGGCAGCGTCGCCTATGCCGCCATGCTCAAAGCCGCCGGCGGGGGCAACGAATATTACCGCACTCCGCAGGAGGCGGCGGTGGAACTGTTCAAATCCCTGCATCTCGCCGTCGAGATGGTGGCGGACCGCAAGCTGTCCCGGGCCCTGGGCGACCGGCCGGGCGGGGCCAAGCCGCGCCTGCTGGAACAATGGCGCAGCGGCCGCTCGCTGGCCAATATCCGGATCGACCTTGCCGCCGCCCTCGATCTCTGGCGTTCCGGCATGGGCGATGTGGTCAAGGCGCGCGATGCCGTCCTTGCCGCCAAGGTCGACAAGGCGCTGGCCGATCTCGTCGCCGCGGCCGCCGCGATCGAGGGGCCGCTGGACAAGGCCCTGACCGATGCCGGACAGCGGCCCCGCCTGGTCGCGCTGGTCGCCGATGCCGGCGCCGCCAAGGCCCTGCTCGCCAACGAGGTGGCGCCGGCGCTGGGCATTCCGGTCGGCTTCAACGCGCTCGACGGGGATTGATCATGGCTGTCCGCGTTACCAGGCGCCGGGGCCTCGGCCTCATGGCGGCGGCGCTGGCCTTCGCGCGCCGGCCGGTCCTGGCCGCCCCTGCGGCGCCGCGCTGGTTCGGCACCCGGCTGACCGGCGCCGGCGCCGCCTTCGCCACCGCCTTCGACGATGCGGGCCGGGCGGTGATCGACCTGCCCCTGCCGGCGCGCGGCCACGGCGTCGCCGTCAGCCCCGACCGCGGCCATGCGGTGGTTATCGGCCGCCGGCCGGGCACCTTCGCCCTGGCGGTGCGGCTGGCGGACGGGGCAGTGGTCGCCCGCGCCGAAGCGGCGGCCGGACGGCATTTCTGCGGCCACGGCATTCACGGCGCCGACGGTCGCCTGTTCTTCGCCACCGAGACCGATTTCGAGGGGGAGCGCGGCCTGATCGGCGTCTATGACGTCGCCGAGGGCTATCGCCGGGTCGCGGAATGGGAGAGCGGCGGCCTCGATCCCCACGATGTCCGCCTGCTGCCCGGCGGGCGGCTGATCGCGGTCGCCAACGGCGGCATCCTGACCCATCCGGACGCGCCGGGGGCGAAGCTCAACCTGGACGAGATGGACTCGTCCCTCAGCCTGATCGACGTGGCGAGCGGCGCGATCGTCCACCAGTACCGGCTGGCGCCGGACCTGTTCCAGCTTTCCATCCGCCATCTCGCGATCGGGGCGGACGGCAGCGTCGCCTTCGCCATGCAGTCGGAAGGGCCGGCGGACCGTCTCGTGCCCCTCGGCGGCGTGCTGCGCCCCGACGGCACGGTGCAATTGCTGGAGATGCCGCGCACCGCCCTGGCCGATCTGCGGCAATATTGCGGCAGTCTGGCCAGCGACGCGGCGGGCCGGCATTTCGGCATGACCAGCCCGCGCGGCGGCAGCGCCGCCTTCTTCGCCTATGACGACGGCCGCTATCTCGGCAGCCGGTCGCTGTCCGACGTCTGCCCCATCGCCGCCGATCCGGCGCAGCCCGGCCGCTTCTATATCGCCGGCGGCCATGGCGGGATCGCGGTGGTCGGCCCGGGCGAGACCCGCCGCCTCGACGGCGACCTGGCCCGGACCGCGCTGTGGGACAATCACATGGCCCTGGTCAGCGCCCCTCAGTCGACGACGTGGTAGCCGCCGTCGACATAGGCGATATTGCCCGTGACCCCGGTCGAGAAATCGCTGACGAGGCCGGCGGCGATGGCGCCGACCTCGGCGATGTCGACCAGGCGCCGCGCCGGGGCGCGGCTGCGGGCCGCCTCGATCAGGTCGTCGAAATGATCGATGCCGGACGCCGCCCGCGTCTTCAGCGGCCCCGGTGACAGGGCGTTAACCCGGATCCCCCGGGGCCCCAGCTCGGCGGCGAGATAGCGCACGCTGGCTTCCAGCGCCGCCTTCACCGGGCCCATGACGTTGTAATGGTCGACCACTTTCTCGCTGCCGTAATAGCTGACGGTCAGCAGGCAGCCGCCCCGGTCCATCAGCGGTTCCGCCAGCCGGGCCATGCGGATGAAGGAATGGACCGAGACGTCCATGGCGGTGGCGAAGCCCTGGCGCGAGGAATCGACCACCCGCCCGTGCAGGTCTTCCTTGGGGCAGAAGGCGATCGAATGCAGCAGGAAGTCGAGCCGGCCCCAGCGGGCGCGGATCGCCTCGAACACCGCCTCCAGCGCCGCGTCGTCGGTCACGTCGAGGGGCAGGAGCAGGGCGGCGCCGACCTCTTCCGCCACCGGCCGGACATGGGCCAGGGCGCGCTCGTTCAGGTGGGTGACCGCCAGTTCCGCCCCGGCGGCGCGGAACAGCCGGGCGCAGCCGGCGGCGATGGACGAGCCGTTGGCGATGCCGGTGACGAGCCCGACCTTGCCCGCCAGCAGGCCGGCCAGGGGTTCAGGATTGATGGACATAGGACCCCGGGGCCTCCTCGATCGCCGCATAGCCCGCATCCGCATTGCCGAGGGGCGGGGGCGCCACCCGCGGGCGGTCGGCCTGCAAACCCTCGATCCAGCCGGCCCAGGCCGGCCACCACGAGCCGTCGCGGCGCGGCGCCTGCTGTTCGAAACGCTCGGGATCGACATGGGCGTCGGTCGCCAGCCGGTGGCCGATCTGGTAGTGGCGGCGCGGGTTTTCCGGCCCGGCCACGATGCCGGCGTTATGGCCGCCGCTGGTCAGCAGGAAGGTGACGTCGGTATCGGTCAATTGGTTGATCTTGTAGACGGAACGCCAGGGCGCCACATGGTCGGTCACCGTGCCGACCGCGAACACCGGCACCCGGATGTCGGTCAGGGCCACCGTATGCTCGCCGACCTTGAACTGGGCGCGGGCCAGTTCATTGTCGAGGAACAGGTGGCGCAGGTATTCGCTGTGCATGCGGAAGGGCATCCGCGTCGCATCCGCATTCCACGACATGAGGTCGATCAGCTTCTCGCGCTGGCCGAGCAGGTAGTCGTGGATCAGCCGCGACCAGATCAGGTCGTTGGAGCGCAGCAATTGGAACGCCCCGGCCATCTGCCCGGTTTCGAGGAAGCCGCGCTGCCACATCATGTCTTCGAGGAAGGTGACCTGGCTTTCGTTGATGAAGAGGGCGATCTCGCCCGGTTCGGTGAAATCGGTCTGGGCCGCGAGCAGGGTGAGCGAGGCGAGGCGCCGGTCGCCGTCCCGCGCCATGGCGGCGGCGGCGATCGACAGCAGGGTGCCGCCCAGGCAATAGCCGGCGGCATGGATCTTCTCGCCCGGCACGATGGCGCTGACGGCATCGAGGGCGGCCATGACCCCCAATTGCCGGTAATCGTCGAGCCCGAGGTCGCGGTCGCCGCCGTCCGGGTTCTTCCAGGAAATGATGAAGACCGTGTGGCCCCGCCCGGTCAGGTAGCGCACCAGCGAATTCTGGGCCGAGAGGTCCAGGATGTAATATTTCATGATCCAGGCCGGCACGATCAGGATCGGCTCGGCCTGCACCGTCTCGGTCGCCGGGGCATATTGGATCACCTCGGCCAGGCGGTTGCGCAGGATCACCTTGCCCGGCGTCGCCGCGAGATCGACGCCGACCTTGAAGTCGTCGCCCGCCGCCCGCTCGTGGGATAGCTGGCGGCCCAGGTCTTCGAGGAAATTCTGCGCCCCCCGCAGCAGGTTGGCCCCGCCTTGCAGGATCGTCTGTTCGAGGACGACCGGGTTGGTGAGCGGCGTGTTCGAAGGCGCGGCCATGTCCAGCAATTGCCGGGTGACGAAGGCGACGACGTCGCTGTGCTGGCGGGTGACGCCGCGCACGCTGGTGGTCGCCTCGTGCCACCATTGTTCGGTCAGCAGGAAGCTCTGGGACCACAGGTTGAAGGGAAAGCGTTCCCAGGCCGGGGCGTCGAACCGGTGGTCGCCCTTCTGGGCCTGGGCCGGATGGGTGGCGCCCGATTCCGGCTCGGTCATGCAGTGGAGGCCGAAGCGCAGCAGGTTGGCGGCGCCGGTCAGGCCCTTTTCCACCAGTTCGATCTGCTTGCCCGGCGAGCCCGCGAGATGCAGCCCCCAATCGGTGAAGGCGCCCAGCAGGGCGACCGGCGAAATGCCCCCGGTCAGCCGCGCCGCGGCGGATTTCGCCTTGCGGTCGAGGGTCGAGGTGAAGGCTCCGTCCATCGTCTACTCCGGATACTTGGCAGGTCGGCCGTTGTTGCGGCGCGATGGTGCGCTTTGAATGCAGCGCATCATTGACATGGATCATAGAGGAAAAGCGGTGGCATGATGATGTCATGCCTTAAGGGTTGCGGTCCGGTCGGAAGTGGGATGTCGGTATGTCCAGGGCGTTGCGGGTATTGATCGTGGTCGCGCTGGCGGCGGCTTTGGGTGTCGGCGGCTATTTCTACTGGCGCCATGTCCAGGCGGGCAGCCTGCCGGCGGGAATCGCCGGGGCCAACGGCCGGCTCGAAGCCGATCAGGTGGATGTCTCGACCAAGATGGCCGGCCGCGTCGTCGAAATCCTGGCGCGCGAGGGCGATTTCGTCGCCCGGGGCGCGGTGATCGCCCGCATGGACCGGGCGGAACTCGATGCCCAGGTCGCCGGCGCCGCCGCCCAGGTGGTGCAGGCGGAAAAGGCGGCCGCCGCCGCCGCGGCCAATGTCGCCCAGGCGGAAAGCCAGCAGGCCTTGGCCCGCCAGGAGTTCGAGCGGGCCGAAAGCCTGCAGCGGCGCGGCTTCCAATCGATCGAGGTGCTGGACCAGCGCCGGGCCCAGCTGGCGGCGGCGGAAGCCGCGGTCGCGGCGGCGCGGGCGACCGAAGCCCAGGCGACGGCGGCGATCGATACCGCCAAGGCCGGCCTCGACCGGCTGAAGACGCTGGCCGCCGATACCGAACTGGTGGCGCCGCGCGCCGGCCGGGTGCAATACCGGCTGGCGGAACCGGGCGAGGTGCTGGCCGCCGGCGCCCGCGTCGTCACCCTGCTCGATGTCGGCGAAGTCTATATGACCATCTATCTGCCGGCGGCCCAGGCCGGGCGGCTGGCGGTCGGCGGCGAGGCGCGGCTGGTGCTGGACCCGGTGCCCGATCTCGTCATCCCCGCCGCCGTCTCCTTCGTATCCGCCGAGGCCCAGTTCACGCCGAATGCGGTCGAAACCCGCGACGAGCGCGACAAGCTGATGTTCAAGGTGAAGCTGCGCATCGATCCCGCCCTGCTCGACGCCCACCGCGAACAGGTGAAGACCGGGGTTCGGGGCATGGGCTATGTCCGCTACGACGCCGGCGTGCCCTGGCCGGCGCAACTGGACGTGAGGCTGTCGAAGTGACCGCAGCGGTCGCGCGGCTGGCGGGGGTCGCGCACCGCTACGGCGCGGTCGCGGCGCTGCGCGGGGTCGATCTCGCCATTCCCGCCGGCGGCATGGCCGGGCTGATCGGGCCGGACGGGGTCGGCAAGTCGACCCTGCTCGCCCTGGTCGCCGGGGTCAGGCGCGGCCAGGCCGGCACCGTCGAGGTCCTGGGCGGCGACATCGCCCGCCGCCGCCACCGCCGGCATTGCCTGACCCGCATCGCCTATATGCCCCAGGGGCTGGGCCGCAATCTCTATCCCACCCTCTCGATCCGCGAGAACCTGGATTTCTTCGGCCGCCTGTTCGGCCAGCCGGCGGCGGAACGGGCGGCGCGCATCGCCGAACTGGTGGCGGCGACCGGGCTCGCCCCCTTCATCGACCGGCCGGCGGGCAAGCTGTCGGGCGGGATGAAGCAGAAGCTCTCGCTCTGCTGCGCGCTGATCCATGACCCGGATCTCCTGATCCTGGACGAGCCGACCACCGGCGTCGATCCGCTGTCGCGGCGCCAGTTCTGGGACTTGATCGATCGCATCCGGGCCCGCCGCCCGGGCATGAGCACGCTGGTCGCCACCGCCTATATGGAGGAGGCGGAACGCTTCGACTGGATCGCCGCCATGGACGACGGCCGGGTGCTGGCGACCGGAAAGCCGGCCGACCTGCTGCGCGAGACCGGCTGCACCACGCTGGAGGCCGCCTTCATCCGCCTGCTGCCGGCGGAACGATCGGCGGCGGCGGGCGTCACCGTGCCGCCGCGCGGCGGGGACGAGGCCGCCGTCGCCATCGAGGCGACGGATCTCACCTGCCGGTTCGGCGCCTTCACCGCCGTCGACCATGTCTCCTTCAGGATCGAGAAGGGGGAGATTTTCGGCTTCCTCGGCTCGAACGGCTGCGGCAAGACCACGACGATGAAAATGCTGACCGGCCTTCTCGCCCCCAGCGAGGGCGAGGCGCGCCTGTTCGGCCAGCCCCTGGATGCGGGCGACATGGCGACAAGGCGGCGCGTCGGCTATATGTCGCAGGCCTTCTCGCTCTATGGCGAATTGACCGTGCGCCAGAACCTGGACCTGCACGCCCGCCTGTTCCACCTGGGCGCGGCGGGGCCGGCGCGGGTGGCGGCGGTGATCGGCGATTTCGACCTGGCCGAGGTCGCGGACAAGCTGCCGGACGACCTGCCGCTCGGCATCCGCCAGCGCCTGCAACTGGCCGCCGCCGTGCTGCACGAGCCGGACATGCTGATCCTGGACGAGCCGACCTCGGGCGTCGATCCGGTCGCCCGCGACCAGTTCTGGCGCTATCTCGTCGACCTCGCCCGGGGCAAGGGCGTCACCATCTTCATCTCCACCCATTTCATGAACGAGGCGGAACGCTGCGACCGCATCTCCCTGATGCATGCGGGCAAGGTGCTGGCGGTGGGCACGCCCGCCGATCTCGCCGCCTCGAAAGGGCGGGCGCGGCTGGAGGATGCCTTCATCGCCTATCTCGAAGCGGCGGCCGGCCCCGCGGCCGTCGACGCCCCGGCACCGCCGGCCGAGGCGGCGGGGGCTGCCGCGGCCGGGGGGCAATTGTTCTCGCGCCGGCGCTGGTGGGCCTATGCGCGGCGCGAGGCGATGGAAATCCTGCGCGATCCGATCCGCCTCGCCTTCGCGCTCTTCGCCCCCGTCCTGCTGATGATCACCTTCGGCTACGGCATTTCCTTCGACGTCGAGGATCTGCCCTACGGCGTCTTCGACCAGGACCGGAGCCGGGAAAGCCGCGCCGTCCTCGAAGCCTTCGAGGGCAGCCGCGCCTTCGCCCCGGCGATCGCGCTGGCCGATCCGGCCGCGGCCGAGGCCGCGCTCCGCGACGGCACCCTGAAATTCGTGGTCGAAGTGCCGCACGGCTTCGGCCGCGACGTCCTGGCCGGGCGCCGGCCGGAACTGGCGGTCTGGATCGACGGCGCCATGCCGTTCCGGGCCGAGACCACGCGCGCCTACGTCCAGGCGGCGCTGGCCGCGCGTATGGCGGCGATCGCCCAGGACCTGGGCGCGCCGCTGTCCGGCGATGCCTTCGCCGTGGTCGGCCGCTTCCGCTACAACCAATCGTTCAAGAGCGCGCCGGCCATCGTCCCCGGCGTCATCATGCTGATGCTGGTGCTGATCCCGGCGATGATGACGGCGGTCGGCGTGGTGCGGGAGAAGGAGACCGGCTCGATCGCCAATTTCCGCGCGACCCCGGTCACCCGCTTCGAATTCCTGACCGGCAAGCAGGCGCCCTATGTGGCGATCGCCGCGGTCAGTTTCGCCATGATGCTCGTGCTCGCCGTCCTGCTGTTCGGCGTGCCGGTGAAGGGTTCCCTGGCGGCGCTGGTCGGCGGCACTTTCCTTTACCTGCTGGCGACGACCGGCTTTGGCCTGCTGATTTCCGCCTTCACCCGGTCGCAGCTGGCGGCGATCTTCGCCACCGCCATCGTCGCCATCATCCCGGCGGTGAATTTCTCCGGGCTCATGGTGCCGGTCTCCTCGCTGTCCGGGGGCGGGCGGCTGTTCGGCGTCGCCTTTCCCGCCGGCTGGTACCAGCAGATCAGCGTCGGCACCTTCACCAAGTCGCTCGGCCTCGGCGATCTCTGGGCCGATCATGCCATGCTGGCGGTCTTCGCCGTCGCCTTCATCGTCGCGGCCATGGCCTTCCTCTCGAAGCGGGAACGCTGAGATGAAACAGCGCCTCGCCACCATCTTCCGCCTCGGGGTCAAGGAACTGCGCTCGCTGCGTGCCGATCCGGTGATGCTGTTCCTCGTCTTCTACACATTCACCGTCGCGATCTATACGGTCGCGACCGGGGCCCGTTTCGACGTGCACGACGCCGCCGTCGCGATCGTCGACGAGGACGGCTCCGCCCTGTCGCGGGCACTTGCCGATGCGATCCGGCCGCCGCAGTTCAAGCCGGCGGTGCCCCTCGGCGCCGAGGCGATCGACCGGGCGATGGACGAGGGGCGTTTCGTCTTCGTCATCGATATCCCGCCCCGCTTCGAGGCCGATGTCCTTGCCGGCCGGCGGCCCGAGATCCAGATCAACGTCGATGCGACGGCCATGACCCAGGCCGGCAACGGCCTCGCCTATCTGCGCGGGGTGATCGCCGACACGGTGGGCGACCGCCTGCGGCGCGAGGCGCCGGCGCCCGACGGCGCGGTCGCCGTGATCACCAGGGCGCGCTTCAACCCCAATCTCGCCTCCGAATGGTTCACGCCGGTGATGCAGGTGATCAACAACATCACCATCCTGACCGTGATCCTGACCGGCGCCGCCTTCATCCGCGAGCGCGAGCACGGCACCATCGAGCATCTCCTGGTCATGCCGGTCCGCCCGATCGACATCATGCTGGCCAAGATCTGGGCCAACGGGCTGGTGATCGTGCTGGCGGCGGCGCTGTCCCTGCTGGTCGTGGTCGAGCGGCTGCTGGGCGTGCCCCTGGCGGGCTCGCTCGTCCTCTTCCTGGCCTTGGCCGTGGTCTATGAATTCTCGGTCGCGACCATGGGCATCCTGCTGGCCACCTTCACCTCGTCGATGCCGCAGTTCGGCCTGCTCGCCCTGCCGATCCTGATCATGATGAACCTCCTCTCCGGCAGCACCACGCCGATGGAAAGCATGCCGGCCTGGCTCCAGGGCGTGATGCAGCTTTCGCCCTCGACCCATTTCGTCGCGGCGGCCCAGGCGATCCTCTATCGCGGCGCCGGGATCGGCGTGGTCTGGCCGGTGCTGCTGGTGCTCGCCATCATCGGCGCCGCCTATTTCGCCATCGCCGCCCGGCGCTTCCGCCGCACCCTGGCCAGCCTCGGCGGCTGAGTCTCGAAGGCCGGGGTCAGGACAGGACCCCGGTCTCGCGGGCTTTGGCGATGGCGGCGGTGCGGGTGCGCACCCCCAGCTTGCCGAAGATATTGTGCAGGTGCCATTTCACCGTGGGCACGGCGACCAGCATGCGTTCCGCGATTTCCGCATTCTTCAGGCCGCTGGCGGCAAGGCTCAGGACTTTGATCTCGCCGCTGGTCAGGGCTTCGATCGGCATGTCGGCGACCGCCGCGGCCGAGGCCGGGGGCTGGTCCGGCACCGCGCAGGCCTTGGCGATCGCCTCGGCCACGGCAAGGCAGCCGGGGTCGCCGCCGCCGCCCAGCCGCCGCACATGGTCGAGCAGCAGGGGGGCGAGCGGCCGCAGCAGTGCGGCATCGTCGAGAAAGCTGCGATAGAGGCCGCGCGGCGCCGTGCGCTCGATCGCGGCCCAGACCGTCTTCAGCGCGGCGCCGGCATCGCCCTCGTCGACCTGGGCCGCGGCCTTCAGCACCGAGGCCCGGGCCCAGACGCGCAGCCGGCGCGAGGCCAGGGACTGGGCGAGAATGGGGCCGAGCAGGGCGAGGCCGGCGCGGCTGTCGCCCTCGGCGATGTGACGCCGGGCGACCGCAAGGCGCAGGCGCTCCAGGGTCGAGGGGGAGTGGCGGGCGTCGCCGTCGGCGAGAATGTCCAGTTCGGTCAGTTCGCCGTCGAACTGCACCGCCCGCCGGTCGTCCGGCTGGCGCAGCACGGTTTCGATCCGGGCCAGGCGCAGGTGGCTGCGGGCACGGTTGCCGAAGCGCCGCTCGATCGTGTGCTCCGCCTCGCGCGACAGGGTGAGGGCGGCGACCGCCCCGGCCTCGAGTTCGCGCAGCCGGATGGCGGTCTCGAGGCCGGCCATGGCGGTTTCGGTCACGCCGTGGCGCAAGCCCTCGACCAGGTTGCGTTCGAGCACCTGGGCCGCGGCCTGGGTCTGGCCGGTCTCGTAGAGGCATTCCGCGCGCACCAGTTCGCAGGTGCGCCGGATCGCACCCTGGCAGCCGGTATGGGCCAGGGCGCGTTCCATTTCGGCCAGGGCCTGCGCCGGGTTGCCGCCGTCGAGCGCCAGCAGGCCGGCGATGATCGCGATCCAGGTGTGGAGATAGGCGCTGTCGCTGCGCGCGGCATCGCCCCGCGCCTGGTCGAGGGCGACATTGGCCTTGACCGGGTCGAGCAGGGCATTGCAGGCCAGGGCCAGCGCCAGGGCGGCGATCACCCGGTCCATGGTGCGGGCGCTGCGGTAATCCGTCAGCCAGCGGCCGGCCTCAGCGCGGACGAGGTCGAAATCGTCGTAACCGAAGGCGACCAGCAGGCGCAGCAGTTGCATGCGTGCCTTGTCGTCGCCGTTCATGGTGGCGAGGCTGGGCGAATGTTCCAGCAGGTGGGCGGTATCGGCGCGGTCGCCCTGGAAGGCCCGGCCCCGGCCGACGCGAAAGGCGCTTTCCGGGGTCAGGGTGACGGCGGCCGGCAATTCCTCGCCGCGCAGCGGGATGGGCTGGGGCCCTTGCGGCCGGTTGCCCGCCCGCTCCAGCCAGCGGGCGGCGCGGTCGGCCTGCCCGGCCCGCAGCCAGCAGCGCGCGGCGGCGATACCGTCGCCGCGGCGCTCGAACCAGATCGCGGCCCTCTCCAGCAGGTGCTGGCAGCGCTGCGGCTGTTCCCGCCGCAGGCGGGCGAGAAGATAGTCGCGGAACAGGGGATGCAGGCGCAGGTCTTCGCTGTTGCCGCCGGCGAAGGCGACGAAGGGGCAGGTATCGGTCAGCGCCTCGAATGTGTCGATCGGGCCGCTGTCCAGCAGTTCGGCGATCAATTCGGCCGGGGCCGTGCCGATCGGGCCGAGAATGGTGGCGGCGGCGCGCGGGGCCGGCGGCAGTTCCTCCAGGCAGCGGTCGAACAGTGCCTCGAATGCCGGGCTGGCGCCGGACAGATCGGCGGCGATGGCGGCGAGGCTTTCGCCGGCGCGGTGCCGGCGCACCGCCATCTGCAGCGCCAGCGGCCAGCCCCCCGTCCGCTCCAGCAGCCGGGCCAGGCCCTGTTCCTCGTCGGCACTCAGGGGGCCGGGAAACAATTGCACCGCTTCCTCGGCGGTGAAGGCCAGCGCCTCCATGCCGAAATCGGCCAGCTTGCTGTCCAGCATCGGGCTGCCCAACCCGCAGCGCAGCTTGAAGCGCGAGGCGACGACGACCCGGATCTCGCCCCGGCCGCCGTGCAGCAGGTCGACGATCAGGGCGCGCTGGGGCTTGTGGTCGGCAAGGTCGAAATCGTCGACGATGAAGGTGACCGGCGCATTCGCCGCCGCCGCCCGGTTCAGCAGGGCGGCCAGCATGCTGTCGGGACAGCGGGCGTCCTGCCCGGTCGCCAGTTCGACGGCGCGGCGCACCGAGGCGGCGAAATGCGCGGCTTCGCCATCGGGGCCGGCACAGGCGATGACGACGGCAGGCTGGCGCAGGCGGCGGCATTCCCGCTCGACGGCGGCAAGCGCCGTGGTCTTGCCCGTGCCTTCGGGCCCGACCAGGGTGGTGATCAGGTTGTTGTTCGCCGCCGCGATCAGCTGGCGTTCCAGGCGGGGCCGGGCGACGACGCCGTCGGCGGTGCCCGCACCCGGGTCCCGGCGCAGGGCGGGCTGAAGGGCTTCTGACCCGAATCGATGTGCGCGCAGTTCAACGGCAGGACGCGCCCCGCCCTCCATGTCGGCGAATGCCATTTCCCCCTCCCACGACCCTGCCCGCGTGTTGGCGGGGGGCCTTGTTGTCGTTATCCGGCGGCCGGAACCGCCGGTGAGCGGAATGCCCTACTTTTGATGGGCTGTTCCGTTTCCGCACCGCGGACCCCGGCGGGCGGGGAGGCGGGGGAAATCCCTTATGAAACAAAATCATATTTGAAATACCGTTTTAATCAAGTGCTCGGAATCGCCAAAATGAGCGATGAAACCGCCTCGGCGAAAGTCCCATTATGGGGGCGAAGCGCCCGGCGGGCCCTGGCTTCACCCATCCTTTGACTGGCAGGGTTTTTCGCCGCCCCCACCTAGTCTTGCCCTCGACCGCGGTCGAACCGCGACCCGGAACCAAAGAACGACAAAAACCTCGGGATATCAGGGGGGAAGATGAAGAAGATCGCCACGGCCGTTGCCGGCCTTGCCGCCATCCTTGCGAGCGGCGCCGCCTTGGCCAAGGTGCCGCAGGCCGAGGCCGACCGCCTGGGCCGCGACCTGACGCCGGTGGGGGCCGTCAAGGCCGGCAATGCGGACGGCGGCATCCCGGCCTATGACGGGGGCCTGACCAAGCCGCCCGCCGGCTATTCGCCCGGCATGCATCTGGTCGATCCCTTCGCCGGCGACAAGCCTACGGCGACGATTACCGCCCAGAACGCGGCGCAATATGCGGCCAAGCTCACCGCCGGCCAGCAGGCCATGCTGAAGCTCTATCCGAACTTCAAGATGCCGGTCTACCCGACCCGGCGCTCCTGCTCGCTGCCCGAACGGGTCTATGAGGCGACCAAGAAGAATGCGGTCACGGCGACCATGACCGAGGACCAGAACGGGCTGAACGACGCCCTGCTCGGCGTGCCGTTCCCGATCCCGCAGAACGGGGTCGAGGCGATCTGGAACCACCGCCTGCGCTATCGCGGCTTCAAGTTCCGCCGTTTCTTCGGCTCGGCCGCGGTGAACGGCAATGGTTCCTACATCATGTTCAAGAACCAGGACGAGGGCATCATCCATTACTCCGGCCCCGGCCGCGCCCAGATCGGCGACGTCAGCGATATCAAGCAGCTGAACAATATCGGCATTTCCTATCTGAACATCACCACGGCGCCCGCCCGCCTGGCCGGCTCCATCATCCTGGTGCACGACACCATCAATGCGAAGGAACTGCCGCGCCAGGCCTGGCAGTACAATCCGGGCACCCGCCGGGTGCTGCGCGCCCCCGAACTGTCCTATGCCAATCCGCTGATCAACACGGACGGTCTCGCGACCACAGACCAGTTCGACATGTATAACGGCGCCACCGACCGCTATAGCTTCGACCTGAAGCCGAAGCAGGAACTCTACCTCGGCTACAACGCCTATAAGCTCGCCTCCGACAAGGTCAGCTACAAGGAAATCCTGACCCCGAACCACCTGAACCAGGACTTCGCGCGTTACGAGCTGCACCGCGCGGTGGTGGTCGACGCCAAGCTGAAGGAAGGCGCCCAGCACGTCTATGCCCGCCGGGTCTTCTACCTCGACGAGGACAGCTGGAACATCGTCTCGGCCGATCTCTACGATACCCGCGGCGAGTTGTGGCGGGTCCAGGACGGGCCGATGATCAATTACTACGACCTGCCGCTGTGCTCGTCGGCGCTCGAGGTGACCTACGACCTGCAGTCGGGCCGCTATGTCGTCTTCGGCCTGAAGAACGAGGAAAAGATGCTGGATTGGAATGCCGGCAATGTCGATCCCTCGAATTTCACCCCGGACGCCATCCGCCGTCTGGGCCAGCGCTGAGACGGGGCAGGGGGCGATCATGGACTGCACGATGTTCCCCGGGCGGCGCTGGCGCGTCGCCCTGCCGCTGACGGCCGCCTGCGCGCTCGGCCTTGCCGCCACCGCCTCGGCCGTCGATTTCGAACTGACCGACGAGATCACCGGCTCGGTCATCGTCTCGCTGTCGACCGGCGCCCAGGTGCGCATGGCCGACCGCGATCCCCGGAACTACGGCTACTACTACGGCGGCGGCCTGATTTCGGCCGGCAATGACGACGGCAACCTCAACTACGACAAATACGACCTGATCAGCCAGGTATCGACGGCCCGTGCCGAGCTGAACCTCAACTGGCGGAACTACAAGCTCTATGCCCGCGGCATCGCCTTCTACGATTCCGTCGCCGCCAACAACGAACTGGCCGATTTCATGCCGGAATACCGCCCGAATTCCAGCGGGCAATATCCGGACGGGGCCGACAACCGCGCCGACTGGGATGTCGCGCTGCTCGACTATTATGTCCGGGGTAGTTACACGCTGTTCGACCGGCCGCTGAACGTCTCGGTCGGCAGCCAGATCCTGAACTGGGGCGAGGCGCTGTTCACCATCAACGGCATTTCGATGATCAACCCGATCGACGCGGGCAAGATCCGCGTGCCCGGGGCGGAACTGAAGGACGCCCTGATCCCGGTGCCGATGATCGCGGCCAATTACGAGATCGCCGACGGCCTTTCGATCGAAGCCTTCTACCAGCTCGATTTCGAGCCCTTCAAGCTCGACGCCTGCGGCAGTTTCTTCTCCTTCACCGACAATTTCTGCGACGGGGTGAAATTCGCCTCGGCCTTCACCGATCCGCACGATCCCCGCGCCTATACCACGGGCACCGGCCGCAACCCGGCGGATTACGACGATCCCAACCGCTCGAATATCTCGGTCAATCCGAAGATCCACGTGAAGGACGATCCGGATGTGAACGACTGGGGCGTGTCGCTGCGCTACTTCTCGCCCGAGCTGAACAATACCGAGTTCCAGTTCTACTACGTCAACTATACCTCGCGCCTGCCGTCCCTGCGCACGACGGCGCCGCAGACCTACGCCCCCGGCACCGGCGAGACCAATCTCGCCGGCCTGCCGGCGCCTTTGGTGCAGGGGTTGCTCAACCAGCTCGGCATCGACCAGTTGAACGCCCTGACCTCGGCCCTGTCCGGGCTTCTGGGCGGGCCGGTGACGGATCTCGTCGGCGCCCTGACCAACCCGCTGACCAATGCCCTGATCTCG
Source organism: Zavarzinia compransoris (assembly GCF_003173055.1). Lineage (NCBI taxonomy): Bacteria > Pseudomonadati > Pseudomonadota > Alphaproteobacteria > Rhodospirillales > Zavarziniaceae > Zavarzinia > Zavarzinia compransoris. The sequence goes on from NZ_QGLF01000007.1 coordinate 40,905, forward strand.
CCCTCCTACGGCACCGCGCCCCGCTCGATCGTGCTCGAGAATATCGAGAATGCGACGCTCGACCTCTATTACCCCGAGCAGTTGCAGATGATCGGCTTCGCCTTCAACACCACCTATGATCCGCTCGGGGTGGCGATCAATGCCGAGATCAGCTGGAAGCACGATGTGCCGATCTGGATCTCGGAACCGGCCTTCCTCGCCGCCGGCTATAATGCCGCCGGCGGCGTGCCGATCGACCAGGCAACGACCGCGCTGACGCCGATCTGCATCGGCCCGGTCTGCGTGCCGAACCCCGGCATAGCACCCCTGCTCGAGACCGGCTTCAACAACCCGGACGACAATTACCTGCCCGGCGAGAACGTCTATCTCGACCGCCGCCACGATGTCTGGCAGGCGGCGCTGCGCTTCACCCAGATCCTGGGCGGCACCAGCTTCATCACCCAATTGCTCGGCGCCAACCAATTGTTCAGCCTGGTCGAGTTCGGCGCCCTCTACATCGATCTCGACGAGGGCGTGCAATATGCCGCCTATGGCCAGAACGGCTTTTCGGGCTTCCAGACCCGGCCGCTCAACGTCGGGCCGATCACCGTGGTCGATCCGATCCTGGCCACCTCGCTCGGGCCGCAGTTCCCGAACACCTGGAAGGCGCCCACCCAATGGTCGGGCGGCGTCCAGGGCCTTATCTTCTGGGATTATCCGAACATCATCGACGGGGTCACCATGACGCCGTCGATCGGTTTCTCCCACGGCCTGTTCGGCAATACCCCGGCGCCCACCCCGGGTTTCACCAAGAGCGTGACCGCCATGAACTTCGGCCTGAAGTTCGACTACCTGGAAAACTGGTCGCTCAGCGTCAACTATTTCAAGAGCTGGGGCGGCGGCGGCGGCAGCGGCGGCTCTCGCAATCCCTATGTCGATCGCGATTTCGTCGGCATGAACGTCTCTTATATTTTCTGATCTCCCGCCCGCCGGGCGACGCCGGAACGGGCCGGGCCGCGAGGTCCGGCCCGTTTTGCGTCGTCTCCGGCGATGTTCCCGATGACTGTCAGCGCTGCTGACATTGCGGCGGCCCGGCATTAAGGTGAGGCCGCGTTGTTCGGATTCCCGGGCGGGCTCGATGTCGGGGAACTGAACGTCCGTGCTGTCCGGCATGCCCTGCCAAGTTACGGACAATTTTGTAAGAATTTATTGTTTTAAAGGCCGAATGCGACATGCAGACGATGGTGCCGGTAATTCTTTGCGGTGGCTCCGGGACCCGCTTCTGGCCGGCGTCGACGGATGAGGCGCCGAAGCAGTTTCTGAGCATCTGGCAGGGGCTGAGCCTGTTTCAGATCACGGCGCAGCGCCTGGCCGCGGCCGGGTCGGCGGCGCCGCTGATCATCTGCAACAGGCTGCACGAGGCGGCGGTGCGCGAGCAGCTGGCGGCCATCGGCATCGACGGCGCGGTGACGCTGCTGGAGCCGGAGCGGCGGGATTCGGCGGCCGCGATCGCCGCGGCGGCGGCCTGGGTCGCCCGCAGCCATGGCCCCGGGCAGGTGCTCGGGGTGTTTCCGTCCGATCAGCTGATCCGCGACGATGCCGCCTTCCGGCAGGCGCTGGCGGTGGCGACGGCGGCGGCGGCGGCCGGCGATCTGGTCACCTTCGGCATCCGTCCCGACCGCCCGGCGACCGAGTTCGGCTATATCGAGCGCGGGGCCCCTTGCGCCGACCAGGCCGGGGCCTATCACGTCGCCAGCTTCCACGAGAAGCCCAAGCTGGAGACGGCGCTCGCCTATCTCGCCTCCGGTCAATTTGACTGGAACAGCGGCATGTTCGTGTTTGCGGCCGGGGCCTTCATGGCCGAGGCGGCCGTCTACATGCCCGGGATCCAGGCGGCGGCGGACGAGGCGGTCGCCGGGGCGCAGCCGGGGGCGCGGCCGGGCACCTATCTGCTGGAGCCGGCGGCCTTCCGCAGGGCGGAGAAGAATTCGATCGACTACGCCCTGTTCGAACGGTCGCGGAAGGTCGTGACCGTCCCGCTCGATTGCGGCTGGAACGACCTCGGAAACTGGCAGGCCGCCCATGCCGAACTGGAAAAGGACGGCGACGGCAATGTCATGCAAGGGGATGTGCGGGTCCTGGCGTGCCGCGACAGTATCGTGCTGACCGACGGGCTGCCCGTCCGCGTGCTCGGCGTCGACGGGATCGCCGTCATCGTGAGCGCCAAAGGGGTGCTCGTCTGCAAACTGGATCAGGCCGTGCGGCTCAAGGAAGTCTTGTGATGGCTTATTGAATCCCGAGCCAAGGCGATTGTATATTGCTGCGGCGCAATATTGATTGCCGATCCCATTGCTTCGGCGATGGGCTTGGATACGATGGAGCGGGATCTCCTGGGGGGCAGGCCAAGGGGGTCCGGACCAGATGTCTTAAACGGAACCGGCGCGAAGTTGCCGGGTGTCCGGCGGGAGTTGATTATCGCTGTCGGGTTGCGGGTAGTGCTGCAATTGTTTGTACCGGCAGAGACAATTGCCTGTTCAATGGCGTCCTGGCAGGGGGGGCAGGAACGGGTGTCATCGGGGGCGATGCAGAGAACAGGGCGCGGCTGTCCAGGGGGAATGCCGCGTTTCGGGTTCTCGATCCATCCGTGTGGCACAAGGGGGATTTGGAATGACGGGTTCGCATGCGCTTGAGAACGAATTCTCACTGCTGCGCCAGTGGCTGTTCGAGCAAGCCTTGCCGCTGTGGTCCACCGCTGCCGTCGACTTGCGGTCCGGCGGCTTTTTCGAGTGGCTGACGGAAGAAGGCGCCCCGGTGGAGGAACCGCGGCGGGCCCGGGTGACCGGCCGCCAGATCTATAGTTTCGCGATCGCCGAGCGACTGGGCTGGGACGGCCCGACCCGCGATCTGGTCCGGCACGGCCTGGTCAGCCTTGAAGGTTTCATCGGCACGAACGGCTTCGTGGTGCCCCTGAAGACGGTGGACGGCACGGTGCTGCGCCACGATTTCGATCTTTACGATCATGCCTTCGTTCTGTTCGGGCTTGCCGCGGCTGTCGGCACGGGCGAGCAATGCGTGCGCCTCGAGGCGCTGGCCGAGCAATTGCGCGGCCGCATCCAGGCCCATTTCGCCCACCCGGTGGCCGGCTTCCAGGAGGGGCCGCGCGGCTCGGTGGTGCTGAAAGCCAACCCGCACATGCATATGCTGGAGGCGGCACTGGCCTGGGAGGCGATTTCCGACGATCCGGCCTGGGGCGCGCTTGCGGACGAGATCGCCGAACTCTGCCTGGAAAAACTGATCGACCCGAAGACCGGGGCGCTGCGGGAATTCTTCGATCACGACTGGAACCTGATCGATGAGGCACCGGGCGACCTGGTCGAGCCCGGGCACCAGTTCGAATGGGCATGGCTTCTGAAACGCTGGGGCCTCAGCCGCAACCGGCCGGATGCGTTCCGGGCGGCGGACAGGCTGATCTGGGTCGGCGAAAGTTTCGGCATCTGCCGCGAGCGCGGCCTTGCCTTCAATGAATTGAACGGCGACCTTTCCATCCGCATCGGCACCAGCCGGCTCTGGCCCCAGACCGAGCGGATCAAGGCCCATGTCATCAGTTACGCGACCGCGGTCAGCGAACAGGCGGCCGAGACCTCCGCCCTCCTGGCGGTCGAATCGATCCGGGCGCTGCGGCGGTATTTCGATTACCCGCTGCGGGGCGGCTGGCACGAATATATCGATGTCGAAGGCCGGCCGATCCGCAACAATACCCGGACCAGCAGCCTCTATCACATCATCTGCGCCATCAGCGAAGTCGCCGACCTGATCGATACCGGCAACGCCCGCAGACAGCACCGGCAGGTCGCCAGGGCCGCCTCGTTCTAGAGTTTGTCTGCTTCATACTGAAGCAGACAAACTCCAGCCTTATGCGTGGCCGTTTGTCTTTTTAGATTTTGGCTGGTTCAGCCAAAATCGGACAAACTCCAGGCAGCCCCGGCATCGAAAAGCTCAGTGCTGGGAAAAGCTCAGTGCTGGCTTTCGGGCATGCGGACGGTCAGGCCGTCCAGCGCGTCGCTGACCACGATCTGGCACGACAGGCGCGAGCTTTCTTCCACACTCTCGGCGAATTCGAGCATCGAGGTTTCCAGATCCTCGGGCGCGGCGACCTTGTCCCGCCAGGCGTCGTCGACATAGACGTGGCAGGTGGCGCAAGCGCAGGCGCCGCCGCAATCGCCGTCGATGCCGGGGATATTGTTCTTCACCGCCCCTTCCATCACCGAGAGGCCGTTCTTCACCTCGACTTCGTGGCGGGTGCCGTTGTGCTCGATATAGATGATCTTCGCCATATTCGTCTTCCGTGCGCGGCGTCAGGCCGCGACCTCCTTCATTGAAACCGCATCATTGGCAAGTTTGTCGGCATCGACCGGCTTGCCGTTGCCGATCAGCATCTTGCCGGCCATGAATTCCGGCGGCGCGTTCACCGCCTCGACCGCGACCAATTGGCTGCCCTTCAGGTGGAAGACGGCGAATTTCGCCGCCTCGACCTTGCCGCGGATGACGATCCGGTCGGCATCGAAGGGAATGCCCGCGATCTGCAGTTTCAGGTCGTATTGATCGGACCAGAACCACGGCACTTCCGGGGCCGGTGCCTTGCGCCCGGTGATGGCGCTGGCGACCAGCTTCGCCTGTTCGAGCGCGTTCGGCACGCTTTCCAGGCGATGCATGCGGTTGTAGAGCGGCAGCGGCCGGCGGGTGACGTCGCCGATGGCAAAGATGGCGGGATCGCTCGTCCGGGCATTCTCGTCGACGACGATGCCGCCGTCGAGGGCGAGGCCGGCGGCGCCCGCGATCTCGTCGTTCGGGATAGCGCCGACGCCGACCACGGCGGCATCGCAGGCGATGACCCGGCCGTCCGACAGGCGGACGCCGGTGATCTTGCCCTCGTCGCCGACGAAAGCCTCGACCCCGGCATTCAGTTCGAATTCGACGCCCTGGGCCTGGTGATAATCCTGGAAGAAGCCGGACAGGGCAGGGCAGGCGACACGGGCGAGAACCCGGGCCTCGCGCTCGATCACGACCGAGGCCGCACCGAGCGCCCGGCCGCTGGCCGCGACCTCGAGCCCGACATAGCCGCCGCCGACGACGGCAAGGCGCTTGCCCGGGCCGATCGCGGTCTTCAGCTTTTCGGCATCGGCGGCGTTGCGCAGTTCGAGCACGCCGTAAAGATCGGCGCCGGGAATGGGCAGGCGGCGGGCCCGGGCCCCGGTGGCGATGACCAGCACGTCATAGTCGACGACATTGCCGTCCGAAAGGGTGACGGTCTTCGCCGCCCGGTCGATCGCCTTGGCCCCGACCGACAGGCGCAGGTCGATATTCTGTTCGACGTAGAAGGCGGCGGGTTTCAGCAGCAGGCTGTTGGCATCCGCCTCGCCCTTCAGCCAGGCCTTGGACAGGGGGGGGCGCTGATAGGGCGCATGGGGTTCGTCGCCGATCAGGGTGATCGGCCCGGCGAACCCATATTGACGCAGGAAGGCCACGGCCGATCCGCCGGCATGGCCCGCCCCCAGGATGACGATCCGCGCTTCCGGCGGCACTGTATTCTCGACCACTCGACACTCCCCTCTCTCGACCCGGCGACGGCGGCCTATAGGTTTGCTAGCTCTTTCCGTCGCGGACCGATATATCCGAAAAGATAGGCAGCCACTTTCCGCATCTGAATTTCTTCAGCCCCCTCCGTGATGCGATAGCGGCGATGATGCCGATATATATGCTCGAAGGGCTTGTGGCGGGAATAGCCTATTCCGCCGTGAACCTGCATGGCCCGGTCGGCGGCTTCGCAAACCAGGCGGTTTGCCCAATAGTTGCACATGGAAACCTTGTCCGACAGCCGCCGCTCGACCTCCGGCTTCGGCATCTGGTCCATCTCCCAGGCGGTCTTGCGGATCAGCAGGCGCAGCATCTCGGCCTGAGTCGCCAGTTCGACCAGGGGGAACTGGATGCCCTGGTTGCGCGCCAGTTCCTCGCCGAAAGGCTTGCGGGCGCGGGCGTAGCGCACCGCCTGCTCGATGCAATAGGTCGCGGCGCCGAGGCTGGAGGCAGCCTGGCGGATGCGGTTCTCGTGGACGAAATGCTGGGCGAGCGCAAGGCCGAGGCCGGGCTGGCCGAGGACCGCAGCCTCCGGCACGAAGACATCGGTGAAGGAGACCCTGGGGTGGTCGGTCGGCATGTTGAAGGTCCAGAGATATTCCTCGACCTTCACCCCCGGCGCGGCGGCCGGGACCAGCAGGGCGGTGATGCCCCGGGCCTCGCCCGCCCGGCCCTCGGTGCGGGCGAAGGTCAGGCAATGGGTGGCGGCGTGCATGCCGGTGGTCCACATCTTCTCGCCGTCGATGCGCCAGCCGGCGACACCGTTCCGGACCGCCCGGACCGCCGTGGTTTCCATATGGGTGGCGTCCGAGCCGTGCTCGGGCTCGGTCAGGCCGAAGGCGAGGCGGCGTTCGCCGCCCAGCATGCCCTGGATGAATTCCGCCTGCTGGTCCGGCGTGCCGAAGTCGCGGAACATCAGGACGAAGGGATTGTTGGCGACGATCGAATGTTCGTTCTGCAGGTCGCAGTGCAGGCCCAGGCCCCGGGCCGCCAGATGCTCGCGGATGACCGCCATCCACAGGTTGGAGCCGTCCTGCCCGCCGTATTCGCGGGGCAGGCCGAAGCGCAGGTAGCCGGCGGCATCGGCCCGGCGCCGGGCCTCGGCCAGCAGGGTTTCCCACTCGTGGCGGGGCAGGCCGCCGGCCTCCCAATCGGTGCGGGCCCATTCGCGGCGATGGTCGAAGAAGCGCATATTGTCGTCCGCCGCCTCCAGGGGCTGGATCTCGCGCGCGATGAAGGCGTCCATGCCGTCCAGATAGGCGACGAGGTCGGCGGGCAGGTTAAAGTCCATGGCTATGCTCTCCCCTGATTCTTCTCGTCGAGCCGCCGGTAGGCGGCATATTTCGGCTGGTCTACCGCCAGCTTTTCCCGGGTCGTCTCGATCAGATGCGCGATCAGGCCGGGACTGGCCGGGGTCAGCGCCCCGGCCCTGATCTGGTCCGCAAGCCGCGCGTTCAGCGCCTCGATCGTGCCGTCCTGGCCCAGAAGCGCGGTCAGGCGGGCGTGTTCGGCGGCGTCGCTGGCCGGGGTCAGGGCAATCTGCCGGGCGACGAGTTCGAGCGCATTGATCGAAACCCGGAGGTCGAAGGCGGTCCGCCCCGACACTTCGGGCAGGGCGCGGTCGCGCAGGAAGTCGATCACCGCGGCCAGGATGGCGTCGGGCTTGGGCATATCCTGCATGTCAGGCCGCCTCGCGCAGCAGGTTGAGGAGATCAAGCTCGGTCTCGGAAGCGCGGCGCCCGATGATGCAGCGCTCGACCGCATTGGCCGCGGCGAGGTCCAGCTGGTCGGCGTTGCCGGCGCAGATCACGCCCCAGCGCAGCGTGCCCAGCACTTCGAAGAAGCGGACCGCCGCGGCATCGACCGGCGCGCCGCCGGCGGCGGCATAGGCGGCATAAAGCGCCTCGCGCGTGCCGAAACCGCCGACCGGCAGGTCGATGGCGCCGAAACGCCAGGAATTGACCGCGATCCAGCCCAGGTCTTCGCGCGGGTCGCCCAGATGGGCCAGTTCCCAGTCCAGCACGGCCCGGACGCCTTCGGGCCCGACGATCAGGTTGCCGTTGCGGAAATCGCCGTGGACCAGGGCCGGCCGTGCGGGATCGGCCGGCACATGGCCGGCCAGCCAGCGCAGCGCCAGTTCGAATACCGGGCGGCGTTCGCGGAAACCGGCGACGGCCTCGGCCAGGGCATCGACCTTGGCGCGGTTGGTCTTCAGGCGGAGGCCGGCCACGCCGCCGGCATCGAGCCGGTGGATGGCGGCCAGGATGCGGCCGCATTGCCCGGCAAGCCCCGGCCGTGCCTCGGCGAAGGCGGGATCGCGCACGATCTTCTGGCCCAGAGTCTCGCCCGCGACGAAACTCATGACGAAGCCCTCGCCAAGCCCGTCGCCGGGCGCAAGGATGTGGACGACCGCCGGCGAGGGCACGCCCGCGGCCCCCGCGAGGCGCATCAGCGCCGCCTCGGTGCCGAGACCGGCGGCAAGGTCGCTCTGCCATTGCACGTCCGGGGCGCGGCGCAGGATGAAGCGCCGGCTTTCCCCCTCGGCCGCAAGCTCGAACAGCCAGGTTTCCTGGCTGGCCCCGCCCGACAGCCGGCGGCAGCCGGCAAGGCCGGTCGTGCCGGGCGCCAGACGGGGCGCCAGGGCTGACAGGGCGGCGCGAACGGCCTCGCTCATCAGCAAGACGGCGCCAAAGGCGCAACTGCGCCTCTCAGGGTACGGGTGCCCCGGTGCATTCTCCCCTCCCGCCCGGGATCGTCCGGGTCTCATTGTTTCGGGACTTGTGTCCCGGGTTTCTCTAATATATTAAAACATCGTATTAATAAAGCGGTCCGGGCACAACCCGAAAGACCCGAAAGAAGTGGAGGGAGGAGATATGAGCACCCGCGTTCCCCAGGACATCGCCAATGCGATCGTGGATCCTGTCGTCTTCGGCGATCCGGACCGGATGCACGAAGCCTATGGCTGGCTGCGCCGGAACATGCCGCTTGCCGTCGCCGAGCCGGAGGGCTTCGACCCCTTCTGGGTGGTGACGCGCCATGCCGACCTGCTCGAGGTCAGCCGGCAGAACGCCCTGTTTCACAATGGCGACCGCCCGACCACCATCGTGAACCGCGAGGGCGACCAGTTCGTCCGCCGCCTGACCGGCGGCAGCCCGCATCTCGTGCGCTCGCTGGTGCAGATGGATGCGCCGGACCACCCGAAATACCGCGCCCTGACCCAATCCTGGTTCATGCCCCAGAACCTGCGCAAGATCGAGGACCGGGTGCGGGCCATCGCCAAGTCGGCGGTCGACCGCTTCCTGAGCCGCGGCAGCGGCACTTGCGATTTCGTCGCCGATGTCGCCCTCGGCTTTCCGCTGCATGTGGTGATGGATATCCTGGGCGTGCCGTCCGAGGACGAGCCCCGCATGCTGCGCCTGACCCAGGAATTGTTCGGCGCCCAGGACCCGGACCAGGCCCGCATGATGGCCATGATGGACCCGGAACAGATCGTCATGATGCTGAAGGCGACGGTCGACGACTTCCAGGACTATTTCTCGGCCATTTCCGAGGACCGCCGCAAGACCCCCCGGGAAGACCTGGCGACCGTGCTGGCCAACAGCCGGATCGACGGCCAGCCGATCCCCGATTTCGACATGATGAGCTATTACATCATCGTCGCCACCGCCGGGCACGACACCACTTCGTCCTCGACCGCCGGCGCGGTCTGGGCGCTGGCCCGGGACCCGGAACAGTTCGACCTCGTGAAGAAGGACCCGGGCCTGATCCCCGGCCTCGTCGACGAGGCGATCCGCTGGACCACGCCGGTCAAGACCTTCATGCGCTCGGCGACCGAGGATACGGAACTCGCCGGCCAGAAGATCGCCAAGGATGACTGGCTGATGCTGTGCTATGCCTCGGGCAACCGGGACGAGACGGTGTTCGAGGATCCGTTCCGCTTCCGCGTCGACCGCAAGCCGAACCGGCACCTCGCCTTCGGCTATGGCGCCCACCTCTGCCTCGGCCAGCATCTGGCCAAGATGGAGATGCGGTTGCTGTTCGAGGAACTCATCCCCCGGTTGAAATCCCTCGAACTGGCGGGCGAGCCGCGGACCTCGCAATCGACCTTCGTGAATGGTCCGAAATCTCTGCCCATTCGCTACGAGATCGCCTAAATTCCGGTCCATGACCGACGAACGTTCGCCGCGCGGCGAAGATACACGCGAGAGAATCAAACAGGCGGCCCGCCGCCTGTTTGCCGATTTGGGGATCGACGCCGTCTCGATTCGCGACATTACCAAGGCCGCGGGACAGAAGAACGCCGGCTCGGTGAATTATTATTTCCGCTCCAAGGAAGCGCTGATCGCCGAATTGATCGCGGAAACCGCGGCGGTGGTCGAAGTGGCGCGCAACCGCAGGGTGGACGAGATGGAGGCGGCGGGCGGCCCCCATTCGGTGCGCGAGGTTCTGGCCATCCTGGTCAATGTCCCGCCCGAGGATGCCCGCGACCTGCCCGGCGGCCAGGAGGACGGCGTCGCCTTCCTGCGTCGGGTCATGGCCAGCCATGCCGAACTGATGTTCGAGGCGATCCACATCGATCTCGATTCGGCGACGCGCCGCTGCCTCGCCCATCTGCGCCGCATGCTGCCGCCGCTGCCGCCGGTTCTCCTCGCCCAGCGCCTGCGCTTTGCCATGCTGCATGCCTTTTCCGCCCTGTCGTCCCGGGTGCAGGCGGAGCGCGCCCCCGGCCTCTGGCCGCCCGGCTGGAACGAGGATCTGGCGCATCAGAACCTGATCGACACCCTCGAGGGCATGCTGTGCCAGCCGCCCTCGGCCCAGACGCTCGCCTTGGTGACGGCCTGACGGCGCCGGCTTGCCAGTTCTCGTGCCCCGGGGTTACCCTTGGGGCACTGTGAAGATTGCCGATGTCCTGGCCCGCGAGCGGCTGACCCTTACCGAATTCGCCCGGCGTGCCGGCGTTTCCGTCGCCGCCATGAGCCGCTACGCCAGCGGCCAGCAGATTCCGCGCCCCGACGCCATGCGCCGCCTGGCCGAGGCCTCGAACGGCTTGGTCGGGCCCAGCGACTTCTATGCCCCGGCAGGGCAGGGCCATGACCATCCCGACCCGGCGATGGCCGCCCGCCATTTCCTGGACAGCCACCCCGAGGTCCGCCACATCGATCTCGTCATCGCCGATACCAATGGCGTGTGCCGCGGCAAGCGGGCGTCGCGGGCCGAGGCGGTGGAGGTCATCGACCACGGCCTGAAACTGGTCGGCTCGCTCTTCGGCCTCGACATCCACGGCGAGAATGTCGAGGAGACCGGCCTCGGCATGGAAACCGGCGACCGCGACCAGATCGCCGTGCCCGTCGATGGCCGCATCCTGCCCATGCCCTGGGTCGGGCCCGATGCCGCCCAGATGCTGCTGACCCTGTTGTCGGAGGAGGGGGAACCCTTCTTCGCCGATCCCCGCCAGGTGCTGTCGGGGATCGTCGGGCAGTTCCGCGAGATCGGCCTCAACCCGGTCGTCGCCTGCGAATTGGAATTCTACCTGATCGACCGCAGCCGCACCGAACTCGGCGGGCCCCAGCCCGTCGCCTCGCCCTTCTCGGGGCGGCGCGACTGGTCGACCCAGGTCCTGTCGCTCGACGAGATGGATGCCCACCGCCAGGTCCTGGCCGATATCACCGCGGCGATGGAGGCCCAGGGCGTGCCGGTCACCGGCGCCCTGTCGGAATATGCGCCCGGCCAGTTCGAGATCAACACGCATCATGTCGCCGATGCCGCGACCGCCTGCGACCATGCCATCCTGTTCAAGCGGACCGTGCGGTCGGTCGCCCGGCGCCACGGCATCGACGCCACCTTCATGGCCAAGCCCTATGGCGGGATTTCCGGCTCCGGCCTTCATGTCCACGTCAGCCTCGCCGACGACAAGGGGCGGAACGCCTTCGCCCCCGGCCAGCCCCAGGCGGACGAGCGGCTGCGCCACGCGGTCGGCGGGTTGATGCGGGCGATGGCGGAATCGATGGCGGTCTTCGCGCCCAATGCCAATTCGTTCCGCCGCTTCCAGCTCGGCTCCTATGCCCCGGTGGCGCCGACCTGGGGGTTCGAGAACCGCACCGTATCGCTGCGCGTGCCGGGCGGCGACGCCCGCGCCCGCCGGGTCGAGCACCGGGTCTGCGGCGCCGATGCCAATCCCTATCTGGCGGTGGCGGCCATTCTCGGCGCCATGCATTGCGGCCTGACCGAACGCCTGGACCCCGGCCCGCCGATCGAAGGCAATGCCTACGATCTGGTCGCGCCCAGCCTGCCCCGGCATTGGTCGAACGCCCTCGATGCCTATGACGACGGCACCGTCCTGCCGCGCTATTTCGGCGAGCGCTATCACCAGCATTACGGCCGCCTGCGCCGCGCCGAATTCGAACGCTATCAGGCGGAAGTCAATCCGCTGGATCACGCCTGGTATCTCGACCGCTTGTGACGGGCCTTGCGCCCGCTCAGGCGGTGGCGGCCGGGGCCGCGATCAGCAATTCATGCGCCACCGGCACGGGAGTGGCGAACAGGTCGAGGACCGGGCAGTGGCGGTTCACCGCCTCGGTCAGTTCGGCATAGCGCGCGGCCGTTTCCGGGCCGTCGACCGTGACCTTGACCCGGATCGCCTGGAAGCCGGGGCGGACGCCGTCATCGACGCCGAAAAAGCCGCGCAGGTCGATATCGCCCTCGACCGCGACCTCCAGCCGGTCGAAGCGCAGCCCCAGCAGGGCCGCCCACACCCGATAGGTGATCGCCTGGCACGAGCCAAGGGCCGCCAGGGCATATTCGACCGGATTGGCCGCCGCATCGTCGCCGCCCAGCGAGCGCGGTTCGTCGACCAGGAAGGCATGGCCCGAGCCGGCCTTGATCTCGACCCGGGTGGTGCCGGTCAGCGTGCCGTCGGCGCGGAAACGGGCGCCGGCGGCGGCGGCATTCTCGGCCAGGGTGCTGCGCAGCGGCTGCAATTGTTCGGCAAGGGACATGTTCGGCCTCAATCAATCCTGCGGGGCGACATAGGTCATGACCAGATACATCACCGCATCCTCCCGCCCGGTATTGCGATAGGCATGCGGGATGTCGGCGGCGAAGCGGATGGCGTCGCCGGCGCCAAGCTCGTGGCGCTGCTCGCCCACGGTGATCTCGACCCGGCCGCGGGTGACCACGAGGTTCTCGATCGTGCCGGGGGCATGGGGATCGGCCACTTCATGGCCGAGGAAGGACAGGCGCAATTCATAGAATTCGGTGCGCCGGTCGCCGGTAACCGGGAACAGGGCGCGGGAAATGAAGCGGCCATCGCGGGAGGTCAGGCTTTTCGCCTGATCGGCGCGCAGCACCACCGTGCCGCCCTCGTCGACCGCGGTGGTCAGGGCCGAGAAGGGCACGCCCAGGGCCCGGGCGATCTTCCACAAGAGGCTGATGGACGGGGCCGAGCGGCCGAGTTCGATCTGGCCCAGCATGGAGCGGCTGACCCCGGAGCGGACCGCCAGGCGTTCGAGCGACAGGCCCTGGCGGGTGCGCAGGCGTTTCAGGTTTCGCGCCACCGTGGCGATCAGCGTTTCGCCCTCGTCGTCACCGGCGTGCATGGGGATCCTGGGGTTGGGGGGCGGCGAAACGGGGGCGGTCAGGATGGCGGCGTCGCTCACGGCCATTGCCCCGGGGAAAGGCCGGGGTGCCCGCACACGGCCGCGAAGCCCTGGGTCCCGCCGCCGTGGTTATATGCATCGACCATTTTCGTATCCCCCTGCCGCCAAATTCACACATCATATGAGAATGGAAATTTATGATCGTCAATGATGGTGTTGTTATAAATAAATATCATATTAATCGTGTTTAATAGGGCCGTGAAGAGTCCCCGGCCGCCCGGCCGGGGACCGGCTTCAGATCACCCAATCGGCGCTGTCGGGCGCAAGCTGGGCGATGGCGCCATGGTCATAGCCGATGCCGAGGCGATAGCCGCCGGCGGAAAAGGCGAGGCCGGCGACGATGCCGCCGGCCGGCCGTGCCTGTTCCAGCAGGCCGTAGTTCCAGGCGCTGTAGCGCAGGATTTCGCCGTCCTCGGTGCCGATGGCGATCACCGCCCCTTCGGCGCTGAAGGCGAAGGCGGTGATGCGCCGGCCGTTGCCCGGGCCGAACCAGCGCGGCTCCTGCGGCTGGCGCGGCGACAGGGCGAAGAGCCGGTCGCCGCTGGCGCCGAGAAGGACCGGATCGCCGGCGATATCCCGCGCCCAGGCGATCTCGACCGCCGGGGCGGGCAGGGTGAGGGCAAGGCCGCCGCGCCCGGTCTCCACCCGCCACAGGCCGATGCCGCCGCCGTAGAGCGACGCCGCCACCAGCCGCTTGCACGGGCTGAGCGCCACCTTGACCGGCGCGCCGCGGAACAGGATGGAGCGCAGCAGGACGCCGGCCTTGTCCGCATCCCGGATCTCGATGCGGCCGGCCCGCGCCGTGACCACCAGCCGGGCATCGACGGAGACGGCAAGGCTGCTCGGCGCCTCGGGCAGAAGGATGTTTTGCGCCTCGTCGGGGCCGATGATGGTCAGGTCGTGGTCGTTGGCCCAGACCAGATGGCCCCGGCTGCTGGCCGCGACCTGATCGATGAAGCGGTGCGGCCGGGCCGCCAGGGCCAGGATCTCGCCCGCCGGATCCACCGCCAGCAGGCGACCGTCGCTGCCGCCGGAAACGAAGCCGCTGCCATGCGGGTTGGCGAGAAGGCGCAGCGAGGTGCCGCGATGCAGGGCGATCTCGCGCCGGGCCAGATCGCGGTCGCCGGTATCGACGACGACCAGCGCGCCGTCGTCGCGGCTGACGCCCAGCCAGCGGGACGAGCGGTCGAAGACGGCGGCAGACGCGGGGGAGGGAGGAACGGAAGTCATGTCGCACCTCGAGGCGAGGAATAGGGAAGCCCGTCGCGGGCCGGTCGGTACCGGTCCGCCACAATTCTCGGACAGATGGGAAAAAGCCTGCGGGTCAGGCCATACAGCGGCGACAGGAACGCAGGGCGTTCCGGCCGGGGGCATCCTCGAACATGTCGCGGCAGCAGCGAAGGGCGGCCGGCATCGAACCCGTGAACACGATCATCCCTTTCAGGCATCCCCGCTCGCTCGTCGGCAGAGGAGCAAGGCACCCCGTCACCATGACTCGCGCGGGCAGGCCCGGCAAGGCATAGCTTTGCAAATTACATATGTGAATTGATATCTTTTAAAATAACATTATTTTATCGTTTTATATCCCCGGTCCGGCCGCCGTCAATGGGGGACGGCGGCCAGGCCCTTGTACAGGACGGGGCCCGTGGGCTGCCCGGTGGGCGAGCCGCTGGCGGGTTCCAGGGTGATTTCGTAAAGCTGTTCCGGCTGGGGCGTGGGCAGGCTGGCGCTACGCAACTCCGCACTCGCGTTGCGTTCGAGCAGGCCGAGGGGGACGGGCCCCCGCGCCCGGTCCCACAGGGTCCAGACCTGCAACGCCTTGCCGCTGGGCACCGGAATATCGGTGATCGGGACCAGTTTCACGCTGCCGTCGGCGAAGGCTTCGACGATGGCACCCGCCCGCCCCTCGGGCGAGAGCAGGACGGCGATCACCGCCGGCGTCTTCGGCTGGTCGAGGCCGGCGGCGACTGCGAGCAGCAGCAGCGCGGTCGCGAGGGCGGCGGTGCCGAAGCGCCACAAAGGCAGGCTGTTCCACCAGCCGCGCCACGGGCCGGAACGTGCGGCCGGGGCCGGGACGGCGGCGGGGGCCTGAAGGCTGGCCTCGATGCGCTGCCACAGGGCCGCATCGGGGGGAAGGGGGGTGGCCATGTCGTCGAGATCCGAAAAGCGCCGGCGCCAATAGGCGATCTCGGCGGCAAAAGCCTCGTCTTTTTCGGCCTCGCGGAGATCCGCGGCGGGCAGCAGGCCGAGCACGACTTCGGCGGCCCTGATGCGGCGGGCGTCCAGATCGTCCGTCATGCCAGGCACGCCCGCAGGGCCAGCAGCCCGCGCCGGATCCACGCCTTGACCGTGCCCAGCGGCACGCCCAGCCGGCCGGCGATCTCGCCATGGGAAAAGCCGCCGGCATAGGCGAGGATGATGCTGTCGCGGCGGGGCGCCTCCAGGGCCTGAAGACAGCGTTTCAGGGCGCTGGTCTCGGCCAGATCGGCGAAGACGGCGGCGGGATCGAGGGCCGGCACCGCCAGGGCCGCCAGGTGGTCAGGGTCCACGGCTTCCTCCTGCGCGCGGTCGCGCCGCATGTTGAGCGAGAGATGGCGCAGGATCGTATAGACCCAGCCCCGGGCCGAGCCGAGGCCGGGCTGGAACTGCGCCGCTTTCCGCCAGATCTGCACGAAAGTGTCGTGAACCGCATCTTCCGCCCAGTCGCGGCGTTGCAGGATGCGCTGGGCGACCGCGATCATGCGGCCGGCTTCGAGCGCGTAGAGCGCCTGCAGCGCCGATTTCTCGCCGCGGGCGCAGGCCATGATCAGGTCCTGGTGATCGGGCGTCGCTGGTCTCGGTTCGGTCACGCTGCTTCGTCCCCGCATTGCTGCCGGGATGAGTAACACGGCGGCGGGCCGGTTCGGATGCAGCAGAAGAAAAAATATCGGCTGCATCCGCCGGCCCCCGCCGCCGTGTTCATTCCCCGACGCCGCGGGAAGGCGTATTGGGGAGACGGAAGATGAAGACGGCATCCACCTTTCTGGCCGGCATTCTCGCCCTCGGGGCGGCCGGCGCGGAAGCGGCGACCATCGTCGGCCTGGCCGGCGGCGACACGCTGATCGCCTTCGACAGCGAAACCGCCAAGCCGGCCGCGCCGGTCCGGATCACCGGCAGCGAAAAACTGGTCGGCATCGACGTCCGCCCGGCGGACGGCCTGCTCTACGGCGTCACCGCCGAGGGCAAGGTGGTAACCATCGATGTGGCGACCGGGGCCGCCACCGCCGTCGTGACGCTGAAGACCATGTTGCCGGCCGGCGTCGTCGCCACCGTCGATTTCAACCCGGTGGCGGATCGCCTGCGCCTGATCGGCAGCGACGGCACCAACCTGCGCGCCAATCTGGCCGATGGCGCCGTCACCGTCGACGGCGCGCTGAATTTCGCCGGCCCGGGCGCAAGTCCGCGGATCGTCGCCGGCGCCTATACCAATGCGGTCGCGGGGGCCAAGGAAACCGTCCTGTTCGATATCGACGGCACCGGCGCCGCCCTGTTCCGCCAGGCCCCGCCGAACGACGGCGTGCTCAACCCCGTCGGCAAGCTCGGCATCGAGATCCAGGTGGCCGCCTTCGATATCGGCACCGACGGCAAGGGCGGCAATACCGCCTATCTGCTGGCGGCGGGGCGCCTGCACAAGCTCGACCTCGCCACCGGCGCGGCCACGGCCGTCGCCGGCGATCCGGCACTGGCCGCGGTGACCGATATCGCGGTCCTGCCGCTGCCCTGAATTCTTACCAGGTCGCCGGGGCGGTCCTGCCGGCCGCGCCGGCGGCTTTCCGGCCGGCCTGGTATCCCTGCACCCGGGCCGGCGGGGCGCCCGCGGCTTCACCGCCGCGGGCCGGGCCCGCCGGAGCGGGCGGCCCGGCGCGCAGTCCCGTTCACGGTTACACGCTGCCGGGATCGGGTCCCGGCAGCGTGTAACGTGGTATGTTGCTTACTTCTTTTTCGCGGCGGCCTTCTTCGGCGCCGGCTTTTCGGCCGGGGCCTTGGCCTTGGTCGCGGGCGCGGCCTTGGCGGCGGCGGCCGCCTTCGGGGCAGCGGCCGCCTTGGGCGCGGCCTTGGCCTTGGCGGGCTTGGCGTCCGGCTTGGGCGCCGCTTCCGCCTTGGCGGCCTTCGGCTTTCCGGCCTTGGCCTTCTTCGGCGGTTCCGCCACCGCCAGCGTCGCCGCCTGGCGGAAGGCGAGGCGGCTGCTCGCCTTGATCTTGATCGCTTCGCCCGTCTGCGGGTTGCGACCCTTGCGGGCGGCCCGTTTCTTGACCTCGAAGGTGCCAAGGCCGGGCAGGCGCAGCTTTTCGCCCTGCGCGGTGCGGGTGGCGATGAATTCGATCACGCCACGGAGTGCCTTGTCCGCCACTTTCGGCTCGAGGCCGGTGTGGGTCGCAAAGTCACTGATCAGTTCCTTGAAGGTCGCCAATGGATTTCTCCTCCCAGAGCGGCGAATCGGGACGAAGTCTCGGCTTCAGTCACCGAGGCCGCATTCTACATGTCATTTTCATGTTAAAAAGTGGCCTCATGCGGTGAAAGGCCCGTAAAATGCCGGAATTCACGATCGAAACTGCTCCAGACCCCGCTCCGCGAGCTTATCCGGCCTCGGTTTTTCTTCGCCGTCGCCTGCGGGGCGGTCCTTTGCCGCCGCCGGCCGGCCCCGGACTCGAGGCGGTCGCGGACTGGCTCCTGAACGATGCGATCGCCGCGCCGGACCTGCTCGAACTGTTCGACGGCCTGGTCCGGCGCCTGGCCGCGGCGGGCTTTCCGCTCGATCGGGCCAGCCTGCATATCGGCACCCTGCACCCGCAGGTCGTCGGCATGGCGTGGAACTGGAGCCGTGACGACGCCCTCTGCGACGAGGTGCGGGTCGGCGCCGCGGCGGCCGAAAGCCCGGCCTATCGGCGCAATCCGCTGTACCACGCGCTCGATCTCGGCGAGACCTGCCGTATCCGCCCGCTCGATCCCGGCGCGGCGGCGCGCTTTCCGATCGCGGCCGATCTCGCCGCCCGCGGCATTGCCGATTATCTCGCCCTGCCGCTGCGCAGCGGCGGTGTTCTCGGCAATGCGGCAACCATCGGCACGTGCCGGCCGGCCGGCTTTGCCGAGGCCGACCTGTCGGCGCTCGCGCCCGTATTGAAACTTCTTGCATTACATGTCGAGCGCCACACCATGATGCTGGTGGCGGCCAATGTGCTCGACGTCTATCTCGGGCCGGCGGCCGGGCGGCAGGTTCTGGCCGGCACCGTGGCGCGCGGGGCGGGGGCGCCGGTGCGCGCGGTGATCTGGGTTTCGGACCTGCGCGGTTTCACCGATCTGACGGAACGCCTCGACGGGCTCGACATGATCGCCCTCCTGAACGCCTATTTCGAGGCCTTGGCCGGCGCGGTGGTCGAGGCCGGGGGCGAAGTGCTGAAATTCATGGGCGACGGCCTGCTCGCCGTGTTTCCGCTGGCCGCCTTTGCCGGGGCGGGCGCTGCGGCCGGGGCGGCGCTGGCGGCGGCCGGTGCCGGGCTGGCGGCGGTCGAGGCGCTGAACCGGGCGCCGCCGCCCCGGCTCGCCGCGGTCGACGGCTGGGCGCCCTTGCGCAGCGGCATCGCGCTTCATCTCGGCGATGTCTTCTTCGGCAATGTCGGCGCGGCCGAACGGCTCGACTTCACGGTGATCGGCCCCGCGGTCAATGCCGCGGCCCGGGTCGAGGCGCTGTGCAAGCCGCTGGGGCAGGCGCTGCTGGTGACGGCGCCGGTGGCGGCGCTGCTCGACGATCCGGGGCCGTCCCTCGGCCATCATGCCCTGCGCGGTTTTCCCCACCCGGTCGAAATCTTCGCCCCCGCGGCGAAAGGGGGCAGGCCAGCGGCCGTCCGATCTGCTAACCAGACGGCGCAATGACGAGGGCAGTCCATGGCGCAAACGGCTTATGAGCAGATCGGGGGCGAGGCGGGGGTGCGCCGCTTGGCCCGCCTGTTCTATGAAACCATGGATTTCCTGCCCCAGGCCGCGGCCTGCCGGGCCATTCACCCGGCCGACCTGTCGGGCAGCGAGCAGAAGTTTTTCGAGTTCATGTCCGGCTGGCTGGGCGGGCCCGAGCTTTACGTCGCGAAATACGGCCATCCGCGCCTGCGCATGCGCCATTTCCCGGCCCCCATCGGACCGGAGGAGCGGGACGGCTGGCTGCTGTGCTTCGCTACCGCCTGGGCCGAGGTGGCGGCGGCCATTCCCTTGCGCGATCTCGTCATGCGCCGGGTGGTGGAACTCGCCCACCACATGCAGAACCGCGAGGCCTGACGATCCTCAGATCGGCGACAGCGCCTGATGCGGGCCGTCGGGCAGGCGGACCTCGATCGCATCGCCGGGGCTGACCGTGCCGTCGTCGAGGACGATGGCCATGACCCCGGCCTTCCGCACCAGATTGCCGGCGTCGTCGCGCCCGAGCACGGCCCGGGTCAGGCCGTTCTGGAAATGGTCGATCTGGATGCAGGGGTTGCGCAGGCCGGTGAGTTCGACCACCGCCGCGGGCCCGAGGCGAAGCCGGGTGCCGCGCGGCAGGGCCAGCAGGTCGAGGCCGCGGGTGGTGACATTCTCGCCAAGCTCAGCCGGCGCGACGGCAAAGCCGAGGCCGAGCAATTCGTCATGCAGTTCGCCGTGGATCAGGTGGACCTGGCGCAGGTTCGGCTGCATGCGGTTGCGCGCCACGCGCGAGCGGTGCTGCACCGTAACCCCAGAATGCGCATCGCCGACGACGCCGAAGCCGGCGAGCAGCCGGATGGCGGGCAGGGGCCGCTTGCTGAAGCCATGCGCCGGGCTGGCGGCAACGGTCGTAACGATCGGGGTGACGATCGGCGCGCTGGTCTCGATCATGGCCGGCTCCCTTCGGGTCCGGGCGGACCTTGACCCGCAAAGGGGGCGGCGCGCAAGGGATGAATTGTCGCGCGGATCTTGGGGCTGGATGATCCAGCCCCAAGGTCGGGGAAGGCGGCGGTTCAGGCGTGGCCGGCTTCGGTGATGGTCCAGATGTTGTAGGGCCCTTCATGGGCATGCAGCACGCCGCGCTGGCGCATGGCGGTGACGGCGCGGGCGACGAGGTCGCGGGCGTCCGCCTCTTCGGTATCGGCCATCATCAGGCGTTTCACCGCCGTATCGATGACCACGGGACGATTGGGGATTTCCCCGAGAGCCTGCACCTTGATGATCGCAGCCTGGATGGCCTGTTCGGCATCGGCAATGGTGGCAACCATGGCGATCTCCTTTCGTTGTTGGATCAACCGCAAGGGGGTCGTCGATCTTTCCGGCCCCGATCTTTCTGGGGTTAGGGGCAGGAAAGGCTCAGTCTTGAACCTTTAGCCCCCGAATATGGTCGAATGAAGGCGACGACGGGGAAATCCTAGCGCTGCGCGCCCTGCCAGTTCGATGCGACATAATAGGGCGCGTTCGAGGGCGGCAGCAGGGGCCGGCCCAGGATCAGGTCGGAGGCGCGCTCGCCGATCATGATGGTCGGGGCGTTCAGGTTGCCGGTAGTGACCGAGGGCATGATCGAACTGTCGACGACGCGCAGGCCATCGAGGCCGATCACCCGGGTTTCCGGGTCGACCACCGCCATCGGATCGTCCGGCCGGCCCATCTTGCAACTGCACGAGGGGTGATAGGCGCTTTCCACCTTGTCGCGGATGAAGGCGTCGATCGCGACATCGCCGGCGATGTCGGCGCCCGGCTGGATTTCCCGCCCGCGATAGGGGGCGAAGGCCGGCTGCTGGAAAATCTCCCGGGTCAGGCGCACGCAGGCGCGCATCTCCGCCCAGTCGTCCTCGTGGCTCAGGTAGTTGAAGAAGACCCGGGGCTTGTCCCGGGCATCGGCGGAGCGCAGCCGCACCCAGCCCCGGCTCTTGCTGCGCATGGGGCCGACATGGGCCTGGAAGCCGTGCTCGGTCGCCAGCGCATTGCCGTCATAGGAAACCGCCAGCGGCAGGAAATGATATTGGATGTCGGGATAGCGGATGCCCGCCCGGCTGCGGATGAAGCCGCAGCTTTCGAAATGATTGGTGGCGCCCAGCCCGTCGTGGCGCAGCAGCCAGCGCAGGCCGACCAAGGCTTTGGCGACGAAGCCCTGGCTGGAATAGAGTGTAACCGGCTTGGTGCAAGCCATCTGGAAATAGAATTCCAGGTGGTCCTGCAGGTTTTCGCCGACGCCCGGCAGGTGGTGGTGCACGGCGATGCCGTGGTCGCCCAGTTCCGCCCCCGGCCCGACCCCGGACAGTTTCAGGAGTTGCGGCGAATTGATCGGCCCGCCGGCCAGGATCACC
Organism: Zavarzinia compransoris; assembly: GCF_003173055.1. Classification (NCBI taxonomy): domain Bacteria; kingdom Pseudomonadati; phylum Pseudomonadota; class Alphaproteobacteria; order Rhodospirillales; family Zavarziniaceae; genus Zavarzinia; species Zavarzinia compransoris. Next base: position 62,491 of record NZ_QGLF01000007.1, read on the forward strand.
TCGCGCCGGGCCCGCACCTCGACCTCCTGCCCGTCGCGGCGATAGGCGATGCCGGTGGCGCGCCGGCCCTCGAACAGGATGCGGGTGGCCAGGGCGTGCTGGCGCAACTCGATGTTCTTCCGGCGCAGCGCCGGCTTCAGATAGGCATCGGCCGCACTCCAGCGCCGGCCGCGCCAGGTCGTCATGTCCATCCGGCCGAAGCCTTCCTGCTGGTAACCGTTGATGTCGCCCGTCTCGGGATAGCCGGCCTGTTTCGCCGCCTCGATCCAGGCCCGGTAGAGAGGGTTGCGCAGCGTTCCATAGGAAGTGTGCAGCGGCCCGTCGCCGCCGCGATAGGCGTCGCCGCCCTCGCCCCGGCCCTCCGCCCGCTTGAAATAGGGCAGGACATTGGCATAGGACCAGCCGCTGGCCCCCTCCGCATCCCAGCGGTCGAAGTCGAGGGGGTTGCCGCGGACATAGACCATGCCGTTGATCGACGACGAGCCGCCCACCACCTTGCCCCGCGGCGTATGCATGCGCCGCCCGCCCAGGTGGGGCTCCGGCTCGGTCTCGTAGAACCAGTTGTATTTCGCCATGTTCATCGGGATCGACAGCGCGCTCGGCATCCGGATGAAGATCGAGCGGTCGGAACCGCCGTATTCGAGGATGAGGACGCTGTTCGTGCCCGCTTCGCTGAGGCGGCTGGCCAGCACGCAGCCGGCGGACCCGGCGCCGACGATGATGTAATCGAAGGTATCGCTGGCGGGCATGGTCAGGCCTCGACGGTGGTGCCGGCCTCGGCCGGGGACAGGATGGGGGCGGGGCGGGTGAAGGCGGCGACCCCGGCAAAATCGAGGGCGGGGCCCGCCGGCGGCGCCCCGCCGACCCAGACCAGGGGCGCCGCGATCCGCGCGGCAAGGCGCCGGGCCGCCGCCGCGTCGCTGCCGTAAAGGCCGACCGCGGCGGCCCCGTCCAGGCCGTCCGGATCGGCCGGCATCTCGACGATGCGAAGGCGGGCGCCGTCGCCCCGGGCGCACAGCAGGTCGCGGGCGGCCTGCGCGGCCCCGGCGGCGCCGGCATCGAGCAGGACGAGGACGATTTCGCCCGGGGGCGGCTCGATCCGGGCGGCAATTCCCGCCTGCCGGTTCAGGCCGCGCCCGGTCCCGAGCACGATATTGACGATCCCCGGCGGCAGCCCCGCCGCCTCCAGGGCGCGGACCAGGGCGAGGGCGGCCGGCGCCGTGCCCGGCGCCGCCACATGGACCAGGGCATTGCCGCCGGCGATCGCCAGCGCCGCGTGGCGGCAGGCGGTGTAGAAGGGGCGGTGGCCGCCGTCCGCGCCGGCGATGACGCCGAACGGCCGGCGTGGCCCGGCGTCGTTCAGGCGCAGCGCCAGTTCCGCGCCCTGTTCCAGCAGGTCGAGGGCGGCGGCGGCATCGTCGAGGCAGGCGGCGACGGCGCGGCCGCCCTGGCGGCTTTCTTGGGCGGCGATACTGTCGGCCTCGGCGCGGAGGCGGGCGGCGGCGGCGAAAAGCGCGCGGGCCCGCTCCCGGGCCGTGCCGGCGCCGCCCTCGCCAAGGGCCAGCCGGCCGGCGGCCACCGCCTCGGCCAGGGCGCCGCGCCCGCCCGCCGCCAGCGCGCGGCCGGCGATATGGTGGCCGGGCGGGGCGGCCGGCGGCGGCCGGCGCAATTGCGCCAATTGGCTGTCGACGAAGCCGGTGGCGATGGCGCGTGCCGTCGCGCTGTCGGTCTCGTCCGAGCCGGACAGGGTCGCGCGCAGCCACAGCCCGTCGATCACGGCGGCGACGGCAAGCGCCAGCCGTTCCGCCTGATGGGATGGCAGGAGTTCCTTGAGGGGGTGGCGCAGGTTCGACAGCATGCGCTGCTGGTAGACGTGCTGGATGCGCTTCAGGCGCGGCGAATGGATCACCTGCCCCCAGAAGGCCAGCCAGACGGTGCAGGTCTGGCGGTCGAATTCCTCCGGCGCCAGGTTGGCGTCGATCACCGCCTGGACCCGGGCGCGGGCGCTGGTCGCGGCCGCCAGGCAGGCGGCGGTGCGCCGGCCGACGCGGCGGGCGAGATGGCGCAGCGTCGCTTCCAGCAGGCCGTCCTTGTCGCCGAAATAATGCGCGACCAGGCCGGGGGAAACCCCGGCCCGGCGGGCGATCTGGCCGAGCGTCGTGCCGACGAAGCCCGCGTCCGCCATGGTCTCGATCGTCGTCTCGATCAACTGGCGGCGGCGGACGTCCTCTGGCTCCATGCGCGACATCGCTTCTCCTCAAGGTTCCGGCAGGTCAGGATTCCACCGATTGAATGGCCGTTCAATATGCCTTTGCGGCGATCCGGCCAGGGGCTTCCGGATGCCCAAAATCTGGGCAGATTTGTCGAATTATTCAAAGAAAAATCATGATGACAACCGGGCGGCATCGGTTTTGAATATCCGTTCAATGGTGGTGAATTCCCGTTCCCGGAGATCGATCGATGCTGCGCAAGAGCCTTATCGCCCTGGCCGTATCCGGCCTTGCCGTCACCGCCGCAGGCCACGCACGCGCGGCCGAACCCGCCGCCTGCAAGACCGTCCGCTTCGCCGATGTCGGCTGGACCGACATCACCGCGACCACTGCCGCCGCCTCGGTGGTGCTGAAGGCGCTCGGCTATGAGCCGAAGACCCAGGTGCTGTCGGTGCCGGTCACCTATGCCTCGATGAAGTCGAAGGATATCGACGTCTTCCTCGGCAACTGGATGCCGACCATGGAGGCGGACCTCCGCCCCTATGTCGACGACAAGTCGGTCGATGTCGTCGGCGTGAACCTCGAAGGTGCCAAATACACCCTGGCGGTGCCGGCCTATCTCTATGACAAGGGCCTGAAATCCTTTGCCGATATCGCCGCCTTCAAGGACCAGCTCGAGGGCAGGATTTACGGCATCGAGCCGGGCAACGACGGCAACCGCCTGATCCTGGACATGATCGCGGGCGACAAATTCGGCCTCAAGGGCTTCTCGCTGGTCGAATCCAGCGAGCAGGGCATGCTGGCGGAGGTGGAGAAGGCGACGCGTAAGGACCGCGGCATCGTCTTCCTCGGCTGGGAGCCGCACCCGATGAACGCCAAATTCGCCATGAAATATCTCGATGGCGGCGACGACGTCTTCGGCCCGAATTACGGCGGCGCCACCATCTATACCAATACCCGCGCCGGCTATGTCGCCGATTGTCCGAACGCCGGCAAGCTGATCGCCAACCTGAAATTCACCCTCACCCTCGAGAACGAGATGATGGGCGCCATCCTCAACGACGGCGAGGACCCGGAAAAGGCCGCCGCCGCCTGGCTGAAGGCCCATCCGGCGACGCTGGACGGCTGGCTCGACGGGGTCGCGACGATCGACGGCAAGCCCGGGCTTGCCGCGGTGAAGGCCGGCCTCGGCCTCTGACCGCGCGTTTCGGGCGGCGCGTTTCGGGCGGTGGGGGCGGCGATGGACGAGGTTACGCAGTGGCTTGTCGACCACAAGATTCCGGTCGGCAAGGGGATCGAGGCGGCGGTCAATTTCATCAAGGATTACAGCCTCGATTTCTTCGACTGGTTCTCGGACACGGTGAGCGCGGTCGTCGACGGGTTCACCGCGCTGCTGACCGGCACGCCGCCGCTTCTCCTCATTCTCGTCCTGGCCGGGCTGGCCTTCGCCCTGCGGCGGTCGTGGCGGCTGTCGCTTTTCGTCGCGCTTGCGCTGCTCTTCATTCTCAACCAGGGCTATTGGAAGGAGACGCTGGAGACCCTCTCCCTCGTCGTCTTCGCGACCATGGCGTCGATGGCGATCGGCGTGCCGGTCGGCATCGCGGCGGCGCGGCGGCCCTGGCTCTATAATGCCCTGCGTCCCATCCTGGACCTGATGCAGACCCTGCCGACCTTCGTCTACCTGATCCCGACATTGGTGCTCTTCGGCCTCGGCGCCGTGCCGGGGCTGATCTCGACCATCGTCTTCGCCCTGCCGGCGCCGATCCGCCTGACTTATCTCGGCATTTCCGCCGTGCCGAAAACCCTGGTCGAGGCGGGGGAGGCATTCGGCGCCTCGCGCACCCAGCTTCTGCTGAAGATCGAATTGCCCCATGCCCTGCCCACGATCATGGCGGGCCTGACCCAATGCATCATGCTGTCCCTGTCCATGGTGGTGATCGCGGCGCTGGTCGGTGCCGGCGGGCTGGGGGTGCCGGTGGTGCGGGCGCTCAATTCGGTCCGGGTCGCCATGGGGTTCGAGGCCGGCCTCGCCATCGTCGTCCTTGCCATCATCCTCGACCGGGTGTGCCGCCAGCCGGACCGGCCGAAGGGGCGCTGAGATGGCGGCGGTCGAATTCCAGGCGGTCGATATTCTCTTCGGCGCCGATCCCGGCGCCATCGCCGAGGCGACCCGGCGCATGGATGCCGGCGGCACGCGCGAGGATATCCTGGCCGCGACCGGCGTCATCGTCGGCGTTTCCCGCGCCAGCCTGAAGGTGAGGGCGGGGGAGATCTGCGTCCTCATGGGGTTGTCCGGGTCCGGCAAATCGACCTTGCTGCGCGCCGTGAACGGCCTCAACAAAATCTCGCGCGGCAAGGTCCTGGTCGCCGACGGCGAGCGCCAGGTCGATATCGCCGCCTGCGATGCGAAGACGCTGCGCCGCATGCGCACCACCCGCATCGCCATGGTGTTCCAGCAATTCGCCCTGCTGCCCTGGCGCACGGTGCGGGAGAATGTCGGCCTCGGCCTCGAACTGCGCGGCATGAAGCCGGCGGAACGCCGCCGCATCGTCGACGGGAAGCTGAAACTCGTCGCCCTCGACCGCTGGGCCGACAAATACGCCAGCGAATTGTCCGGCGGCATGCAGCAGCGCGTCGGCCTCGCCCGGGCCTTCGCCACCGATGCCGACATCCTGCTGATGGACGAGCCGTTCTCGGCCCTCGACCCCCTGATCCGCACCCGGTTACAGGACGAATTGCTGGACCTTCAGCGCAATCTGAAGAAGACGATCATCTTCGTCAGCCACGATCTGGACGAGGCGCTGAAGCTCGGCAATCAGATCGCCATCCTCGAGGGCGGGCGCATCGTCCAGGCCGGCACGCCGGAAGACATCGTGCTGCGCCCCGCCGACGATTACGTGCGGGAATTCGTCCGTCACATGAACCCGCTGAACATTCTCCGCGCCGGCGGCCTGGCGACCGCGATCGGCGACCTGCCCCGGATCGAGGGGGACGTCGTGCTCGATGCCGGGCGCGGCCTGCATCTCGCCCTTGACGGGGCGGGGCAGGCGCTGGCCGCCCGGCTGGCGGGGGCGGCGTGCCCGCTCTGGCCCCATGCGGCGGGGGAACTGCCGCCGGCGGGCGCCCTCGTCCTGGCGCCGCCCGACCTGCTGCTGCGCGAGGTGGTCGAACTGCGCCGGGCCAGCGGCCTGCCCGTGGTGCTGGCGGCCGACGGCCGGGTCAGCGCGCTGTGCCGCGAGGACGATCTCTTCGGCGCCCTGGCGGGGGACGGATGGCGCGCGTGAGGGGCCGGGTGTAAGGTCGGGCGATACGATTCCCGCTGCCGGTCCCGCCTTGTCCCGCCGTCTGCCCCCGCTCGTCGCCCTGCGTGCCTTCGAGGCGGTCGCCCGCCTGGGCGGCACGCGCCGTGCCGGCGACGATCTCAATGTCTCCCACACGGTGATCAGCCGCCACCTGCGCAATCTCGAGGATTGGGCCGGCGTCCGCCTGACCGAGCGCGACGGCCGGGGCATCGCGCTGACCCCCGAGGGCCGGCGCTATTTCGAGGCGATCGCGCAAGGCTTCGACCTGATCGCCGCCGCGACGGAAGAACTGTCGCCGAAGGGCGGCGCCGGCGAGATGCGCATCTTCTGCGTGCCGGGCCTTGCGGTCCGCTGGCTGACCCGGCGCCTTTCCGCCCTGGAGGCCGCGCTCCCGGGGGTCGAGATCGTGTTGCAGCCGACCGACCGTTCGCCCGATTTCGCCCGGGGCGAGGCCGATGCCGAGATCGGCTTCAACCTGCGCGGCCAGCCGGGCACGACCCTGGCGGCATTGCTGGCGCCCCGCTTCTTCCCGGTGGCGAGCCCGACCTTCGTCGCCCGCCGCGGCCCCTTCGCCGGCCCCGCCGATATGGCCGCCGCCCCCCTGATCCACGAGGAAAGCCGCGAGCAATGGCGCCAATGGCTGGCGCTGGCCGGGCTGGACCCGGTGCCGGCCCTGCACGGGCCCCGGCTGTGGCACGCGGATGCGGCGGTCGAGGCCGCCTTGCAGGGCCAGGGCATTGCGCTGGCCAACGCCCTGCTGGTCGGCGACGACCTTGCCGCCGGGCGCCTGGTCGAGGTGCTGGAAACCGACATCAGCCTCGGCACCTATGCCCTGCGTGCCCCCCAGGCCAGCTGGGGCGACCGCAACACCGCCCGCTTGCGGCACTGGCTGGCGGCGGCCATGGCCGGCAATGCGGCCGGCGGGGAGGGCGGATGATCGCCAGGCGGCCCCGGGCACTCGGCCGGCTGCCGCTTGGGAAACGGGACTTTGCGTGAACGGCAATGCCATTCCCCGCATGGGATGCGGAGATGATCCTTGCCTCCTGCGGAGAATGGCGGCATGAATCTCCGCAACGGGTGCGGTGATTATGGCCTATATCCACGGACGCAGCGACTGGCCGAATTTGCGCTGGAGCGATGAACGGATCGCCCGGCCTCTGGCCGCCATGCGTCATCGACAGGGGCGGCTGATCGGGCGCATGGAGGCGCTGGGCTTTCCGTTGCAGGAAGAGGCCGTACTTCATGCCCTGACCGAGGATGTCCTGAAGTCCAGCGAGATCGAGGGCGAGATACTGGACAAGGGTCAGGTCCGCTCTTCCATCGCCCGGCGTCTGGGCATGGACATCGGCGGATTGGTTCCAGCGGATCGCAATGTCGAAGGCGTTGTCGAGATGATGCTCGATGCGACCCGGAACTACGCAAAACCCCTGACCACCGAACGGCTGTTCGGCTGGCACGCCGCCCTCTTTCCCACCGGGCGCAGCGGCATGGCCCGCATCACGGTCGGCGCATGGCGTGACGATGCCACCGGCCCCATGCAAGTCGTGTCGGGTCCGATGGGACGCGAGCGTGTCCATTATCGGGCGCCGGCAGCCGCGCGGCTGGATACGGAGATGGCCCGGTTCCTCAATTGGTTCGAGAGTGCCGATCCCGATCCGGTGCTCAAGGCCGCGATCGCCCATCTGTGGTTCGTGACCATCCATCCGTTCGATGACGGCAACGGGCGTATCGCCCGCGCTATTGCCGATCTGGCCCTTGCGAGGGCCGAGGGCACGCCGCAACGCTTCTACAGCATGTCGGCCCAGATCAGGACCGAGCGCAAAGCCTATTACGACATGCTGGAAGCGACCCAGCGCGGCGATCTGGACATCACGCCGTGGTTGCTGTGGTTCATCGGCTGCCTGGACCGGGCGTTCGACGGTTCCGAAGCGATCCTTGCCGGCGTCATGCACAAGGCACGGGTGTGGGAGAGGCTGGTCGCCCAGCCCCTGAACGAACGGCAGCGCATGATGGTCAACCGGCTGCTCGACGGGTTCGAGGGCAAGCTGACCAGTTCCAAATGGGCGAAGATCGCCAAGACCTCGCCGGACACGGCGCTGCGCGACATCAATGATCTGGTTGAGCGGGGGATACTCGTGAAGGACCCGGCCGGTGGACGGAGCACCAGCTATTCCATCGCGCCGGAGGCTTGACTCCCGCCACCTGTCATTCAGCCTAGATCGCGCATCGGGCGGGGTCGAGTTCCCTGGGCAGGATGTCCGGAAACACGCCGTATAGACCCTGGCGGAATTCGAACAATTCGGCCAGGGCGTGGGCGATCGGCTTCACATTGCTTTGGTACGCCGCCGCCGGCAGGTTCTGCTTCATGTAGAAGGCAAGCCCGTCCAATTGGCCGATGATGCCGGCGGCCATGCCGTCCAGCCGGAGGGCCGTGTCCCTGTCCATGGTCCTTGTCCTCGCGGTTTGCCCAGGCCATGAAAGCGCCAAACGCCGTCTTTCTCCACAAGGTTCGCCGCCGGCACTTTTGTCCAAGACCGGCGATGCCGGCGCCGCCATGATCGGGCGATGACGACAGGACCCGACACCCCCACCCCCTGGACCGAATTCCGCGACGGGCTGACCACGGTCTTCCCGGCGATCGCCGCGGCTGTGCCCTTTGCCCTGCTGATCGGCGCGCTGGCCGTCGACAAGGGCTTGAGCGCGCTTGAAAGCGGCCTGATGTCGGCCCTGGTCTTTGCCGGGGCGTCGCAATTCGTGGCCCTGGACTCCTGGTCCGCGCCGGCGCCCTGGCTGGCGCTGGGGCTGACGGCCCTGGTGGTCAACCTGCGCCACGGCTTGATGAGCCTGTCGCTGGTTCGCCACCTCGGGCTGTTCCCGCGCTGGCTCCGCCCTCTCGCCCTGCTCCTGATGGTCGACGAATCCTGGGCCTTCGCCGAGGCGCGGGCGGCGCGCCACCCGCTGACGCCCGCCTTCTATGCCGGGCTGACCGTGGTCTTCTACCTGTCCTGGGTGGCGGCGACCCTGGCCGGGGCGGCCCTGGGCAGCCTGCTGCGCGATCCGAAGGCGCTGGGCCTCGACTTTACCTTCATCGCCATTTTCATCGTCCTGATTCTGGGCTTCCGCGCCCGGCCCGGCTTTGCCGCCATCGTGCCGGCCAGCGCCGGTACCGCCGCCCTGGTCGATGCCCTCTATCCCGGTCCCTGGTCGATCATGGCCGGGGCGCTGGCCGGGGTTCTGCTCGCCATGCTCCGGCCGGTGCCGGGGGCGAGGGAAGCGTCATGAGCCTCGACCTGCACACCGTGCTCGCCATTCTCGCCATGGCGGCGGCGACCGCCTTGCCCCGGCTGTGCGGGCTGCTGCTGCCTGCGGGCTTCCGTTTCCGCGGCCGGCTCGCCGCCGGTCTCGAGGCGATGCCGCCCGCCGTCCTCGCCGCCATCGTGGCGCCGACGCTGCTCACCACCGGCTGGGCCGAAACCCTGGCCGGGTTCGCCGTGATCCTGGCCGCCTGGCGCCTGCCCATGATCGCGGCAATCGCCACCGGCATCCTGGCCGCGGCCGGCTTCCGCGCCCTGATCGGCTGACGGCCCTGCGGAATGAACGTTCATTCCGCAGGGCGGGGAAGGGGGGGAGGGCTGCGCATTTATTTTTGCCGCGGTTCGCGCCACCCTGTGGCGTGCCGATTTCCGGTACGGCTTGCCCCGTGGCGCTGGCCTCGCTAGCTTGCGCGCCCGGCGGCAAGGTCAGTCCCGGCGATGGATGAGGTGAGACGATGGGCCCCTATGTACTGGTGGCGGTGGGTGGTGCTGCGGGGTCGGTGCTGCGCCTCGCGGTGGCGCGGCTGGCACAGGCGGCGCTCGGGGCCGGCTTTCCCTATGGCACGCTCGCGGTCAACCTGTCCGGCAGCCTGGTCATGGGCGCCCTCGCGGCCCTGTTCGCGGCGCGTGCGGGCGACGATCCGGCGCGCCTGTTCCTGATGACCGGGGTGCTGGGCGGTTTCACCACCTTTTCCGCCTTCTCGCTCGATGCCTATGGGCTGTGGGCGCGGGGCGAGGCGGGGGCGGCGGCGCTCTATGTCGCCGCGTCGGTGGTCCTGTCGATCGGGGCGCTGGTGGTCGGTTTCTGGTTGGTCAGGCAGGTTGTGGCATCATGAGCACGGTGGTTCTGCGCAAGGTCGAGGCGGCGGATGCGGACATGCGCCTGGACCGCTGGTTCAAGCGCCATTATCCCGACCTCGGCCACGGCCGACTGGAGAAATTGCTCCGCACCGGCCAGGTCCGGGTCAACGGCGGGCGGGTGAAGGCGGCCGACCGCCTGGCGACCGGCGACGAGATCCGCGTGCCGCCCCTGGGCGAGGCGCCGAAACCCACCGCCCCCAAGGCCGACGGCCCGCCGCCCCTGACCGGCAAGCTGGCCGAAATCGCCGCGTCGCTGAAGAAAGCCATCATCCATCGCGACGACCGGGTGATCGTGATCAACAAGCCGCCGGGCCTCGCGGTCCAGGGCGGCAGCGGCCTCAACGACGCCCATCTCGATGCCGCCTTGGACGCGCTCCGCTTCGGCGCGGCGGAACGGCCGAAACTGGTGCACCGGCTGGACAAGGATACTTCCGGCGTGCTGGTCCTGGCGCGCGACCGGCTGGCGGCATCGGCCCTGACCAAGGCGTTCCGCGCCCGCGATGCGGCCAAGACCTATTGGGCGCTGGTGGCCGGCGTGCCCCGGCCCGCGCGCGGCCGGATCAACCTGGCCCTGGCGAAGGAAGGCCCGGCCGGCCACGAGAAGATGCGCGCCGTCACCCATCCGGAAGACGATGACGACGCAAAGCGCGCCGTCACCTATTACGCCGTGGTCGAACAGGCGGGCGGGCGGGTCGGCTGGCTGGCGATGCGGCCGCTGACCGGGCGGACCCACCAGTTGCGCGCCCATGCCGCTTTCCTCGGCACCCCCATCGTCGGTGACGGCAAATACGGCGGGGCCGAGGCTTTCCTCACCGGCGGGGTCAGCCGCAAGCTGCACCTGCATGCCAGGGCGATCGACATCGCCCACCCGGACGGCGGCCGCCTGACGGTGACGGCCGAACTGCCGCACCACATGGTGGAAAGTTTCAAGCTCCTCGGCTTCGATGCCACGGCCGGGGCGGATGTCTTTGCGGAACTGGACGAATGAAGCGTTTCTGGAAACAGGCCGAAGCGGTCGAGACGGCCGGCGGCTTCGCCATCGCCCTGGACGGCAAGCCGATGCGCAGCCCGGCCAAGCGCCCCCTGGTGGTGCCGACCCGGGCCCTGGCGGAAGCGATCGCGGCCGAATGGAACGAACAGCCGGCGGACTTCAAGGCCGAGGCCCTGGTGCTCACCCGCTATGCCAATACAGCGGTGGACCGGGTGGCCGATCTCCGGCCGGACGTGGTCGCGGAACTGGCCCATTACGCCGGCACCGACCTCCTGTGCTACCGGGCCGTCGAGCCGGACGATCTGGTCGCCCGCCAGGCCGCGGCCTGGGACCCCTGGATCGAGTGGGCGGGCCGGCGCTTCGATCTCGCATTGCGGGTGACCGCCGGCCTGATGCCCATCGCCCAGGACGCGGCGGTGGTCGCGCGCATGGCCGCCGCCCTCGATCGCCGGGCCGACGCGGAACTGGCCGCCCTGCACACGCTGGTCGGCATTCTCGGCTCCCTGGTCCTGGCGCTCGCGGTCGCCGAGGGCGAATTGGCGCTCGACGACGCCTGGCAGGCGAGCCGGGTCGACGACGACTACCAGACGGAGAAATGGGGCGAGGACGCCGAAGCGGCGGACCGCGCCGCCCGCCAGCGGGCGGATCTCGGCCATGCCCATCGTTTCTTCGGCCTGCTGCACGCCTGACGGCGGGGCGTGCGGGGGGCATGCAACAATTTTGTCGCCGGCCGCAAGCCCCCTATCCGTCGCACTGGAACGTGCGACTATTTGATGATAACAGACCCCAGTCTTTCGCGTCCGCGGCACTATAGCGCGTTGCCGCACCGTAGCCGGCCGACCGGCGCGGTTCTTGGGGGGTCTGATGCACCATATTCTCCGCCAGCTCGAAAAAAAGCGTGAAGAGGCCCGTCTCGGTGGCGGGCAGAAGCGTATCGACGCGCAGCATGCCAAGGGCAAGCTGACCGCGCGCGAACGCGTCGAACTCCTCCTCGACGCCGGTTCCTTCGAGGAATACGACATGTTCGTCGAGCACCGCTGTTCCGATTTCGGGATGGCGGAGCAGAAGGTCGCCGGCGACGGCGTGGTGACCGGCTGGGGCACCATCAACGGCCGCCAGGTCTTCGTCTTCTCGCAGGATTTCACGGTCTTCGGCGGCTCGCTGTCCGAATCCCACGCCACCAAGATCTGCAAGATCATGGACATGGCCCTGAAGGTCGGCGCGCCGGTGATCGGCCTCAACGATTCGGGCGGCGCCCGCATCCAGGAAGGCGTCGCCTCCCTCGGCGGCTATGCCGACGTCTTCCTGCGCAATGTCGATGCCTCGGGCGTCATTCCGCAGATCTCGGTCATCATGGGGCCCTGCGCCGGCGGCGCGGTCTATTCCCCCGCCATGACCGACTTCATCTTCATGGTGAAGGACAGTTCCTACATGTTCGTCACGGGCCCCGACGTGGTGAAGACCGTGACCCAGGAAATCGTCACCCAGGAAGAGCTGGGCGGCGCCGTCACCCATACCGCCAAGTCGTCGGTCGCCGACAATGCCTTCGAGAATGACGTCGAGGCGCTGTACGAAACCCGCCGCCTGTTCGACTTCCTGCCCCTGTCGAACAAGGAAAAGCCGCCGGTCAGGCCCTTCTTCGACGATGTGGAGCGGATCGAGAACAGCCTGGACACCCTGGTCCCGGCCAACCCGAACAAGCCCTACGACATGAAGGAACTGATCGCGAAGATCGTCGACGAAGGCGATTTCTTCGAGATCCAGCCGGCCTTCGCCAAGAACATCATCACCGGCTTCGCCCGTCTCGAAGGCTCGACCGTCGGCATCGTCGCCAACCAGCCGATGGTGCTGGCCGGCTGCCTGGACATCGACAGCTCCCGCAAGGCGGCGCGCTTCGTGCGCTTCTGCGACGCCTTCAACATCCCGATCCTGACCCTGGTGGACGTCCCCGGCTTCCTGCCCGGCACGGCGCAGGAATACGGCGGCATCATCAAGCACGGCGCCAAGCTGCTCTTCGCCTATGCCGAGGCGACGGTGCCGAAGGTGACCGTGATCACCCGCAAGGCCTATGGCGGCGCCTATGACGTCATGTCGTCCAAGCACCTGCGCGGCGACGTCAACTATGCCTGGCCGACCGCCGAAATCGCGGTGATGGGCGCCAAGGGCGCGGTCGAGATCATCTTCCGCACCGAGATCGGCGACGCGGAAAAGATCGCGGCGCGGACGGCCGAATATGCCGCCAATTTCGCCAGCCCGTTCAAGGCGGCGAACCGCGGCTTCATCGACGAGGTGATCATGCCTCATTCGACCCGCCGTCGTGTGGCGCGGGCCTTTGCGATGCTCCGTAACAAGGAGATCCAGGTCCCGGCCAAGAAACACGACAATATTCCGCTCTGACCGGTTGGTGGGTTCAAAGATGTTCAAGAAGATCCTGATCGCGAACCGCGGCGAGATCGCCTGCCGCGTCATCAAGACCGCCCGCAAGATGGGCATCAAGACGGTCGCCGTCTATTCCGATGCGGATGCCGATGCGCTCCACGTCGAAATGGCGGACGAGGCCGTGCATGTCGGCGCCCCGCCGGCGGCCGAGTCCTATCTGATCATCGACCGGATCGTGAAGGCCTGCCTCGATACCGGCGCCGAAGCCGTTCACCCCGGCTATGGCTTCCTGTCGGAAAAGGCGAACTTCTGCGCGGCACTCGAAGCGCATGGCATCAAGTTCATCGGGCCGAACGTGCGCGCCATCGGCGCCATGGGCGACAAGATCGAGAGTAAGAAGCTGGCGGCCGCGGCCGGCGTCAACACCGTCCCCGGCTATCTCGGCGTCATCAAGGATACCGACGAGGCGGTGAAGATCGCCCAGGAAATCGGCTATCCGGTCATGATCAAGGCGTCCGCCGGCGGCGGCGGCAAGGGCATGCGCATCGCCTGGAACGAGGCGGAAACCCGCGAGGGCTTCCAGTCCGCGACCAATGAAGCCCGTTCGTCGTTCGCCGACGACCGCGTCTTCATCGAGAAGTTCGTGACCTCGCCCCGCCACATCGAGATCCAGGTGCTGGGCGACAAGCACGGCAACGTGGTCTATGTGAACGAGCGCGAATGCTCGATCCAGCGCCGCAACCAGAAGGTGATCGAGGAAGCCCCGAGCCCGTTCCTGGACGAAGCCACCCGCAAGGCCATGGGCGAACAGTCGGTCGCCCTGGCCAAGGAAGTGGACTACGACAGCGCCGGCACGGTGGAATTCATCGTCGACGGCGAGCGCAACTTCTACTTCCTCGAGATGAACACCCGTCTCCAGGTGGAACACCCGGTCACCGAACTGATCACCGGCATCGACCTCGTCGAGCAGATGATCCGCGTCGCCTATGGCGAGACGCTGGCGATCAAACAGGAAGACATCGGCATCAATGGCTGGGCGATCGAATCCCGCGTCTATGCCGAAGACCCGACCCGCGGCTTCCTGCCCTCGATCGGCCGGCTGACCCATTACGATCCGCCGGCGGAAGGGCCGGACGGCAATGGCGTCATCGTCCGCAACGACACGGGCGTGTTCGCCGGGGCCGAGATCTCGATGTTCTACGACCCGATGATCGCGAAGCTGTGCACCCATGCGCCGACCCGCGAACAGGCGATCGACGCCCAGCGCGCGGCGCTGGACGCCTTCTACATTCGCGGCATCAGCCACAACATCAGCTTCGTCTCGGCGGTGCTCGGGCACGAGCGCTTCCGCTCGGGCCGCCTGACCACCGGCTTCATCGCCGAGGAATTCCCCGACGGTTTCTCGGGCGGCACGGTCGATGCCCTGGCGCTCGACAATCTGACGGCGGCGGCGATCGCCCTGCATCGCCGCACCCAGGAGCGCGAGATCCGGATCTCGGGCCAGTTGACCAACCACGGCCGCAAGCTCCAGACCGAGTATGTGGTCCAGGTCGGCGACGACAAGCGCAGCGTCTCGGTCGAGAATGCCGAGGGCGGCTATGACGTCACCTTCGGCGGCCGGCTGCTCGCGGTCCGCACCGATTGGGTGCCGGGCTCGAAGCTGCTGCGCGGTTCGGTGAACGGCAAGCCGGTCATCGTCCAGGTCGAGAAGAAGGGCGAGGGCTTCCGCCTGTTCCATTCGGGCGCCGAGGTGGTGGTGTCCGTGCGCACGCCGCGCGCGGCCCAGCTCGCCGCCCTGATGCCGGTGAAGCTGCCGCCGGATACCTCGAAGTTCCTGCTCTGCCCGATGCCGGGACTGATCGTCTCGATCAATGTGAGCGAGGGCGAAGAGGTGAAGGCGGGCCAGACCCTCGCGGTCGTCGAAGCCATGAAGATGGAAAACGTCCTCAAGGCGGAACGCGACGGCAAGGTGGCCAAGGTCAAGGGCAAGAAGGGCGACAGTTTCGCCGTCGACCAGGTGATCCTCGAATTCGAGTGAGCGCAGGACCTGTTGTGATCGAAGGGCCCCGGCGCGAACCGCCGGGGCCTTTTGCTTTGGAGAGTGCAGGGCATGAAAACGATCCGCCTGATCATTTCCGGCCGGGTGCAGGGCGTCGGCTATCGCCATTTCGCCGCCGGCAAGGCGCGCCTGCTCGGCCTTGACGGCTGGGTGCGCAACCGGCTGGACGGCACGGTCGAAGTGCTGGCCCGGGGCGAGGCGGCGGTGCTGGACGAATTGGTCGCCGCCTGCCGCCTCGGCCCGCCGGCCGCCATCGTCGGCGGCATCGACAGCCGGCCGGCGGAGGACGTGCCCGCGCCCGGCTTCATCCAGCGCGAAACGGCGTGAGGCGGCCATGGCCGGGGCAACCGTAACCCTGTGGCGCCCGGTCGGGCCGGCGGAGCTGGACCTGATCCGGGCCGCCGGCATGCGCGCCTTTCCGCCTCGGCTGGCGGACCAGCCGATCTTCTATCCCGTCCTCTCCGAGGCCTATGCGATCAAGATCGCGCGGGACTGGAACGTGCCGGCCAGCGGCCTGGGCTTCGTCACCCGCTTCGAGGTGCGGCGCGATTATCTCGACCGCTACCGGCCCCAGCCGGCGGGGGGGCGCGAGCACCTGGAATATTGGATCCCGGCGGCGGCGCTGCCGGACTTCAACGCCGCGATCGTCGGGGAGATCGAGGTCAACCACGGTTTTCCCTGACGTCGAATGCAAATGGCGCAAGGAACCCCCAACCATGTCATGGGTTGACGTTCGTGGGGGCAATTGCAACATCTGGCGCATTCGCCTCGGAGCCTCGATGTACCGTTATCTGACCTGGGCTGTCGGCATTCTGGCCCTCGCCCCCGTGGTGGGCGCGATCGGCTACGACCTGACGATCGAACGCCTGGCCCTTGCCCATGCGGTGACCGCGCGGGAAGAGACCGTGCGCCCGGCGGGCGAGGTTTCCAACGAAGGCGTGGAGCGGATCGTGGTCATGCCGCTGCAGCCCGCCGAGGCGGACCGCCGCACGGTCCAGGTGAATGCCAGCGGGCCGGTGGTCGCCGCCACCCGCCAGGAGATGGGCTCCGCCGTCCATCTCCAGGGGGCGCCCGAGGTCTTCACCGAATCGGCCGCGGGCAGCGCTTGGGTGGAATTGTCGCCGGCGGTGGCGGCCAAGCTCGCCGGGCGCATGGCGCGCATCACCCTCTGGGCCCGGGCCGACCGGCAGAATCCGTCGCGCGAATTCGCCATGGCCCTGACCATCGACGGCGGCCCGGCCGAATGGACCCGCTTCACCACCAATACCGTCGCCTATGAAAGCTATGCCTTCAACGTGCCGGTGCCGGCCGATGCGGCGGGCAGGACCCTGCGGGTCATGATCATGCCGGACATGGACCAGAAGGGCGCCGCGATCGCCGCCAGCCACCTGATTATCGACCGCGTGCTCCGCCCCGGCGAGGCCGACCCCGCCACCATCGGCCAAGGTCGCTGATCGGTTCGTCGCTGATCGGGCCGGCGCTGATCAGGCTGCCGCAGACGACTGGTGGACCAGCGGCAGGCCGAACACATCCTCGAAGGTGTCGAGCAGGGCGATATCGACATCCGCCATCGTCACCGGCAGGCCGAGGTCGACGAGGGAGGTGACGCCATGCGCGCTGATGCCGCAGGGCACGATGCCGGTGAAATGGCCGAGGTCCGGCTCGACGTTCAGCGACAGGCCGTGAAAGGTCACCCAGCGCCGCACCCGGACGCCGATGGCGGCGATCTTGTCCTCGCGGGCGAAGGGGGCCTCGCCCCGGGCGACCCAGACGCCGACCCGGCCGTCGCGCATCTCGCCCGTCACGTTGAAGCGGGCCAGCGCCGCGATCACCCATTTCTCCAGCTTGCAGACGAAATCGCGCAGGTCCCGGCCGTGTTTCGCCAGGTCCAGCATGACATAGACCACGCGCTGCCCCGGCCCGTGATAGGTGAAGCGCCCGCCGCGCCCGGCGTCATAGACCGGGAAGCGCCCGGGGGCCAGCAGTTCGTCCGCCGCAGCACTGGTGCCCGCGGTATAGAGCGGGGGGTGCTCGACCAGCCAGATCCGCTCCCGCGCGGTGCCGGCGCGGATCGCCTCCACCCGCTGCTCCATGGCGGCGAGGGCGGCCGGGTAATCGGTCAGGCCCGGGGCGATGACCCATTCAATCACATTGGCAGGGGCGATCGCATCGGCGGGGGCGTCGGGCGGCGTGTCCATGATCGATCCTGTTAACCTGAAACTAAGGATGTCGGGTAAGACTGGCCTCATCCATCGGAGGGGTCAGCCTTGTCCGCAGTCGGCGAAGTCTTCATCGATATATCAGTGGTGCTCGGCCAGTCGACCATGCCCATTCATCAATTGCTGAAAATGGGGCGCGGCGCCGTCATCGAACTGGACGCGAAGGAAAGCGAGCCGGTGATGATCCTGGCCAACGGCCGGCCCATCGCGCGCGGGGAAATCGTGCTGTCCGGCGACCGCATCGCCGTTTCCGTCACCGAACTGCTGTTCGGCAACAATCGCTGAAACCGATCGCCCATGCGCCTGCATCATGGCAGGGGCGCAAGGGTGGCTCCCTGGCGGTTCAGGCGTATTGATCGACGATCTTGCCCATGCCCTCGGGGGCCTGGGGCGCGGCAGCTGCCGTCTCGACCAGGGCGAGCACGCTCTGGCGCTGGAAATCCGCATTCTGCCGCAGAAACGCGAGGGAAGCCTCGGTGCGGGTCTGGCTGGTGGTCATGGCCACGGCGAGCGATGCAAGGTCGGTCATGGTTTTTCTCCACCCCATCCTATAGCCCGTGCCCCCTTAACCACAAGTTAAAACAAAATAAAACTGTTCAATAAAACTGTTCAAATAGCCATTGCGTGGAAGGCGGTGAACCCCATATGGTCCGCAACCAATTTGCAATGCGGCGGAGTCCGTCGCAATGCCGTCGAGGTTTCCATGCTGCCGCTGGCGCTCGATCTGTCCAATCTGCCGGTCGCCGTCGTCGGCCGGGGCGATGTGGTGCTGAAGCGCCTGCGCCTGGTGGACGAGGCGGGGGCGCATTCGGTCGCGGTCTATGCGCTGGAGCCGGGGCCCGAGCTGGCGGCGGCGGCGGGCGACCGGTTGCGGCCGGGCGTGCCGGAGGCGGCGGCGCTGGCCGGGGTCCGGCTGGTGATCGTCGCCGGTCTCGAGCGGGGGCAGGCGGCATCGGTGGCGGCGGCGGCCCGGTCGGTCGGCGCCCTGGTGAATGTCGAGGATGTGGTCGAGCTTTGCGATGTCCATCTACCGGCGCTGGTCCGGCGGGGCGACCTGACCATAGCAGTCTCGACCGCGGGCCGCAGTCCGGCCCTGGCCCGGCGGTTGCGCCGCCATCTCGAGGGCGAGTTCGGCCCCGAATGGCAGGAGCGCCTGCGGGAACTGGGCGAGGCCCGGCGTGTTTGGCGTGAACAGGGTCTGACGCCGGGAGAGGTTTCCCGGCGCTCGGATGCATATCTGGATGAGAAGGGATGGCTGGCATGAACGCGCTTGCCGCCGATCGCAAGCAATGGGCCCGCGACCATGCGGCGGCCCTGCGCAATCTTTACGGCCCCCTCGACGGCGAGGGGCTGGTCAAGATCATGTCCCAGCTCGAATTCCGGGGCCGCATCGCCCTGGTCTCGTCCTTCGGCGCCGAATCGGCGGTCCTGCTGCATCTGGTCGCCAAGGTCGATCGCTCGATCCCGGTGATCTTCCTCGATACCGACAAGCTGTTCGGCGAGACCCTGCGCTATCGCGACCGCCTGACCCGGCTGCTCGGCCTGACCGACGTCCGCACCATCGAGCCCGACCCGGTCGAGGTCGAGCGGCGCGATCCGAACGGCGTCCTCTGGCGCGACAATCCGGACGCCTGCTGCCGGCTGCGCAAGGTCGAGCCGCTGGCCCGCGCCCTTGAAGGCTTCGATGCCTGGTTCACTGGGCGGAAGCGCTTCCAGACCAGCGAGCGCGCGGCCCTGCCCAACGTCGAATCGGCCAACGGCCTGGTGAAGGTCAATCCCCTGATCTCCTGGGACCAGGAGGCGCTGGAAGCCTATCGCGTCGCGTATAACCTGCCGCCCCATCCCCTGGTCGAGGACGGCTATGTCTCGATCGGCTGCATGCCCTGCACCGACCGGGTCGCCGATGGCGGCGAGTATCGCGACGGCCGCTGGGCCGGCACCGGCAAGCGCGAATGCGGCATCCACCTGGAGGCCGAGGGTTCCGGCATCTGAGCAGGAACCGGCGGCGCCCGGGCCCATGTGGCCGCGATCGGCGGCAAGCGCATTGCCGGTTTCCAATGCGCGAAATCGTGAACACTCGAAAACACGCTTGCTCCCGCGGGCCGGATTTGCTACCAACCGCGCCTGCCCGATGCGGTCGTGGCGGAATGGTAGACGCGCAAGCTTGAGGTGCTTGTGGGGTAACTCCCGTGGAAGTTCGAGTCTTCTCGACCGCACCAAACTGAAAAAGCCCGGACCTGCTGGTTCGGGCTTTTTTCATGCCCGCTGTTTTCGGAATGACGCACAATCGGCCGCGAATCTGCCGGTGACGGCCAAAAATCGAAATGCGGAGGAGCAATGAGCGAGCTTGTCCATTACGCCCGCCAGGGCGATGTCGGGGTCATCACCATCGACAGCCCGCCGGTGAATGCGCTGGGCCAGGCGGTGCGCGCCGGCCTGGCCGCCCGCCTGGCCGAGGCGCTGGCGGACGAGGGGGCGAAGACCATCGTCCTGACCGGCGCCGGCAAGGCATTCTCCGCCGGTGCCGATATCCGCGAATTCGGCAAGCCGCCGGCCGGCCCCTCCCTGCCCGAGGTGATCGATGCCTTCGAACTGTCGCCGAAGCCGGTGATCGCGGCGATCGGCGGGGTGGCGCTGGGCGGCGGTCTCGAACTGGCGCTCGGTTGCCATTACCGTGTCGCCTCGCCCTTCGCCAGCCTCGGCCTGCCCGAGGTGAAGCTCGGCCTCATCCCTGGTGCTGGCGGCTGCATCCGCCTGCCGCGCCTGACCGGGATCAGGGCGGCGGCCGATATCATGATCGCCGGCGAGCCCCTGGATGCCGCCAGGGCCGAGGCGGCGGGCATCGTCGACCGCGTGGCCGAGGGCGATGTGGTCGCCGCCGCGGTCCGCCTTGCCGGGGAAGGGGTGGGGCACCGCCGCACCCGCGACCTGCCGCTGGCGGGCGATGCGGAACTGCTGGCCGCCGTCACCCGCGACGTCGCCAAAAGGACCCGGGGCCTGTTCTCGCCGCTGCGCATCGTCGAGGCGATCGAGGCGGCGACCCGCCTGCCCTTCGAGGAGGCGCTGCGGCACGAGCGCGAGCTTTTCCTCTCCTGCCTCGCCTCGCCCCAACGCAAGGGCCTGATCCATGCCTTCTTCGCCCCGCGCGAGGCGGCCAAGGTCCCGGGCATCGGGCCCGAGGTGAAGCCGCGCCGGATCGAGACCGTGGGCATCATCGGCGCCGGCACCATGGGCGGCGGCATCGCCATGTCGTTCGCCAATGCCGGTATCCCGGTCACCCTGCTCGAAACCAGGGCGGAGGCGCTGGAGAAGGGCCTTGCCACCATCCGCGCCAATTACGAGGCGACCGCCGCCAAGGGCCGCATCACCGCGGCCGAAGTCGAGGCCCGGACCGGCCTCATCCGCGGCAGCCTGGACTATCAGGACCTCGCCGGTGCCGATCTGGTGATCGAGGCGGTCTTCGAATCGATGGCGGTGAAACACGAGGTATTCCGCACGCTGGATGCCGTCTGCAAGGCGGGCGCGGTGCTGGCGACCAATACTTCCACCCTCGACATCGACCGGATCGCCGAGGTGACGGGCCGGCCCCAGGATGTCGTCGGCATGCATTTCTTCAGCCCGGCCAATGTCATGAAGCTGTTGGAGAATGTCCGCACCCGGCGCACGGCCCCGGACGTCCAGGCGACGGTGATGGAGGTCGCCCGGCGCATCGGCAAGGTCGGGGTGATGGTCGGCGTCTGCTATGGTTTCGTCGGCAACCGCATCCTGCACGCCCGCAACCGCGAGGCCGTCGCCCTGGTCAACGAAGGCGCGACGCCGCAGCAGGTGGACAAGGTCCTGACCGATTTCGGCTTCGCCATGGGGCCCTTCGCCACCTCCGACCTCGCCGGCCTCGACGTCGGCTGGCGCATCCGGGAGGAAAGGCGGAAGGCCGGCGATCCGGAGGTCGACGCGCCGAACTGGCTGGATGCCCTGGCCGAGCGCGGCCGCTTCGGCCAGAAGACCCGGGCCGGCATCTACCGCTACGAGGCCGGCAGCCGCACCCCCGTCCCGGACCCGGAGACAGAAGCCCTGATCGCCGACTATCGCGCCGCCGCGGGCATCGCCACCCGGGCCGTGGACGACCGGGAAATCCTGGAACGCTGCCTGTTCATGATGGTGAACGAGGGCGCCCGCATCCTCGACGAGGGCATCGCCGCCCGCGCTTCCGACATCGACGCCATCTGGCTGAACGGCTACGGCTTCCCGGCCTATCGCGGCGGCCCCATGTTCTGGGCGGAACAGGAGGGGCTGGACAAGGTGGTGGCCGGGATCGAGGCCTATCACGCCCGCCTCGGCACCGGGCCCTGGGCGGTGGCGCCCCTGCTGCGGCGGGTGCTGGCCGCAGGCAGGGGCTTCGCCGGCTGATGATCCCACCCGGGCGCGGGCTTGCCCCCCGCGACCTGCCTCCTTATGGCCTTGAAGGAAGGGAAGCCGTTTTCCGCTCGATGGCCGCTTCGGCCGGGCACGCGACCGATTCCGACGACAGGTCTTCAAGAATGGGAGCAGGCCCTTGACGACGACGAAGAAGACACCCTGTGCCTGGGTCAGTCGAGCGTTCAAGACAACCTCGCTCACCCGATATATCGTGCCTGAGAACTACAAAGAAAATCTCGAAGAGATGGCAGATGTTGTTCTCCGCAACAGGCAAGGAATCCCTTTGCCATCGGAGCGATTTCCAAAAATCTTCTATGGAGAATATCCGGAAAGAAAAATCGAAAAACTGCCAGATCTCTTTGAGGCAAGTGGGTTTTGGATAATCTCGTCTCGCCTTTTAGATATTTTCCATTGTTTCAACATGGAGAACACATCATTTTATAAGATAAAGATTTTCCAGCACGATAATATTACACCTGTTGATGGGAATTATTACTGCATTAATTTTGGTGATCGAAAGGAAACGTTCCTGCCTGAAGCATCACCCAGAGCCAGGAAGATTTACCCTGACAAGGACATCTGGACCCTGAATAGTGCACCAAAGGATGACGATATTGCCCTTGCTGGCGCCGCACTTGACGGAGCGGACCTCTGGATCGAAGAGCCACGGTTTACCAGAGCTTTTTTCCTGAGCGACGGCTTGGTTACAGCCCTGCGGAAGGCAAAATTGACTCGCCATTTTGGCCTTTATCGATGCCGGATTCATCATCGCTCCGACGCGGCGATCTTTCACAACAGTATCATCTGAGACGGCGAACCGGTTTTCGCTTTGCCTGAAGAAATGCTATCCCGCCAGGGCGAGGGCGGAGAGCACCAGGGGCAGGCGGTCGTTGCCGAAATACATGTCCGTCCCGTCGACGAACATGGTGGGGGAGCCGAAGCCGCCCCGCTCGATCAATTCCGCGGTATTGGCGCGCAGCCGGTCCTTCAGGTCCGGCTGCGCGATCGCCCGGAAGAAATCCTCGCGGTCGAGGCCGACGCGGTCCAGCACCGGCGCGATCGCCGCATCCTGCGAGATATCTTCCAGCCGGCCCCAATAGGCTTCGAACAGGGCGCGGGCATAGGGGACGAGCACGCCCGCCGCCTCGGCGACGAAACAGCCGCGCATCGCCTTCACGCTGTTGACGGGGAAGACCGGCGGCTGGCCGATGGCGATGCCGGCCTCGCGCGCCCAGTCCTGAAGATCCTTGTGATAATAGCGCAGCTTCACCGGGTTCGGCTTTTCCCGCCAGGCATAGACGCTGTCGTTCACCGCGTTGAACACGCCCCCGACCAGGAACGGCCGGAACACGAGTTCGGCGCCGCCCGCGGCCGCCACCTGCTCGATGCGGGAGAAGGCGAGATAGGTCCAGGGACTGGAAATATCGAAGAAGAATTCGAGCTTCGGCACGGACGCCCCCCTTTGCTTTCTTGTTGTCGCCGGCGCCTGCCATGACACACTCCCCGGCGGTGCCGGGGCAAGCCCTTCGAGCGAACGGCCGATTCAGTGGATCGGCAAGGCGCTCGAATGTCCTTGAAGAGAATGCTTTCTCCAGGCCCAGCGACAGGAAAGGCAAATCCGATGACGGCGGCCCTGACCCTCTACACCAATCCCATGTCCCGCGGCCGGATCACCCGCTGGATGCTGGAGGAAACCGGCGTTCCCTATGACGTCCGGGTGCTGGACTATGGCACCACCATGAAGGCGCCCGAATATCTGGCGATCAATCCCATGGGCAAGGTCCCGGCGCTTCGCCACGGCGACCTGGTGGTGACCGAGGCGGCGGCGATCTGCGCCTATCTGGCCGATGCCTTTCCCGCCGCCGGCCTGGCCCCGGCCCTGGCCGATCCGGCGCGCGGAACTTATTACCGCTGGCTGTTCTTCGCCGCCGGCCCGCTGGAAGCCGCCGTCAGCAACAAGGCGCTGGGCGTCGACGTGCCGCCGGAGCGCCGCGCCCTGGTCGGTTACGGCTGTATGGCCGATGTCCTCGATACGCTCGAAGGGGCGATCGCGGGCAAGGACTATCTGCTGGGCGCGACCTTCAGCGCCGCCGACGTCTATGTCGGGGCGCAGGTTTCCTGGGGCCTGCAATTCGGCACGATCGAGGCCCGGCCCGCCTTCGCCGCCTATGCCGAACGGCTGGAGGCCCGCCCGGCCTGCCGGCGGGCGTCGGCGGCGGACGATGCCCTGATGCCGCCTTCGGCGTGATGGCGCCGGTCTTCTCCATCCTCGACCAGTCGCCGATCCGGGCCGGCGGCACCCCGGCCCAGGCGGTGGCGGAAACGGTCGAACTGGCGAAGCTGGGGGACCGGCTCGGCTATCACCGCTTCTGGTGCGCGGAGCATCACGCCTCCGCCGCCTTCGCCGGTTCGGCGCCCGAGGTGCTGATCAGCCATCTCGCCGCCGTCACCCGCCGCATCCGGGTCGGCAGCGGCGGGGTCATGCTGTCGCATTATGCGCCGCTGAAGGTGGCCGAAGCCTTCCGCATGCTGGAAACCCTCTACCCCGGCCGGATCGACCTCGGCCTCGGGCGGGCGCCGGGGGGCGATCATGTCGCCGCCGCGGCCCTGCGCGTCGGGCCGCAGGCCTATGGCCCCGAAGTCTTTCCCGAGCTTCTGGTCGATCTCTGCGGCTTCCTGCGCGGTTCTCTTGCCGCCGGGCACCCGTTCGCGCGGGTCCGGGCCCAGCCCCAGGGGCAGGGGATGCCGGATCTCTGGCTGCTCGGTTCCGGCGGCGATTCGGCGGCCTATGCCGGGGCGCTGGGGGCGGGCTTCGCCTATGCCCATTTCATCAACCCGGACAATCTGCGTTCGGCGCTCGAGGCTTACCGCCGCAGTTTCCGTCCCGGCCTCAACGACCGGCCGCGGGTCATGCTCGCGGTCTTCGCCCTCGCCGCCGACAGCGCCGCGGAGGCGCGGCATCTGGCGCGGACCCGGGACCTCTGGGTGCTGAACCTGCTGGCCGGGCGGGACATTCCCTTTCCCGATCCCGACAGTTTCGATCCCGCCGCCCTGCCCGAAGAGGCCCGCCGCCGGCTGGACCTGATGGCGGCGCGCGGCATCGCCGGTCCGGGCGACGAGGTCAGGACCCGATTGCACGAGATGGCGGAAACGGCCGGGGCGGAGGAAGTGATGGTGGTGACCATCACCCATGATTTCGCCGCGCGCTGCCGCTCCTACGAATTGCTGGCACCCCCGGCCTGAAAGGACCTCACTCCGCAGGCGGCGGAGGCGGGCCATCGGGGCCGCGGCCGTCGCCGCCGCGCCGGCCCCCATCGCCCCGGCCCCCATCACCCCGGCCCCCATCACTCCGGCCCCCATCACTCCGGCCAGGGCGGAAGCGCTTGCGGTCCTCGGGCGACAATTGGCCGGCGGCTTCGACGAAGGCGGCTTCCATCCGCTGCTCGACCGCGTCGCCGAGGCGGCGCACCCTTTCCAGGGTGGTGGCCAGCGCCGCCTTGTCCAGGGTTTCCGCCTCCATCAGGCGGCGCACCTCGCGCCGGGCCTCGCGCAGGGTTTCCACCGTCTCGCGCATGTCGCGGCGCGCCGCCCGCATGGTCTCGCGCACGATCTCCTGCCCGGCCGGCGACAACTCGCCGAACAGGCCCTCGACCGCCGAGGGGCTGCCCATGTTGAAGGGCGGCGGCGGCCCCCGGTGCGCCAGGATCAGGCCCGCGACCACCAGATTGGCGGCCAGCGACAGGGTGAGGGCGACGATCAGGCCGATGATCCAGCGCCGGTCAACTGTCATAATTCTCTCCTGTCAGCAGGGCCTGGAACTCGTAACCGGCATCGTCGCCGCCGGCGCTGTTGCCGAGGGGATCGGCGATCATCCCGGTCCAGCCCGCGAAGATGCCGAACAGCAGCGAGGCGGCCAGCGCGGCGGCGGCCGGCGCCACCACCCGCCGCGTCGGGAAGGGCACGACGTTGGCGCGGAGCGCCTGCCCCGAAGCCCGCGCCGCCGCCAGGATCCGCGTCTTCAGGGCGGCGAGGTCGGGGGCCGGGGCCAGGAGCGCGGCGGCGATCGTCGCCGCTTCGCGCTGGCGGGCCCGGGCGTCGTCCGATTCCGCCAGCAGGTGGCGGGCGGCAACGGCCCTGGGCACCGGCCAAAGGTCGAGATCGGGGCCGAAGCGGTCGAGATCGGTCTGGAACTGGGTCGGGGTCATCGGCTCTTGCGTCATTTCAACTGGCCTCCGCCGGGGCATAGGCTGACAGGCTGGACCGCAGGCTGCGCCTTGCCCGCACCAGGAGGGATTCGAGGGCACCCTCGCTCACCTCGAGGACGGCCGAGGCTTCGGCCTGGCTGAAACCGTCGACCAGGCAGAGGCGGACCGCCTGGGCCTGCCGCTCGGGCAGGCCGGCGAGCGCCGCTTCGAGGGCCCGGCCCAGCGCGTTGCGCAGCGCCGCCGCTTCCGGGTCCTCGCCGGGGTCGACCGGCTCGGGCACCTCGTCCAGCGCCGCCGGGCGGCGCCGGCGCATCTGGTCGAGGGCCAGATTCATCACGATGCGCCACAGCCAGGTGGAAACCCTGGCCTGCGGCTGCCAGTCGGCGGCACGGGTCCAGACGCGCAGGAAGGCTTCCTGCGCGATCTCCTCCGCGATCGCCGGGCTGCCGGTCACCCGCCGGGCCAGGGCGACGGCCCGCGCCAGGTGACGGTCCATGAGCAGGGCGAAGGCGGCCTCGTCGCCGCCCGCGATCCGCCGCATCAGGCTGTCGTCGTCCGCCGGGGTGCTGGCCTCGGGGCCTTTGCCCATCATCCGCTTCCGTCTTTCCGCGCATCGTAACGATCATGCAACGGACGTTGCGGTATTTTCCTGCGCCGCGCCTTAAGCCTTTTCGCGATCACATTGCTTCGCTAGCTTCGGCGCCGTCCGTCGGACCCCGGTCTGGCGTATCCCAGTCTGGGATCGGTCTCGAACGCGGAGGGTAACATGGGCGAGCCGCTGGCGCGCGAGACGGTCGAGGACAGGCAGGTCGGCCTGGACGACCAGCAGCGCACCGCCGTCATCGCCGCCCTCGACGACGGCGACCGCGAGGCGCTGCGCGCGGCCCTCGGCGACATCCATGTCGCCGACCTCGCCGACCTGATCGAGCAATTGTCCCACGAGCAGCGCCGCAGCCTGATCGAAAGCCAGGGCAGCGATCTCGACCCGGAACTCCTGTCCGAACTGCACGGCCCGGTGCTGGCCGAGGTGCTGGACCTGATCGGCCCGCGCGAGGCCGCCGCCGCCCTGGCGCAGATGGACTCGGACGATGCCGTCTACGTCCTCAACGAATTCGACGACGACCAGCAGCGCGAAGTCCTGGCCGAACTCGCCCCGGCCGAGCGCCAGGCCCTGCAGGCGAGCCTCGCCTTTCCGGAAGATTCCGCCGGCCGCCTGATGCAGCGCGACGTGGTCGCGGTGCCCGACTACTGGACCATCGGCCGCGTGCTGCAATACCTGCGCGGCGAGGCCGACCTGCCCGACCGTTTCTATGAAATCGTCGTCGTCGACGGCGAGAACCGCCCGGTCGGCACCGTGCCCCTCGACCGCATGCTGCGCACCCATGCGGATCTCGCGGTGGGGCTCATCATGGGCAAGGCCGAACATCTGGTCCCGGTCGACATGGACCAGGAAGAGGTCGCCTTCCTGTTCCAGCAATACCGCCTGGTTTCCGCCGCCGTGGTCGACCGCGAGGGGCGCCTTGCCGGCGTCATCACCGCCGACGACATCGCCGACGTGATCGAGGAAGAGGTCGAGGAAGACGCCATGCTGCTCGGCGGCGTCGCCGAGACCGACATTCAGGAATCGGTCTGGGACACCATCCGGCTGCGCTTCACCTGGCTGTTCGTCAACCTGGGCAATGCCTTTCTGGCGGCGTCGGTGATCGGCCTGTTCGACGGCACGATCGAGAAGATCGTCGCCCTGGCGGTCTTGATGCCGATCGTCGCCTCCATGGGCGGCAATGCCGCGACCCAGCCCCTGACGGTGGCGGTGCGCACCCTGGCGACCAAGGAATTGACCACCGCCAACGCCCGCCGCGTGGTGCTCAAGGAATTCTGGGTCGGCGCCATCAACGGCTCGGTCTTCGCCCTGATCGTCGGCATCATCGGCTTCGGCTGGTTCGGGGATTGGGAACTGGGGCTGGTGCTCGGCTGCGCCATGGTCATCAACATGATGGTGGCGGCGCTGGTCGGGGTGCTGGTCCCGATCGGCCTCGACCGTGTCGGCGTCGATCCGGCGATCGCCTCCGGGGTGTTCGTCACGACCGTGACCGATGTCGTCGGCTTCCTGGCCTTTCTCGGCCTCGCGACGCTTCTCCTGCTGTGAAGGGTGACAAATGGCGGCCGAAGGACTAGATGCTAGCCCCGAGATTGGCAGGAACACCGGCCCGATGGATCTGAGCATTGTCATTCCCGTCCTCAACGAGTCCGAAAACGTCGGGCCCCTGCTGGACGAGGTCCTGGCCGCCCTGCGGCCCCTCGGCATCGCCTTCGAGGTGATTTTCGTCGACGACGGCTCGACCGACGACACCGCCGCCCGCCTGGCGGCGCGGCAAGTCGATGCGGCGGAACTGCGCGTCGTCCGCCATGCCGGCCGCTATGGCCAGAGCATGGGGGTGCGGACCGGCGTACTGGCCGCCCGGGGCGCCTGGATCGGCACCCTCGACGGCGACCGCCAGAACGACCCCGCCGACCTGCCCAAGCTGTGGGCCGCCGCCAACGGCCCGGAACAGCCGGGCCTGATCGCCGGCGAGCGGATCAAGCGCAACGACAATTGGCAGAAGCGCTATGCCTCGCGCTTCGCCAACTGGCTGCGCCAGAAACTGCTGCGCGACGGGGTGAAGGATACGGGCTGCGGCCTGAAGATGTTCCGCCGCGACCTGTTCATCGAATTCCCGCATTTCGACCACATGCACCGCTACCTGCCGGCGCTGGCCCGGCGCCACGGCGCCAAGGTGCTGCCGGTGCCGGTGAACCACCGGGCGCGCGAGGCCGGCAGCTCGAAATACGGCACCCTCGACCGGGCCCTGGTCGGCGCCACCGATCTCTTCGGCGTGTGGTGGCTGATCCGCCGGTCCAAATTCCCGATCCGGCTGCGCGATGACGGCAGCCGCGGCTGACCGGCCGGCGGGCGGGGGCTGGACGGGGGGGCTGATTCTCCTCCTGCTTTGCCTTGCCATGTTCCTGCCCGGGATCAACCGGCTGCCGCCGACCGACCGGGACGAATCCCGCTTCGCCCAGGCGACCCGCCAGATGGTCGAGACCGGCGATTATGTCGACATCCGCTTCCAGGACGTGCCCCGGCACAAGAAGCCGGTCGGCATCTACTGGCTGCAAGCGGCCGCCGTCGCCGTAGCGGGCGAGGGGGCGGACAGCGCGATCTGGGTCTATCGCCTGCCCTCGGCGCTGGGGATCACGCTCGGCGTGCTCATGCTCTACGGCATCGGCCGGCGCTTCGCGGGTGAGGCGGTCGCCTTCGGCGCCGCTGCCCTGCTGGCCGCCGCCGTCGTCGCCAATATCGAGGCGCGGCTGGCGAAGACCGATGCCATGCTGCTGGGCGCCACCACCGGGGCGCTGGTCTGTTTCGGCCTCGTCTATGTCAGGGCCGCTTATATTAGGGCCGGGGCCGGGCGGCTGGCGGGCTGGGCCCTGCCGCTGGCGGGCTGGGCCTTCGTCGGGCTGGGCGTCCTGATCAAGGGGCCGATCACGCCGCTGATCGCGGCGCTCGCCGTCGCCGCCCTGCTGGTCGCCGACCGGGGGCGGGGCTCGAACCTCGCCTTCCTCAAGGGCTTGCGCATCCTGCCGGGGCTTGTGCTGGTCGCCGTGATCGCGGCGCCCTGGATCGTCGCCATCACCCTGCTGACCAAGGGCGCCTTCCTGGCCGATTCGGTCGGCGGCGACCTCGTGCCCAAGCTCCTCGGCGGGGAGGAAAGCCATGGCGCGCCGCCGGGCTATTACTTCCTCACCATGGCCGGGATGCTGTGGCCGGGGGCGGTGCTGGTCGGCCTGGGCCTGCCCTGGGCCTTTGCCCGGCGGCAATTGCCCTGGGTCCGCTTCGCCCTGGCCTGGGCGGTGCCCGGTTTCCTGCTGTTCGAACTGGTGCCGACCAAGCTGCCCCATTACACGCTGCCCTATTATCCCGCGCTGCTGCTGCTCGGCGTCGGCGCCGCGGTCGAGGGGTTCCGGCCGCTCACCCGGCTCGGCCGGGGCTGGCGCCTGCTGATCCTCGGCGTCTTCGCCCTGGTCGGCCTCGCGCTCGGGGCCGGGCTGGCCGGGATCGAATGGTATTTCAACGGCGGGCCGGGCGTGGCCGGGGGCCTTGCCCTGCTGGTCGCCCTGCTGGTCACGGCGGGCACAATCGTCCTGCTGCGGCGGGACGAGGTGCGGCGGGCGATCGCGGTCATGGCGATCGGGGCCGCCGCGCTCCACGCCACGGTCTTCGCCGCCATCCTGCCCGATGCGGAGGCCCTGTGGCCGGCCCGGGCCCTGCGGGCGCGGCTGGCCGAGGTCGGGGTCTTGACGGCGCCCGCCATGCAGGTGGTCGGCTATGCCGAACCCAGCCTCGTCTTCCTGACCCGCACCGACCTGAAGACCGCCAGCCCCGACGAGGCGGCCCGCCTGCTGCGCGAAGTGCCGGGGGCGGTCGTCCTGATCGAGGCCGGCTGGCGCGCGGCGTTCGATGCCGCACTCGGCGGGCTGGCGGTGCAGGACCTGGGGCATGTCCGGGGCATCAACGTCTCGCGCGGCAAGCCGGTCGACGTCGCCATCCTGCGGCGCGCCCCGTGACCGGGCGTCCCGCCCTGCCGGCCGTGCTCTGGGCCCTGGCCCAGGACACGCTGGTGGAGACGGTGCGCGCATTGCGCCGCCATCCTGTCGCCTATGGGGGGCTGGCGGTCGCCGTCGCGCTGCTGATCCTGTTCGTCGACCGGCCCCTGGCGCTTTGGCTGCACGGGGTGCCGGCCGACGAGCGCTGGTTCTTCCGCTCGATCAACGAGGTCGGGCGCTCGGGCTGGATGTTCGGCGCGGCCGGCTTGTGCCTGGCCGTCGCCCTGGTCGGGGGCTGGCGCCTTTGGGCGGTCCGGGCCGGCTTCGTCATCGGCGCCGTGCTCATGGGCGGCTGGGTGGTCAATGTCCTGAAGCTGGCTTTCGCCCGGGCGCGGCCGCGCCTGCTGGTGAAGGACGGTACCTTCGACTTTCACTTCTTCGAGATCAGCCCGGACTGGAATTCCTTTCCCTCCGGCCACAGTCAGGCCATCGCCGGTTTCGGCGCCGCGCTGGCCTGCATCTGGCCGCGTTTCGCCTGGGTCTTTCTCGGGCTCGCCGTGCTGCCGGCGGTGGCGCGCATGGTCATGCTCAATCACTATGCGGCGGATGTGGTGGCCGGCTATGCCACCGGCCTGACCGTTACCTATGCCTTGGCCCGCGCCTGTGCCGCGCGCGGGATCGGGCCCATAAAACAAGGGGAGAACAGATGAATCTCGGTCCGCTGCCCGATTTCGACGACGATCTCGGCGACGATATCCGCATGCTGCGCCAGTCGGTCGCGGCCTTCACCGCGGCGGAAATCACGCCGCGTGCCGCCGCCATCGACCGCGACAATGAATTTCCGCCCGACCTCTGGCCGAAGCTCGGCGCCCTCGGCGTGCTCGGCGTCACGGTCGAGGAGGACTATGGCGGTGCCGGCCTCGGCTATCTCGAACATGTGGTGGCGATGGAGGAGATCAGCCGCGGCTCCGCCTCGGTCGGCCTGTCCTACGGCGCCCATTCCAACCTCTGCGTCAACCAGATCCGCCTGAACGGCAATGCGGCGCAGAAGGACAGATACCTGCCGAAGCTCGTCTCGGGCGCATTCGTCGGCGCGCTGGCCATGTCCGAGGCGGGCTCGGGCTCGGACGTCGTCTCGCTGCGCCTCCGCGCCGAGAAGAAGGGCGACCGCTATCTTCTGAACGGCACCAAGTTCTGGATCACCAATGGTCCCGATGCCGATGTCCTCGTCGTCTATGCCAAGACCGATCCGGCGGCGGGCTCGAAGGGGATCACCGCCTTCCTGATCGAGAAGGGCATGGCCGGCTTCTCGGTCGGGCCCAAGCTGGACAAGCTCGGCATGCGCGGCTCCAATACCGGCGAACTGATTTTCGAGGATTGCGAAGTGCCGGCGGAAAACGTCCTGGGCACGGTCGGCGGCGGGGTCAAGGTGCTGATGTCCGGCCTCGACTACGAGCGCGCGGTGCTTTCCGCCGGGCCGCTCGGCATCATGCAGGCCTGTCTCGACGTCGTGATCCCCTATGTCCACGAGCGCAGGCAGTTCGGCCACGCGATCGGCGAATTCCAGCTGATGCAGGGCAAGCTGGCCGACATGTATGTGACGCTGGGCGCGGCGCGGGCCTATGTCTATGCGGTGGCGCGGGCCTGCGACCGGGGCAAGGTAACGCGGAAGGATGCTGCCGGCGCCATCCTCTATGCCGCGGAAGCCGCGACCCGCATGGCGCTGGAGGCGATCCAGGCCCTTGGCGGCAACGGTTACATCAACGATTATCCGACCGGGCGCCTGCTGCGCGATGCCAAGCTCTATGAAATCGGGGCCGGCACCAGCGAAATCCGGCGCATGCTGATCGGCCGCGAGCTGTTCGCCGAAACCGCCTGAGCGGGCGGGCGGCCATAGGGGACTAGCGATGTTTTTCCGCGTATTGGCGCTGATCGGCCTTATGCTGCTGCCCGCGGTCGCCTGGGGCGGGGGCGAGCCGGACTCGCCCGGCTGCATCCCGCCCGATGGCCGGGACTGGCTGATGGTCGGTGGGAACTGCCTGGGGATCGAGACGTTCGGCGCCGACAACCTGGGTCCCCGGCCGCAGCTCGTCGTCTTGCTGCATGGGGATTCCAGCCAGGGCGGGCCGGTCGACTATTTCTATCCCATCGCCCGCGAGATTTCCGAGGAAACGGACGTCGTTACCGTCGCCCTGCTGCGCCCCGGCTATGCCGACGGCCATGGCAAAGTGTCGGACGGCCGCAACTGGGGCCGGGTCGACGGCTATACGGCGGAGAATGTCGATCTCGTCGCCGCCGCGCTGAAGCAGTTGCGCCAGCGCTACAAGGCCCGGCGCCTGATCGTGCTGGGCCATTCCGGGGGCGCGGCGACCACGGCGATCCTGATCGGCAAGCACCCGGGGCTGGTCGATGTCGCCTTGCTGGTGTCCTGCCCCTGCGACATCGTCAAGTGGAACCAGATGATCCGCCGCCCGGCCTGGACCCGCAGCCTGCTGCCCATGGCCTTCCTCGACCGGGTGGACCGCGATACCGACGTCGTCGCCATGACCGGCACCGGCGACGGCTGGACCGCCCCGGCGACCGTGACCGGCTATGTCGACCGGCTGAAGGCCCGGGGCGTCGACGCCCGCTTCATCCCGGTGCCGGTGGCGGCCCATGATTTCAAGCCGCTGTGGCTGAACGGGGTGAAGCGCGAACTCGTCACCATCCTCCACGGCAACAACAGCTGAACCGGCCCTCCGCTCAGCCGATCCGGCGGATCAGGGCGGCGGTGAGGTCCCGGGTCGTCGCCGTGCCGCCCAGGTCGCCGGTGCGCACCTTGTCCTCGTTCAGGGTGAGGTCGATCGCCCGGGCCAGGCGGTCGGCCAGGTCGTGGCGGCCGACATGGCCGAGCATCAGGCCCGCGGCCATGAGCAGGGCCAGGGGATTGGCGATGCCCTTGCCGGCGATATCCGGGGCGGAGCCGTGCACCGCCTCGAAGATCGCGGCGGTCGCGCCGATATTGGCGCCCGGCGCCATGCCCAGCCCGCCGACGAGCCCGGCGATCTGGTCCGACAGGATGTCGCCGAACAGGTTGGTGGTCACGATCACGTCGAACTGCCAGGGGTTCATCACCAGCTGCATGGCGCAGGCATCGACGATCCGCTCGTCGACCGCGACCCTGCCCTCGTAGTCCTTGGCGATGATGCGGCCCTCTTCCAGGAACAGGCCGGTGATCGCCTTCAGGATATTGGCCTTGTGGACCAGGGTCACCTTCTTGCGGCCGTGCCGCACCGCATAGTCGAAGGCGTAGCGGATGATCCGCCGGCAACCCTCGCGGGTGGTGACGCCCTGGCTGACCGCGACCGCATGGGGATCGTCGCCGACGCCGATGAAATGCTCGTGGGCGACGTAGTAACCCTCGAGGTTTTCACGCATCAGCACGAGGTCGATATTCTCGAACCGCCCGCCGGGGATCAGGCTGCGCGCCGGCCGGACGTTGGCATAGAGCTTGAACGCCTCGCGCAGGCGGACGTTGACCGAACGGTAGCCACCGCCGGACGGCGTGGTCAGCGGGCCTTTCAGGGCCAGGCCGGTGCGGGCGATGCTGTCCAGCGTCGCCGGGGGCAGGGGGTCGCCGGCGGCCTCGATCCCGGCCATGCCGGCTGCCTGATAGTCCCAGGCGAAGGGGGCGCCCAGCGCCCCGAGGACCGCGACCACCGCTTCGACGATCTCGGGACCGATACCGTCCCCGGGGATGAGGGTTGCCGGGATCAGCGATTCCGTGACCATCGAGATATCTCCACCTTTTGAACGGTGCCCGGCTATTAGGCCTGTTGCCGGCGCTTGTCGACACCGACGAAAGGTGAAGCCGGCCATCGGGGCAGCCGCCGCCGCACCGGATCGTGACCGGCGTCACTCGACTTGTCCACGCTCTTCGCAGACAGTGGCGCGAACAGACAAGGGGGAACCGGATATGGACTTGGATCTGAGGCGTTATATCCAGACGGGACAGGTTTCCGAATGGGAGGTCGAGGGTACCAGCGGCGCCACGGTTTCGGTCGGCACCCCGGAACTGAAGGTCGAACTCAGCGCGTCCTATCTGCGCATGCCGCTGAAGCACCGGGGCACGGGGCGGAGCATCCTCTATCAGGGCGTCGGCGCCGGGGTCGGGGTCGGGGTCAGCCTGTCCATCCCCTTCGTCAACGCCAGCGGCGGGCCCGACGCCATGCCGTCCCTCGGCAGCCGCATCGTCAAGGGGCCGGCCTGGACCGAGCCGATGGGCCCGCGGGATTTCACCGGCCGCGCGCTCTTCGTCACCGGCAGCGCCCTGGGGCCCGGCCATTCGCAGGATGTCTCGGTCGTGCTGTTTGCCCGCAACCTGCCGCCGGTGCTCGACATCGCCTTGCGGGTCGGCAGCGTCACGGCGCTCGGCCCGGCGATGCAGGGCGCGGCCTTCCTGGCCTGCACCCGCGGCATCGCCCTGGTCTGGGGCCTCAGCCTGGCGACGACGCTGGGCGGCATCGGCGCCAATGCCATCATGTATCAGATCCTGCCGCCGCCGGCCTGATTGGCTGTGGCCTGATTGCTGATGGACTGATCGGCTATTTCAGGCCCGCGCGGTCGAGGGCGGCGGCGATCACCGCCGCGCCGGCGGCGACCGCGGCCGGGCCCACCCGCCGGGTTTCGGCCCGCAGCGCCGGGATCGACAGGCCGCGGGTGGCGCCGAGTTCCGCCCGATGGCCGATCAGCCAGCGTTCGATCTGTTCCGGCAGCACTTCGATGTGGAACTGGATCCCCAGGATATTGTTGCCGATGGCGAAAGCCTGGTTGAGGGTGATCCCGGTCGAGGCCAGGCGCACCGCGCCGTCCGGCAGGTCGAAAGTATCGCCGTGCCAGTGCAGCACGTCGACGCCGTCGAGAACGGCGAGCGGCGAGGCATGGCCGGCGGTGGTCAGGGTGACCGGCGCCCAGCCGATCTCCTTCTCCCGCCCGGGATAGACGGCGGCGCCGGCGGCCGCCGCGATCAGCTGCGCGCCGAGACAGATGCCGAGGAGCGCCCGGCCGCCCTCGATCCGCGCGCGGAGAAAGGCGATCTCGTCGCGCAGGAAGGGATAGACATCGTCCTCATAGACGCCGACCGGGCCGCCGAGCACGATCACCACGTCGTCCGCCAGGGGATCGAGGGCGGCGATATCGTCTATCCCCGCCTCGACGACGCGGATGGCGAAGCCCCTGGCGAGGAGGACCGCCTCGATCAGGCCGAGGTCCTCGAAAGCGAGATGGCGCACGACGAGACAGGTCCGGCTCATGGGGGGCCTCCAGCAACTTTGTGCCGCACAATTTTTGACGCGACGCAGCGCATGCGGTCAAGCGACCATTGTGTTGCCGTTCCGGTAACGAGCGCATGCAAGAGCCGCAATGGTCGCGCCGCGCCCTGCCTGCTATCGATCGATCCATGGCGCCGATCGATATTTTCCTGGTCTTCCTCGTGAACCTCATCTGGGGGTTCAATTTCATCGCGGCCAAGGTCGGGGTCGGCGAACTGCCGCCCATGCTGATGACCGGGATCCGCTTCTGCGCCATCGCCCTCGTGCTGTTCCCCCTGCTGTTCCGGGTCCCGCGCGATCAGATGCGGGCGGTGATCTGGGTCGCGATCACGGCCGGGCTGCTGCATTTCGGCCTGCTGTTCATCGGCATCGCCCGGGTCGGCGACGTCTCCTCGGCGGCGGTGGCGATCCAGCTGAACATTCCCTTCGTCACCATCCTCAGCGTCATCGTGCTGAAGGAAACCATCCGCTGGATCCGGATCGCGGGGATCGTGCTCGCCTTTGCCGGGGTGGTGGTCATCGGCTACGACCCCCAGGTCTTTTCCTATATCGACGGGCTGATGCTCTGCGTCGGGGCGGCCTTCGCCATGGCGGTCGCCATGATCATCATGCGGCGCATGCGCGGTGTCGGCGTCTTCGTCCTCCAGGCCTGGATGGGGGCGATCACCGGGCCGGCCATGCTGGCCCTGTCCCTGGTCTTCGAGGACGGCCAGGTGCAGGCGGTGGCCGATGCCTCGCTGCTCGCCTGGGCGGCGGTCGCCTATACCGCCTTCTGCTCGTCCCTGATCGCCCATGCCGCCAACTACCGGCTGCTGCAGCGCTATCCGGTGACCCTGACCGCGCCCATGATGCTGATGTCGCCCGTGCTCGGCATCGTCTTCGGCGTCACCCTGCTTGACGATACGCTGACCGTGCGGATGATCGTCGGCAGCCTGATGACCCTGGCCGGCGTCGGCATCGTGATGCTGCGGGAGAGGCGGATCGCCGGCACCGCCAGCTGACCCCGCGGGAGTTGCCCTGATGATCGAGCGTCCATCGCCCAATTTCGACGACCGGGGCGAGGCGCCGACGATCCTGATGATCCACTATACCGGCATGACCTCGGCCGCCGCCGCCCTCGACCGCCTGTGCGATCCCGCGGCCAAGGTCTCGTGCCACTATCTGATCGACGAGGACGGCACCCCATACCGTCTCGTTGCCGAGGACAGGCGGGCCTGGCATGCGGGGGCGGGGTCGTGGCGCGGGCAGGGCAACGTCAATGCCCGCTCGATCGGCATCGAATTGGTCAACCCCGGCCACGACTGGGGCTACCGGCCCTTTCCGCCGGCCCAGATGGCGGCCTTGAAGGCCCTGGGCCGGGCCATCGTCGAGCGCCACCGAATCGATCCCTTCGACGTCATCGGCCATTCCGATTCCGCCCCCGGCCGCAAGATCGACCCCGGCGAATTGTTCGACTGGGCGGATCTCGCCGGCGCCGGCATCGGCTTCTGGACCGCTGCGGCGGTCGCGCCGCCCGGCCCGGCGCTTGGGCCCGGCGACGAAGGCCCCGCGGTCCGCGACCTTCAGGCCGCCCTTGCCGCCTTCGGCTACGGCCTTGCGGTCGACGGCGTGTTCGGCGCGGAGACCGGGGCGGTGGTCGCCGCCTTCCAGCGCCACTGGCGGCAGGACAAGGTCGACGGTATCGCCGATGCGGGCACGAGGGCGCGCCTCGACCAGCTTCTCCGGTACTTGCCCCTTGCCGGGAGGGTGGCAAACCGTTAAGAGCCTGAACCGTCAGATGGCCGGGCGGCCGCCGCCGCGCAAGCGGGGGAGGAAAGTCCGGGCTCCACGGAAACACGGTGCCGGGTAACGCCCGGCGGGGGCGACCCCAGGGACAGTGCCACAGAGAGCAGACCGCCGGAACGCCGCGCCCTCGGGGGCGGCCGGCCGGCAAGGGTGAAAGGGTGCGGTAAGAGCGCACCGCGAGGCTGGCAACAGCATCGGCATGGTAAACCCCACCGGGAGCAAAACCAAATAGGGGCGGCGCGCCGGCTTGCCGGCAGGATCGTTTCCGATCCGTCGCCCGGGTCGGTTGCTTGAGGCGGTCGGCAACGATCGCCCTAGAGGAATGGCCGCCGGCCGTGGTCCGCCACGGTCACAGAACCCGGCTTACAGGCCATCTGACCTCAATTCCTTAACTCCTTGTCTTTTTGCCTCTCCGGCAAAAAGAAACCCCGGCCGGCTAGGGGGCCGGCCGGGGTTGCCGCCTGACGCTGTTGTCGTTTCAGGCGGCGCGTGTGATGACGATCCGTTGCCCTGTGGCCGGTGCCGCAGCCGGTTTGGGCAGCGTGACCGTCAGCACGCCCTTGTCCATCGTCGCCTTGACCGCCTGGGGGTCGAGGCCCGCCGGCACTTCCAGCGCGCGGGCGAAGCGGCCGGTCGCCCGCTCGATGACGTGGCGGGTCTCGCCCTTCTCCTCGCGCTCGATCTTCTTCTCGCCGCGCAGGGTCAGCAGGTTGCCGGTCAGGGTGACGTCCACATCCTCGTCCTCGAGGCCCGGCAATTCGGCCGTGACCACGATGGCGTCGTCGGTTTCAGTCACATCCATGCGCGGGGCCGCCGCGGGCAGGCCCGCCATATCGGCGAACAGCCGGTCGATTTCCTGCCTGACGGCGGCGAACGGGTGGCCGAGGTCGAACGGGGCCGGGGTCCGGGCGGTCGGGGTCATCAGAGTCCGGAGTTTCATGATCGATCCTCCTTTCCTTCCCGAAGGGGGGAATTCCCCCTGTCGCCTTTATAGATAGGGCGGCGGGCGCGGGTCTGCCTTGATCCCGGTCAATCCTTGCGCCCGCTTGCGCTTTTTCCGGCCTATCGCCATATGCTGTCGGCCATGGACGCATGCCTTCGATTCCTCGGCCCGACGTTCCGGCGCCTGCTGGCGCTGGTGCTGGTCTGCGCCTTGGGCGCGGCCGTCGCCGATATCGCCCCGCCGGCCCAGGCGGCGCCGGAACATTGCGCCGGCGATGCCGCGGCGAAGCCGGAGCGGCCCGACTGCTGCCTGGGCGCCCTCTGCCTGATGCATTGCGCCCTGCCGCTGCCGCCGGGGGCCGCCGTGGCCGAGGTCCGGCCCGCCGCCTTCCTGGCCTTCGAGGTGCCGGCGGCGGATCCTGCGGCCGGTCTCCTGCCGCCGCCGCCCCTGCCGCCGCCCCGCGTCCGCGCCTGAACCGAATTCGCCGCCGGTTCGCCCGGCCCCTTCGCTTCGGTAGGATGAACGTCATGACCTCTCACCCCACGCGGCGCCAGATGCTGGCCGCCGTATCCGCCGCCCTGACTGCACCCCATCTGGTCGCGCCCCGCCTTGCCCGGGCCGCGAGCCCGCCGTCTGTCCTTGCCGCCGAAACCCGCACCATCGAGGTGAAGGGGCGGGCGGCCAATGTCTTCGGCCTGACCGGGCCGGACGGCCGCCCGGGCCTGACCCTCGACCCCGGCCAGCGGTTCCTTTTCCGCCTGCACAACCGGCTGGCGGTGCCGACCATCATCCACTGGCACGGCCAGACCCCGCCGCCGGCCCAGGATGGCGTCACCGAGACCGGCTATGCCGGCCCGGTCGCGCCGGGCGATGTCGCCGACTACGATTTCGCCGCCCGCCCCGGCACCCATTGGATGCATTCCCACCTGGGGCTGCAGGAAATGCAGCTCCTGGCCGCGCCCCTGATCGTCCGCAGCGCCGAGGAGGCGGCGGCCGACGTGCAGGAAGCGGTGCTCTTCCTGCATGACTTCTCCTTCAAGGCGCCGGAGGAATTGCTGGCCGGCCTCGGCACCATGGACCACGGCGCCATGAATCACGGCGCCATGAATCACGGGGCGATGAACCATGGTGGCGGCATGGACCTGAACGACGTCGAATTCGACGCCTATCTGGCCAACGATCGCACCCTGGACGATCCCGAGGTGGTGCGGGTCGAGCGCGGCGGGCGCGTGCGCCTGCGCGTGATCAACGGGGCGGCGGCCACCGCCTTCTGGCTGGAGGTCGCGGGCGCGCCGGCAATGGTGCTGGCGGTCGACGGCAATGCCGTGGTCCCGGTCGCCGCCGGGCGGGTGCCGTTGGCCCAGGGGCAGCGGGTCGACCTGCTGATCGAGGTGCCGGCGGGCGCCGTCGTCCCGGTCTTCGCCCAGCGCGAGGGCGACCGCCAGCGCACCGGCCTGATCCTGGCGGCACCCGGCGCCGCGGTCGCCCGCCTAGACGGGATGGCGGCGCAGGCGGCACCGCCCGCCGACCTGTCCCTCGATCAGGGTCTGGCGCGGGCGGGGGCGGGGTCCGCACTGCCCGAGGGGGCGGCACAGCGCCTGCGCCTGACCGGCAGCATGATGCCCTATCGCTGGACGCTGGACGATCGCGCCTGGGGCGA
Organism: Zavarzinia compransoris; assembly: GCF_003173055.1. Classification (NCBI taxonomy): domain Bacteria; kingdom Pseudomonadati; phylum Pseudomonadota; class Alphaproteobacteria; order Rhodospirillales; family Zavarziniaceae; genus Zavarzinia; species Zavarzinia compransoris. Next base: position 102,728 of record NZ_QGLF01000007.1, read on the forward strand.
GCACCGGCCGCTTGCCGCCGCGGCGGGCACCAGGATGCGCCTCGATTTCGTCAACGAGAGCATGATGGCGCACCCGATGCACCTGCACGGCCACCATTTCGATGTCGTCGCCATCGACGGTCGGCCCGTCGCGGGGCCGAGGCGGGACACGGTGCTGGTGCCGGCCGGGGCGACGGTCGGCATCGCCTTCGACGCCGATAACCCGGGCCGCTGGCTGCTGCATTGTCACAATCTGCTGCATATGGCGACCGGGATGATGACCGAAGTCCGCTACGGCTGACCCCGGCGCGGCGGCGGGCCCGGTACAGGGCCGCCGCCGCCCGGCTTTCGCCCGGGAAGACGGGCGAGCGGCGCTGCCCCGGCCGGGGCGGGGAACCGCCGCCAGAACCAGCCCCGCCCCCCGAACCATGCCTCATCCGGGCCCCGGCCCGCCGCCAAGGGCCGGCTTGGGCCGCTTTGGGACGGCGTGGGCAAAAGTGCCGAAAACCCGGTCCCGGCCGGGCGCCGGACCCCGCCGGCGGGGCCGCGGGGTCTTTCCCGCCGTAAACATTCGGACGATCGACAAAATACCGCCCGTTCCCCGGAACGCCAGGAAATCCGCCGCTCTTGACCCTGCCCGCCCGGGCGGGGTGGGGGCGTTTACCAGTTTTTTCCCAGCAGCGAACATTGACGGCCCAAAGAATCCCATGTTATCCCAAGTTATCCCATCCCGCGGGCGCGACATTGCCCCTGACCCGTCGCTTCGTGCGGGGTGGCGAGGGGGCATTGATGCTGGCGCTGTTCACGTCCACATACACCAACAAGGTGGACAAGAAAGGACGGGTTTCCGTCCCGCCGCCCTTCCGCGCGCTTGCCAGTTCCCAGGGGTTCAACGGCATCCACGTCTTCCCGTCGCTCGAAGAGGCGAAGCCCGAGACGGAAGTGACGGTCTATGGCGCGATCGACGGCTGCGGGGCCGAATATTTCAATCACCTCGCCGGCCGGATCGACCAGATGGATCCCTTCTCGGTGGAGCGGGAAGCCTTTTCCTTCTCCCTCTTCGGCGCTTCCCACACGCTGGCCTTCGACGGCGAGGGCCGCGTCGCCCTGCCGGAAAGCCTGATGGCCGAGGCCGGCATCACCGATACGCTGGTCTTCGTCGGCCTCGGCCGCTATTTCCGCATCTGGGAACCCAAGGCCCATGCGGAGAACAGCGCCCGCCTGGCCAGGATCACGCGGGAACGGCGCGCCAGCCTGGCGCTGGCCGGCCGGCCCCGCCCGGCCGACGGGGGGCAGGGCGCATGACCGGCCCCATGATCAATACCGACGGCCCCCATATCTCCGTCCTCGGCCGCGAGGTGGCGGAGGTCCTGGCGCTCCAGCCGGGCGAGACCGTGGTCGACGGCACCTTCGGCGCCGGTGGCTACAGCCGCGCCTTCCTGGCCGCGGGGCCTGCCCATGTCATCGGCATCGACCGCGATCCGACCGCGGTCGCCCGCGGCCGCGCCCTGGAGGCCGAGCATCCGGGCCGCTTCACCATGCTTCACGGCTGCTTCGGCGACATGGCCGGCCTGCTGGCGGCCCACGGCATCGGCGGGGTCGACGGGGTCGCCCTCGACCTCGGCGTGTCCTCCATGCAGTTCGACGAGGCGGCGCGCGGCTTTTCCTTCCGCGAGGACGGCCCCCTGGACATGCGCATGGGCGGCAGCGGGCGAAGCGCCGCCGACCTCGTTAACGAGACGGCGGAAGACGACCTCGCCAACCTGATCTACGACTACGGCGAGGAGCGGGCCTCGCGCCGCATCGCCCGCTTCATCGTCGCCGCGCGCGACGAGGCGCCGGTCACCCGTACCCGGCAACTGGCCGATATCGTCGCCCGCGCCATCGGCCGCGGCGCCGAGCGCGACCGCATCCACCCGGCGACCCGCACCTTCCAGGCGCTGCGCATCGCCGTGAACGACGAATTGGGCGAGCTCGACCGCGGCCTTGCCGCCGCCGAACAGGTGCTGCGCCCCGGCGGCCGGCTGGCGGTCGTTTCCTTCCACAGTCTCGAAGATCGCGCCGTGAAGCGGTTCCTTCAGCAGCGCGCAGGGGCAGAGGGTGGCCCCTCGCGCCACGCGCCCGTCCGTGCCGGCGGACGGGCGCCCAGTTTCGACCTCCTGTTCCGCGGCGCGGTCAAGCCGACGGACGAGGAGATCCGCGTCAATCCCCGTTCCCGCTCCGCCCGCCTGCGCGCCGCGCGCCGGACGGCGGCGCCGGCCTGGGCCGCATCCGAGGAGGGCCGCCGATGAGCCGTATCCTGACCCTGGCGGCCATCGGCCTTGCCATCGGGGCCGCCGCCACGCTCTACCAGGTGAAATACGAGGTTCGCCTCCTGGAGCGCGAGGCGCGGGAACTGCACCGCGGCGTCGCCCGCGAGCGCCAGTCGATCCAGGTTCTCGAAGCCGAATGGGCGTTCCTGAACCAGCCGTCGCGCATCCAGGATCTCGCCGAGCGCTATCTCGACCTGAAGCCCCTGAAGCCGGCGCAGGTGACGATGGTGGAGCGCCTGCCGCTGCGCCCGCTCACCCCGGTGCCGGAGGGCGAGGGGGCGCCCGATCCGCTGGTCGCCTCGGCCGTGCCGGTTCCCGCCAAGCCGACCCCCGCCAAGCCCGCGCCGGCTGCGGCCGCGCCGGCCCGTCCTGCAGCGGCCAAGCCCGCCCCGGCCAAGCCGGCGGCGCCGACCCCGGTCGCGACCGCCCCGGCCAAGCCGGCGCCCGCAAAGCCTGCCCCGGCGAAGCCCGCGGCGGCGGCCCCGGCCAAGCCGGAAGCGGCGCCCCGGCCCCCGGCCCCGGCCCCGGCCCCTGCTACCCGCCCGGCCGCGACCCGGCCGCCGCCCATGCCCGCCATTCCGGCGGCGCCCACCCGTTCGGCTTCTGCCCGGCCGGCGGCCCCGTCCGACGTCCTGCTCGACGACGTCGAACGGATCTTCACCGGGGCTGAATATTCCTATCCGACGGGGCGCCGATGACCGACTTCGATCCCGGCCCCGTGCCCCACGGCCCCCTGCCGCCCCTGAGCGCCGTCCATATCCCGGAAGGTGCGGCGATGCTGATCGGCCAGCGGCCGCGCGTCACCGCCATGCTGGACGGCCAGACCAAGCAGGCGATCGAGACCGGCCGCAACCGGCTGATGGTGCTGGGCGCCGTCTTCTGCTTCTGCTTTTTGGCGCTGGGCCTCCGCCTGTTCGATCTCTCGGTGATGAGCCAGCCGGACGATGTCCGCGTCGCCGGCCCGGTCGAGACCATGGTCGAGCGGGCGCCGATCACCGACCGCAACGGCACCGTGCTGGCCACCAACCTGACCACCGCCTCGCTCTATGTCGATACCAGCAAGCTGATCGATATCGACGAGGCGGTCTCGAAGCTGATGCGCGTGCTGCCCGACCTGTCGCGGGCCGAACTCGATGCCAAGCTGCGCTCGGGCAAGAGCTTCGTCTGGATCAAGCGCAACCTGACGCCGCGCCAGGAATATGAGGTGAACAGCCTCGGCCTGCCCGGCCTCGCCTTCCAGCGCGAGGAGCGGCGGGTCTATCCCTACGGCCGCCTGGCGTCCCATATCCTCGGCTTCGTCGATATCGACTCGAAGGGGATTTCCGGCGTCGAGGCGCGCTTCGACGACCTGCTGCGCGACCCCGCCCGCCACGGCAAGGCGCTGCAATTGTCGATCGATATCCGCGTCCAGCACGCGGTGACCGACGAGCTGGCCCGCGCGGTCCAGACCTTCCGCGCGATCGGCGGTTCCGCCATCGTGCAGGATGTCCGCACCGGCGAGATCGTGGCCATGGTCTCGCTGCCGGATTTCGACCCGAACAACCCGCGCGAGGCGACGCCCGAGAACCGTTTCAACCGTTCGACCCTCGGCACCTACGAGATGGGCTCGACGTTCAAGACCTTTAATACCGCGATGGCGCTGGATGCCGGGGTCGCCAAGCTGACCTCGGGCTATGACGCCACCCATCCGATCAAATACGGCCGCTTCACCATCAGCGACGACCATCCGAAGGCGCGCTGGCTGTCGGTGCCCGAGATCTTCATCTATTCGTCCAACATCGGCTCGGTGAAGATGGCGCTCGATGCCGGCATCGAGCGCCAGCGCGACTTCATGACCCGCTTCAGCATGACCCGGCGCCTGTCGGTCGAACTGCCCGAAGCCGGTACGCCCCTGGTGCCGAACCCCTGGCGCGAGATCAACGCGATGACCATCGCCTTCGGCCATGGCCTGTCGGTGACGCCGCTGCATCTCTCGACCGGGGTATCCGCCCTGATCAACGGCGGCATCTATTTCCAGCCCACCCTGCTGAAGCCCGACGAGGCCCGGCCGCCGGCGGGCGAGCGGGTGGTCTCGTCCAGGACCTCGGCGGCGATGCGCAAGCTGATGCGCCTGACCGTGACCATGGGCACGGGCAAGAAGTCGGAAGTGCCGGGCTATTGGATCGGCGGCAAGACCGGCACGGCGGAAAAGGTTGCGGGCGGCGGCTATGCCCGCAAGGCGCTGCTGTCCTCCTTCGTCTCCGGCTTCCCGATGACCGAGCCGCGCTATGTCGTCCTGGTCATGATCGACGAGCCGAAGGGCACCAAGGAAACCTACGGCTATGCCACCGGCGGCTGGACCGCGGCGCCGACCGTCGGCCGCATCGTCGAACGCATCGCCCCCATGCTCGGCGTGCTGCCGACCGACGGCCCCGATCCGGCGACCGAAGGCGGCGTGCTGATCGCCAACGCGACCGGCAAGGACTAGGGGAAAGAGATGGCGACGAAGCGCCTCGCCGACCTGATCCCCGGCCTCGACGGCGGGGCGATCGGCGCGATCGATATTGCGGCCGTCACCGCCGACAGCCGGCAGGCCGGCCCCGGCAGCCTGTTCTTCGCCCTGGCGGGGACGAAGGACGACGGCCGGCGCTATATCGCCGATGCCCTGGCCCGGGGGGCCGCCGCCATCGCCGCCGCCCCCGGCGCCGCGATCGAGGCGCCGGTGCCGGTGATCGAGGTGGCGGACCCGCGCCTGGCCCTTGCCCGCGCCGCCGCCGCCTTCTACGGCCGCCAGCCCGCGACCGTGGTCGCGGTGACCGGGACCAACGGCAAGACCTCGGTCGCCAATTTCGCCCGCCAGCTCTGGGCCGGGCTCGGCCGGCCTGCCGCCGCCATCGGCACCCTGGGCGTGACCACCGACGAGGGCGACCAGCCCCTGGGCGTGACCACGCCCGATCCGGTGGTCCTGCATCGGGTGCTGGCCGATCTCGCCGGCCGGGGCATCGACCATGTCGCGATGGAAGCCTCCAGCCACGGTCTCGACCAGCGCCGGCTGGACGGCGTGCGGCTGGCCGCCGGCGCCTTCACCAACCTGACCCGCGACCATCTCGACTATCACCGCGATTTCGCCGATTACCTGGCGGCCAAGCGCCGGCTGTTCGACGCCCTGCTGCCCCCGGGGGCGCCGGCGGTGATCAACCGCGCCGGCGAGGCGGGCGAGGCGATGATCCGCGCCGCCGCGGCCGCCGGCCTCAAGGTGGTGACCGTGGGCGGCGAGGGGGCGGATATCGCCCTCCTGCGCCGCCAGCCGACCCCGGCCGGCCAGGCCCTGCGCCTGGCCGTCTTCGGCGCGGCGGCTGCGGTCGAACTGCCGCTCGCCGGCGATTTCCAGGCCGCCAACGCCCTTGTCGCCCTCGGCCTGCTGGTTGCCACCGGGGTCCCGGCGGCGGATGCGGTCGCGGCACTCGGCCGGCTGACCGGCGTGCCCGGCCGGCTCGAACTCGCCGGGGTCCATGTCAGCGGGGCGCCGGTCTTCGTCGACTATGCCCATACGCCGGATGCGCTGGCCCGGGTGCTCGGGGCGCTGCGTCCCCATGTCCATCGCCGGCTGGTGGTGGTGTTCGGCTGCGGCGGCGACCGCGATCCCGGCAAGCGCCCGGAAATGGGCCGCATCGCCGCGACCGGCGCCGACCGCGTCATCGTCACCGACGACAACCCCCGCAGCGAGGAACCGGCAAAGATCCGCGCCCAGATCCTGGCCGCCAGCCCGGGCGCCGTCGAGATCGGCGACCGCGCCGCCGCCATTGCCGCCGCCCTGTCCGATCTCGCCGCCGGCGATGTCGTCGTCGTCGCCGGCAAGGGCCACGAGCAGGGCCAGACCGTGAAGGGCGAAACCCGCCCCTTCGACGACCGCACCGTGGTCCGGGCGGCCCTTCGCGTGCTGAAGGGCGGTGCCGCATGACGCTCGCCGCCGACCTCGCCCCGCTTTGGACCGCCGAGGATATCGCCGCCGCCACGGGCGGGCGGAAGCTGGCCGATTTTCACGTCGCCAATGTCGTCTTCGATTCGCGGCAGGTGCAGACCGGCGATCTTTTCGTCGCCCTGAAGGGTGCCCAGGCCGACGGCCATAACCATGTCGCCGGGGCGCTGGCCCGGGGCGCCGGCGGCGCCCTGGTCGCCCGCGTGCCCGACGGTGTCGCCCCCGATGCCCCCCTGGTCGTGGTCGGGGAGACGATGGCGGGGCTCGAAGACCTGGCCCGTGCCGCCCGGGCCCGGGCCGATGTGGTCGCGATCGGCGTCACCGGCAGTGTCGGCAAGACCGGGACCAAGGAAGCGCTGAAGGTGGCGCTGGGCCCGAGCGGGCCGACCCATGCCTCGGTCGGCAGTTTCAACAATCACGTCGGCGTGCCGCTGACCCTGGCGCGCATGCCCGCGGCCACCCGCTTCGGCGTTTTCGAGATGGGCATGAACCATGCGGGCGAGCTGACGCCGCTGTCGCGCCTCGTCCGGCCCCATATCGCCATCGTCACCACGGTCGAGCCGGCCCATATGGCTTTCTTCGAGTCGGTGGAGGCGATCGCCGACGCCAAGGCGGAGATTTTCGCCGGCGTGCCCGCCGGCGGCGCCGCCGTCCTCAACCGCGACAACCGCCATTTCGAGCGCCTGAGCGCGGCCGCCCGGGCCCGCGGGCTCCATGTCGTCGGCTTCGGCACCGGCGAGGGCTGCCATGTCCGCCTGCTCGATCTGGTGCTGAAGCCCGACCTGACCGTGGTCGACGCCATGGTCGGCAGCCGGCCGCTCACCTATAAGATCGGCGCGCCGGGGCGCCATTGGGCGATGAATTCGCTGGCGGTCATGGCCGCGGTCGAACTGGCGGGGGCGGATATCTCGCTCGGCGCGCTCGCCCTTGCCGATATGGCGCCGCCGGCCGGAAGGGGGCGGCGCCTGACCGTGACCCTGCCCAAGGGCGGCAGCTTCACCCTGGTCGACGAAAGCTATAACGCCAGCCCCGCCTCCATGCGGGCGGCCTTCGCCAATCTGGCGCTGTCGAGCCCCGGGCCCCGGGGCCGGCGCATCGCCGTTCTCGGCGACATGCGCGAACTGGGCGAGGCGGCGGATGCCCTGCACGCCGGCCTTGCCCCCGATCTCGTCGCTGCCGGCGTCGATCTCGTCTTCACCTGCGGGCCGCATATGCGCGCCCTCTACGACGCCCTGCCCGATGCCCTGAAGGGCCACCACGCTCCCGACTCGAAGGCACTAGCCACTTGTGTGTCGGGGGCCGTTCGTCAAGCAGATGTTGTGGTGGTGAAGGGATCTTTGGGCAGTTATATGGCCGCCATCATCGATACACTACTAAGGCTTGATTCGGCCGATTCGCCCCGTTGAGGGGGTGGATGGCTTTCGGGAAGCATCATGCTCTTCAACCTTCTGGCCCCTCTGGCCGACGAATTCGCGGTGTTCAACCTGTTCCGGTACCTGACCTTCAGGACCGGCGGAGCGACGCTGACCGCGCTGCTCGTCGCCTTCGTGCTGGGCCCGCGCCTGATCGCCTGGTTGAAGACCAAGCAGAAGAAAGGCCAGCCGATCCGCAGCGACGGACCGCAGAGCCACCTGCTGACCAAGCAGGGCACGCCGACCATGGGCGGCTTCCTGATCCTGATCGGCCTGGTGGTCTCGGTCCTGCTCTGGGCCGATCTGTCGTCCGGCTATGTCTGGGCGGTGACCACGGTGACGCTGGGCTTCGGCCTGATCGGCTTCGCCGACGATTATCTCAAGGTCTCCAAGGTCAATCCCAAGGGCGTGCCGGGCAAGCTCAAGCTCCTCCTCGAGATCGTGGTGGCGACCGGCGCCGTGGTCTGGATCGTCATGCTGACGACGCCGGACCATTCGACCGCGCTGGCCATTCCCTTCTTCAAGAACCTGCTGATCCAGCTCGGCTGGTTCTTCGTGCCCGTCGCGGTCTTCGTCATCGTCGGCGCGGGCAATGCGGTCAACCTGACCGACGGGCTGGACGGGCTGGCCATCGTGCCGGTGATGATCGCGGCGGGCGCCTTCGGCATCATCGTCTATCTCGTCGGCAATTTCCGCTTTGCCGATTATCTCCAGATCCACCATGTGGCGGGGGCGGGTGAGCTTGCGGTCTTCTGCGGCGCGCTGGTCGGCGCCGGGCTCGGCTTCCTGTGGTTCAACGCGCCGCCGGCCATGGTCTTCATGGGCGATACCGGCTCGCTGGCCCTGGGCGGGGCCCTGGGGGCGATCGCCGTCGCGGTGAAGCACGAACTGGTGCTGGCCATCATCGGCGGGTTGTTCGTCCTCGAAACCGTCTCGGTCGTGGTCCAGGTCATCTCCTTCAAGCTGACCGGCAAGCGGGTGTTCCGCATGGCGCCCCTGCACCATCACTTCGAACAGAAGGGCTGGTCCGAGCCGACCGTGGTGATCCGCTTCTGGATCATCGCCGTGGTGCTCGCCCTGATCGGCCTTTCCACCCTGAAGCTGAGGTGAGGCCATGATCGTCGCCGACAGCTTCAAGGGGCAAAGGGTCGCCGTCTTCGGCCTGGCCAAGACCGGGATTTCGGCCGCCCGCTCGCTGGCCCTCGGCGGCGCCACCGTGCTCGCCTGGGACGACAAGCCGGCCGCCCGCGACAAGGCGGCGGCGGAAGGGGTGGCGCTGGCCGATCTCCGCGCGGCGGACTGGTCGGGGATCGCGGCCCTGGTGCTGGCGCCGGGCGTGCCGCTGACCCATCCCGAACCCCACGACGTGGTCAAGCTGGCGCGGGCGGCCCAGGTCCCCGTGATCGGCGACATGGAATTATTCGCCTGCTCCAGCCAGCGGCTGGCGGGCACCCGCGTGGTCATGATCACCGGCACCAACGGCAAGTCGACGACGACGGCGCTGACCGCCCACCTGCTGGCGGCGGCGGGCGTGCCGGTCGCGGTCGGCGGCAACCTGGGCACGGCGGTCCTCGACCTCGAACCGCTGCCGGCGGGCGGCGTCTATGTCTTCGAGATCTCGTCCTACCAGATCGACCTGATCGACACGCTGGTGCCGGATGTCGCCGTCCTCCTGAACATCACGCCCGACCACCTGGACCGCCACGGCGGCATGGCCGGCTATGTCGCGGTCAAGGAACGCTTGTTCCGCGACCAGCGCCCGGATCAGGTCGCCATCGTCGGCATCGACGACGAGTTTTCGGCCGGGATCGCGGACCGGATCGCGGCGCGCGGCGGCGACCTGCGCCCGCTCGCGGTCGGGCAGGTGCTGGACGCCGGGATTTCCGCCCGGGACGGCACGCTGTACGAGGACGGTGTCGCCCGCTTCGACCTGACCGCGCTGCCGCGCCTGCCGGGAGCCCACAACTGGCAGAACGTCGGGGCGGCCTATGGCGCGCTTCGCGGCCTCGGCCTCGGGGCGGCGGCCATTCTCGCCGGTCTCGACACATTTCCCGGCCTCGCGCACCGCATGGAACAGGTGGGCAGCCGCGGCCCGGTCCGCTTCGTCAACGACAGCAAGGCGACCAATGCGGATGCGGCGGCCAAGGCGCTGGCCGCCTATGACCGCATCTATTGGATCGCCGGCGGCAAGCCCAAGGCCGGCGGCATCACCACGCTCAGCGCATTCTGGCCCCGCATCGCCCGCGCCTATCTGATCGGCGAGGCGGCAGAGGATTTCGCCGCCACCTTGCAGGGCCATGTCCCGGCCGTGATCACCGGCACCCTGGAGGCCGCGGTGGCGGCGGCCGCGCGTGATGCCGCCGCCGACCGCGATGGCGCCCCGGTCGTGCTGCTGTCGCCGGCCTGCGCCTCCTTCGACCAGTTCACCAGCTTCGAGGCCCGGGGCGACCGTTTCCGTGCCCTGGTGCAATCGCTCGGCGAGGTGGCGGCATGACCACCTTCACCTTCAACCGCACTGATAATTCGGTCGTCGGCCGCTGGTGGTGGACGGTCGATCGCTGGGCGATCATCGCGCTCACCCTGCTGATCACCATGGGCCTCGTCCTGACCCTGGCCGCCAGCCCGGCGGTGGCGGAGCGGATCGGCGTCGATCCCTTCCACTTCGTGCGCCGGCAGATCGCCTTCCTGGTGCCGTCCATCGGCGCCATGTTCGTGATCTCGCTGATGAACCCGGATCAGGTGCGGCGCCTCGCCTGCCTGGCCTTCGTCGTCTCGCTGGCGGCGCTGGCGGCGACCCTTGTCGTCGGTGCCGAGATCAAGGGCTCCCGGCGCTGGATCGGGGTCGGCTCGCTGTCGGTGCAGCCGTCCGAATTCGTCAAGCCGGCCTTCATCGTCGTCTCCGGCTGGCTGCTGGCGGAACGGCAGCGCCACCCGGGTTTCCCGGGCGGGGTGCTGTCCTGCGCCGCCTATCTCGCCACCGTCTCGATCCTGCTGCTGCAACCGGATTTCGGCCAGACCATCCTGATCACCGCCATGTGGGGGGTGCAGCTTTTCGTCGCCGGCCTGCCTATGATCGTGGTCCTGGTCCTGGGCGCGATCGGCATCGTCGGCGTCTTCGGCGCCTATTTCCTGCTGCCGCACGTGGCCTCGCGCATCGACCGCTTCCTGAACCCCGAAGCGGGCGACAATTACCAGATCGACCGGGCGCTCGAAGCCTTCATGTCCGGCGGCTTGTGGGGCCGGGGCCCGGGCGAGGGCACGGTGAAGCGCATCCTGCCGGACGCCCATACCGACTTCATCTTCGCCGTCGCGGGCGAGGAATTCGGCATGATCGCCTGCCTGGCGCTAGTCGCGATCTTCGCCTTCATCGTGCTGCGCCTGCTGGCCCGCATGCTGCAGGAAAGCGATCCCTTCGTGCTTTATGCCGGGACCGGGCTGGTGGCGCAGTTCGGCTTGCAGGCTTTCATCAACATGGGCGTGAACCTGCATATCCTGCCGGCCAAGGGCATGACCCTGCCGTTCATTTCCTATGGCGGCTCGTCCATGCTGGCGCTGGCCTTCGGCATGGGCATGCTGCTGGCACTGTCGCGCCAGCGGCCGGGCCACGGGCTTTACGGGGTCTACCGGTGAGCGGGCGGGGCGTCATCGTCCTGGCCGCCGGGGGCACCGGCGGCCATGTCATGCCGGCCCAGGCGCTGGCGGCGGAACTGCGCCGCCGGGGCCGCCGGGTCGCGGTCATGACCGATGTCCGGGGCGAGCGTTTCCGCGCCGGTTTCGGCGACGTGCCCTTCGCCGTGCTGCCGGCCGCGACCTTTGCCGGGCGCGGGCCGCTGGCCAAGCTGCGCGCCATCGCCGATATCGTCCGGGGCATTTTCCGGGCCCGCCGCCTGCTGAAGGATTGGGGCGCGGTTTCGGTGGTCGGCTTCGGCGGCTATCCGTCGCTGCCGCCGCTGGTCGCTGCCGTCACCCTGCGCCTGCCGACCTGCCTGCACGAGCAGAATGCCGTGCTCGGCCGGGTGAACCGGGTGATGGCGCCGCGCCTCACGGCGCTGGCCCTGTCGTTCGCCGCGACCCGCGGCCTTGCGGACAAGGACCGGGCGCGGGCCGTCTGCACCGGCAACCCGGTCCGCCCCGAGATCGTGGCGATCGCCGCGAAGCCCTATGCCGAGCCGACCGAGACCGGCCTGTTCCGCCTGCTCGTGCTCGGCGGCAGCCTGGGCGCCAAGGTGATGAGCGAGGTGGTGCCGGCGGCCCTGGCCCTGCTGCCCCCCGCCCTGAAATCACGCCTGCAAGTGACCCAGCAGGCGCGCGAGGACGAGGCCCGCGCCGTCGCCGGGATCTATGAGGCCGAGGGGATCGCCGCCGACCTCGCCCCCTTCTTCAACGATGTGCCGGAGCGCCTGGACTGGGCCCATCTGGTCATCGCCCGCGCCGGCGCCTCCACCGTCGCCGAACTGGCGGCGGCGGGCCGGCCCTCCATCCTCGTGCCCCTGCCGAGTGCCGCCGACGATCACCAGACCGTCAATGCCGCCGCCCTGGCCGAGGCGGGCGCGGCCTTCGCCGTGCCCCAGCCCGATTTCACCCCCCAGGACCTGGCCAAGCGCCTGCAACGCCTGGCCATGGTGCCCGCGCGCCTGGCCGAGGCGGCCCAGGCGGCGCGCGGCCAGGCCAAGGTCGATGCCGCCGCCCGCCTGGCCGACCTCGTCGAAAGCCTGAAACCGCACAGCATGATTTCGCGTCATTCGGAAAGGGTTGCCGCATGAGAGCGCTGCCGCTCGACATCGGGCCCATCCACTTCGTCGGCATCGGCGGCATCGGCATGTCCGGCATCGCCGAGGTGATGCATAACCTCGGCTACCGGGTCCAGGGCTCGGACATGGCCGACAGCGCCAATGTGAAGCGCCTGCGCGACGCCGGGATCCCGGTCGCCGTCGGCCATCGCCCGGAAAACCTGGGCGAGGCGCGGATCGTGGTCATTTCCTCCGCCGTCAAGGCCGGCAACCCGGAACTGGATGCGGCGCGCCAGCGCTTCATTCCCGTGGTGCGCCGGGCGGAAATGCTGGCGGAACTGATGCGCCTGCGCTGGTGCGTGGCGATCGCCGGCACCCACGGCAAGACCACGACGACCTCGATGATCGCCGCCCTGCTGGACGCGGCCGGCCTCGACCCGACCGTGATCAACGGCGGCATCATCAATGCCTATGGCACCAACGCGCGCCTCGGCGCCGGCGACTGGATGGTGGTCGAGGCGGACGAAAGCGACGGCACCTTCACCCGCCTGCCGGCGACCATCGGCGTCGTCACCAACATCGATCCCGAGCACCTGGATTTCTACGGCGATTTCGAAGGGGTGAAGAATGCCTTCCACCACTTCGTCGACAATGTGCCCTTCTATGGCTGCGCCGTGCTTTGCATCGACCACCCGGAAGTGCAGGCCCTGATCAGCCGCGTGCCGGATCGCCGCATCGTCACCTACGGCATGAGCCCGCAGGCCGACATAAGGGCGGTGAACGTTCGCTTCGCCGCCGGCGGCGCCGGCTTCGACGTCCAGATCACCGACCGGGTAAGCGGCGAGAAGCGCATGATCCGCGACCTGCGCCTGCCCATGCCCGGCGCCCACAATGTCCTGAACAGCCTGACCACGGTCGCCATCGCCCGCGAGATGGGCTTCGGCGACGAGGTGGTGGCCAAGGCGCTGGCGACCTTCGCCGGCGTGAAGCGGCGCTTCACCAAGACCGGCGAAGTGGGCGGCGTCACCGTGATCGACGATTACGGCCATCACCCGGTCGAGATCGCCGCCGTCCTGCGCGCGGCCCGCACCGCCTATGCCGGGCGGGTGATCGCGGTCGTGCAGCCGCACCGCTATTCCCGGCTGCACAGCCTGTTCCTGGATTTCTGCACCTGCTTCAACGATGCGGACACGGTGATCGTCGCCGATGTCTATGCCGCCGGCGAGGCGCCGCTCGAAGGGGTGGACCGCGATCATCTGGTCGAGGGGCTGCGCGCCCACGGCCATCGTCATGTCGTGCCGCTGCCGGGGCCCGAGGCGCTGGCCGGCATCGTCGCCCAGGCGGCGCGGCCGGGCGATCTCGTCGTCTGCCTCGGGGCCGGCAACATCACCCAATGGGCGGCGGCGCTGCCGGCCCAGTTGCAGGCCGAAATCTCCGGCCATGGCGCCGCCAAGGCGGGGCAGGGCTGACGATGATGACCGCCCCCCTTCCGCCGATCGCCCTGGCCGACCGCCTGCCCGCCATCAAGGGCCGGGTGACCGCGGGCGCGCCGCTGTCCGCCGTCACCTGGTTCCAGGTCGGCGGCCCGGCGGAAGTCATGGTCCGCCCCAAGGACCTGGAAGACCTGGTCACTCTGTTGAAGGGGCGGCCGCGGGACGTGCCGCTGCTCGTGCTCGGGGTCGGCTCGAACCTGCTGGTGCGCGACGGCGGGCTGGACGGCATCACCGTCCGCCTGGGCCGCGGCTTTGCCGGCATGGCGGCCGAGGCGGGGGCGCGGCTGCGTGTCGGCGCCGCCGCGCTCGACCTCAATGTCTCGTTGGCGGCGCGCGATGCCGGGATCGCCGGCCTCGAATTCCTGCGCGGCATCCCGGGCACGATCGGCGGCGCCTTCCGCACCAATGCCGGGGCTTACGGCGCTGAATTGAAAGACGTGCTGGTCGAGGCGACGGTGGTCGACGGCCAGGGCGAGGTTCATGTCCTCGGGCCCGAGGCATTCCACCTGACCTATCGCCACAGCGATTTCCCGGCCGACTGGATCGTGACCGAGGCCGTGCTCCAGGGCCGGCCGGGCGTTCCCGCCGAGATCGGCGCGCGGATGGACGAGATCGCGGCGGCGCGCGAAGGCTCGCAGCCGGTGCGCAGCCGTACCGGCGGCTCCACCTTCAAGAATCCGCCAGGCGCGCGGGCCTGGGAACTGGTCGATGCCGCCGGCTGCCGGGGCCTGCGCCGGGGCGGCGCCGTTGTCTCGGTCCAGCACTGCAATTTCCTGATCAACGAGGGCGGCGCCACGGCGGCCGACATCGAGGGGCTCGGCGAAGACGTCCGCCGCCGGGTTCATGAGCATTCGGGCGTTACCCTGGAGTGGGAGATCATGCGTCTCGGCCGTCACGCCGGCGATGCCGTGCAGGAGGCGGGCCGATGAGCGATGCCCGGCATATCGTCGTCCTGAAGGGCGGCCTGTCGACCGAACGCGAGGTCAGCCTCAATTCGGGTGCGGCCTGCGCCCGGGCGCTCAGGAACGCCGGCTTCGACCGCGTGACCGAACTCGACGTCGGCGCCGATGTCGCCCTGCGGCTCGCGGAACTGAAGCCGGACGTGGTCTTCAACGCGCTGCACGGCCGCTTCGGCGAGGACGGCTGCGTGCAGGGCATTCTGGAACTGATGCGCATCCCCTATACCCATTCCGGGGTGCGGGCGTCGGCCATCGCCATGGACAAGCCGGCGGCCAAGGTGGTCTTCGCCGCGGCCGGCCTGCCGCTGGCCGAAGGGGTGGAGACCACGGCGGGCGAGGCGGCGGAACGTCACCTGATGCCGCCGCCCTATGTGGTGAAGCCGACCAACGAAGGCTCCTCGGTCGGGGTTCATATCGTCCGGCCGGGCGACAACCGCTATCCCCGGGGTCTCACGGAGAGCTGGGAGGCGGCCAAGGCGGTGCTGCTCGAACGCTTCATCCCCGGGCGGGAATTGACGGTCGCGGTGATGCACGACCGTGCCCTGGCGGTGACCGAGATCCTGCCCGCCACGGAATTCTATGATTACGAGGCGAAATATGCCGCCGGCGGCTCGCGCCATGTCGTACCCGCCGCCATTCCCGATGCCGTGACCGAAAAGGCCAAGGCGCTTGCGGTCGCGGCCCATCGGGCGCTCGGCTGCCGGGGCGTCTCGCGCAGCGATTTCCGCTACGACGATACGCCGGGCGGCACGGGCGAACTGATCATCCTCGAAGTGAACACCCAGCCGGGCATGACCGCCACCTCCCTGGTGCCGGAACAGGCGGCCCATCTCGGCATGAGCTTCGAGGCCCTGGTGACCTGGATGGTGGAGGACGCGTCATGCGATCGCTGAACGACATCATCGGCGGCCTGCTCGGCGGCAAGCCCGGCAAGCCCCGCAAGCGCCGGGTGATGGAGGCGAGGCGCCGCCCGCTGGGCGAGGCGGTGGCACGCGGCCTGCCCGGTCTTGCCAATCTCGGCTTCCGGGGCAAGCTCGTGCTCGGCCTCGGCGGCGGCCTGCTGGTGATTGGCGGCCTGCTGGCGGCGACCGGCGCCCTGTCCGACGTCCGCGAACGGGCGGTCGCCGGCCTTGCCCGCATGGCCCATGACCGGGGCTTCATCGTCAACAGCGTCACCGTTTCGGGGCGCAGCGTGGTCAAGGCCGGGGACGTGCTTGCCGCCCTCGACATCCAGCGCGGCGACGACATCCTCACCCTCGACCTCGGCGCGGCGCGGGAACGGCTGATGAGCCTGTCCTGGGTCCAGGCCGCGACGATCGAACGGCGCCTGCCCGATACGATCCATGTTACCCTGGTCGAGCGCCGGCCCATGGCGCTGTGGCAGACCGGCGGCAAGATGCATCTGGTCGACCAGAACGGCATCGCCATCGTCGGCGAGGGCGCGCAACTGGCGCTCTATGCCAAGCTGCCCCTGATCGTCGGCGACGATGCGCCGAAATATGCCGCCGAACTGATCGACCTTCTGGCGCGCGAGCCGGCGATCGGCACGCGGGTGCAGGCGGCGGTGCGCGTGTCCAAGCGGCGCTGGAACCTGAAGCTCGACAACGGCGTCGAAATCCGCCTGCCCGAGGAAGGGGTGGCGGCCGCCTTCGACCGCCTGGCCGCGCTGGAGCGGACGGAACGCCTGCTGTCGCGCGACATCACCGTGGTCGACATGCGCCAGCCCGACCGGCTGGTGGTCCGCCTGTCGGACGGCGCGGTGCAGCAGATGGCCGTGCCCCCGGCCAAGAACACCTGACGGCGGAAGGGGAACGAGAACGCCATGGCCGCCGCCCGCAATGCCCTGATCGCCGCGCTCGACGTCGGAACGACCAAGGTTGCCTGCTTCATCGGCCGCATCGATGCGACCGGGCAGGTGCGGGTGATCGGCATCGGCCACCACGCCAGCCGCGGCATGCGCGCCGGCACCGTGACCGACATGGAGGCGACGGAACACGCGATCCGCGCCGCGGTCGAAACCGCCGAGAAGATGGCGGGCGAGACCATCCGCGACGTCTTCGTCTCCTTCTCCGGCGGATTGCCCCAGTCGCACACCATCGGCGTCGAGGTTTCGATCGCCGGCCACGAGGTGGGCGATCCCGATATCCGCAAGGTGCTGGAGCAGGGCAACCGGGTGCGCGCCGAGGCGCCGGACCGGGAATTGATCCACGCCATTCCCGTCGGCTACACGATCGACGGCTCGCGCGGGATCAAGGACCCGCGCGGCATGTTCGGCGAACGCCTCGGCGTCAACATCCATGTCGTCACCGCCCAGTCGGGGCCGGTGCGCAATCTTTCCGTCTGCATCAGCCGGGCCCATCTCGGCGTCGCCGGCATCGTGCTCTCGCCCTATGCCTCGGCCCTGTCGTGCCTGGTCGAGGACGAGATGGACCTCGGCATCACCCTGGTCGACATGGGCGGCGGCGCCACCTCGATCGGCGTCTTCTACGACGGCAGCCTGGTCCATACCGGGGTGCTGCCGGTCGGCGGCGCCCATGTGACCAACGACATTGCGCGCGGCCTGCTGACGCCGACCGCGCATGCGGAACGCATGAAGACCCTGTTCGGCAGCGCCGTGCCCGGCGCCAACGACGACCGCGAAGTGATCGACGTGCCGCAGATGGGCGAAAGCGACCACGGCGCCGCCAATCATGTGCCGCGCTCGGTTTTGAACGGCATCATCCGCCCGCGCATGGAAGAGACTTTCGAGCTGGTGCGGAACCATTTGCGTGACACGGGATTCGACAAGGTGGGGGGCCGCAAGGTCGTTTTGACCGGCGGTGCCTCCCAGTTGCAGGGCGTGCGCGAACTGGCCGCGAACGTCCTCGACAAGCAGGTGCGCATGGGGCGCCCGATCCGCCTCGCGGGGCTGGCGGAATCGACGGGCGGACCGGCCTTCGCCACGGCGGCGGGCCTTCTCACCTATGCGGCCCGGGCACCGATCGAAGCGGTGCTCGGTTCGGCCGAGGACCAGGGGGCGGGGCGGATCCGACGGATCGGCCGCTGGCTGAAACAGAACTTTTGAGCGTTTGTAACAAATCAGGGAACACCGGCCTGCGGGCCAATGGGTAAGGAGAGCAACATGTCGATTTCGCTGGGCGTGCCGGAACCGACCGAGCTGAAGCCGCGGATCACCGTGTTCGGTGTCGGCGGCGCCGGCGGTAATGCGGTCAACAACATGATCGAGGCGAAGCTGGAAGGCGTCGAATTCGTCGTCGCCAATACGGATTCGCAGGCTCTCGCCAACAACAAGGCCCCGCGCAAGATCCAGCTGGGGGCGGAGATCACCCGCGGCCTCGGCGCCGGCTCGAAGCCGGAAGTGGGCCGCATGGCCGCCGAGGAAACCCGCGACCAGTTGCTCGACGCCCTGACCGGCTCGAACATGGTCTTCATCACCTGCGGCATGGGTGGCGGCACCGGCACCGGGGCGGCCCCGGTGGTCGCGCGGGCGGCGCGGGAACAGGGCATCCTGACCGTCGGCGTGGTGACCAAGCCGTTCCAGTTCGAAGGCTCGCACCGCATGCGGACGGCCGAGGCGGGCATCGCCGAACTGCACCAGTATGTCGACACGCTGATCATCA
Source organism: Zavarzinia compransoris (assembly GCF_003173055.1). Taxonomy (NCBI): domain Bacteria; kingdom Pseudomonadati; phylum Pseudomonadota; class Alphaproteobacteria; order Rhodospirillales; family Zavarziniaceae; genus Zavarzinia; species Zavarzinia compransoris. Next base: position 121,191 of record NZ_QGLF01000007.1, read on the forward strand.
TCCCGAACCAGAACCTGTTCCGTCTCGCCAACGAGAAGACGACCTTCGCCCAGGCCTTCGCGATGGCGGACAATGTGCTGCACTCGGGCGTGCGCGGCGTCACCGACCTGATGATCATGCCGGGTCTCATCAACCTCGATTTCGCCGACGTGCGCACGGTGATGAGCGAGATGGGCAAGGCCATGATGGGCACGGGCGAAGCCTCGGGCGACAAGCGCGCCATCGAGGCGGCCGAGGCCGCGATCTCCAACCCGCTGCTCGACGACGTCTCGATGAAGGGGGCGCGCGGCGTCCTCATCAACATCACCGGCGGCATGGACATGACCCTGTTCGAGGTCGACGAGGCGGCGAACCGCATCCGCTCGGAAGTGGATCCGGAAGCCAATATCATCGTCGGCTCGACCTTCGACATGGAGATGGAGGGGCGGATGCGCGTCTCCGTTGTCGCCACCGGCATCGAGGCCGATCAGGCCATGCTGCCGCGCCCGGCCCAGCCGGTGCTGACCAGCGTGCCGCGCCCGGTCCAGGCCCCGGCCGCCAGCGCCCCGGTCTCGCCGGTGCTGCGTCCCGCCGCGGTCGCCGCGGCGACGCTCGGCGCCACCCATGCCGCCCCGGCCGCCCCGGCGGCGGCCCCCCAGCCGGCCCCGGTCGAGGTCGCGCCCGCGCTGCCCCTGACCGCGGTCGCCGAAGCCCCGGCGCCGATGCCGATGCCCGCGCCGATGCAGGCCCCGGCCGCCGCCAGCTATCCGCCGGCCTATCAGCAGTCGCCGCGGGTCAACCTCGGCGGGGCCCAGCCGATCCGCGAGACCGAAGTCCCGGCGCCCAAGCGCAGCGGCCTGCGCTCGCTGATCGAGAAGGTGACCGGCGCCGGCCCGCGTGCCGCGGCCCCCGAAGCCCAGGCCCGCGAGTTCGCCGTGCCCCAGGCGCCACAGCAGGCCTTCGGCTATGCTCAGCAGCGCCCGGCCTATGGCACGCATCCGCAAGCCCAGGGCACGGCGGCGATCTCGGTCGGTCAGGCCCAGCCCCAGGCGCCGATGGCCCAACCCCAGTTCGTCCAGCCCCAGCCCATGCTGCAGCAGGTGACGCAGCCGGCGCCCCAGGCGGCCCAGCCCAATCCCTCGCTGCTCGGCCGGATGGAAGGCGGCGAGCGGGGCGTTGCGCCGCGCAGCAGCGACGACCAGCTGGAAATCCCGGCCTTCCTGCGTCGCCAGGCCAACTGAGGGCTTGTCGCAGAACCGCGGAAGGTTGCAGAAAAGATAATGCGATCAATGGCTTATCGCTGTAACCTTCCGTAACAAAGAGTGATTTGAACCAGCCGGTGCCAGACCCTAAATCTGGCACCGGTTGTTTTTTGCGATGCGGTGAAATCCGTTCGGATTCGCCGGGTCGTTTGGCAAAGAGGTTGTCCGGTGATCGTTCTCCAGGCTCAGAAGACGGTGGCGGCCCAGGTGCATCTCGACGGCGTCGGGCTGCACACCGGTCAGCCTGTCCGCGTCACGCTGCTGCCGGCGCCCAGCGATCACGGCATCCTGTTCCGCCGCAGCGACGTGACCGACCGGGACAATGTCATCCCGGCGCAATATGACCATGTCCGCGACACCACGCTGTGCACCGTGCTGGTCAATGGCGCCGGCGTCTCGGTGCGCACGGTCGAGCACCTGATGGCGGCTTTCGCCGGCCTCGACATCGACAATGTGATCGTCGAGGTGAGCGGCCCCGAACTGCCGATCCTGGACGGTTCCGCCGCCCCCTTCGTCGCCATGATCGAGCGGGTGGGGACCAAGGCCCAGCGCCCGCCGCGCCGCGCGATCAAGATCCTGAAGCGCATTGAGGCGCGGATCGACGACAAGCTGGCCGCGCTCGAACCGGGCGAGGGTTTCGCCATCGATTTCGAGATCGACTTCGCCTCGCGCGCCATCGACCGCCGCCAGGGCAGCTATACGATCACCCCGGATGATTTCGGCGCTCTCCTGTCCGGTGCCCGCACCTTCGGCTTCCGCCAGGAAGTCGAGTTCCTGCGCTCCAAGGGCCTGGCCCTCGGCGGTTCGCTGGAGAATGCGGTGGTCGTCGACGGCGACGAGATCATGAATCCGGAAGGCCTGCGCTTCGCCGACGAATTCGTCCGCCACAAGGCGCTGGACGCCCTTGGCGATCTCTATCTCGCCGGGGCCCCGATCATCGGCCGCTTCACCGGCTTCAAGTCGGGCCATGCGCTGAACAACCGGCTGCTGCACATGCTGTTCGCCGACCGTACCGCCTGGACCTATGTCGCCGCGGTCGAGGATGTGGAGCCCCAGGCCGGCGCCACCTGGACGGAAGCGAGCGTCGCCGCCCCGTTCTGACCGATATCGTTTTCGATGGCAAAACCGGCGGGCCGCCTTGAAAAGGGCGGCCCGTCCCGTTTCCGGTTCTTCCCTTTTTGGGGCCCGGCGGGGCGGGCCGCGTATCGAGGTTGGCGTACCGCGATCCCTGGTGTAGCGTGTCGCGCACCTGAGGGACGGCGCCTGGTCGGCATCGGCCCGATTCTGGTTTTGGTCTGCTGGAGGCAGTGACGGTCGTGTCGCCCATTGGTACCTTAGCGCGCCTACGTTTCGCGGCCCTGGCCGTCGTCGTCGCCTCGCTCGCCGCCTGTTCGAGCAGCGCCCCCGAACCCTATGTCGAGCGCCCGGTCGAGCCGCTGTACAACGAGGCGGCGGACGCCCTCTCGCGCGAGCGCTATAACCGTGCCGCCGATCTCTTCCTCGAAGTCGAGCGCCAGCACCCCTATTCGATCTGGGCGACCAAGGCCCAGCTGATGGCCGCCTATTCCTATTACCAGGCGGAGAAATACCCCGAGGCGATCGATACCGCCCAGCGCTTCATCCAGCTCCACCCCGGCAACAAGGACACGGGCTACGCCTATTACCTCGTCGCCATCTGCTATTACGAGCAGATCGTGGACGTGGGCCGCGACCAGAAGAGCACGGAACAGGCGCTGAGCGCGCTCTCGGAAGTGGTCCGCCGCTTCCCCGACAGCGATTACGCCCGCGACGCCCGCCTGAAGCTGGACCTGACCCGCGACCACCTCGCCGGCAAGGAAATGGAAGTCGGGCGCTATTACCAGAAGCGGAAGCAATATCTGGCCGCGATCAACCGCTACCGCACGGTGATCGAGAAGTACCAGACCACGACCCATGTGCCGGAATCCCTGCACCGCCTGGTCGAATCCTACATGGCGCTCGGTCTCAATCCCGAGGCGCAGGCGGCGGCGGCGGTGCTCGGCTACAATTACCCGGGCAGCGCCTGGTATCAGGATTCCTACGCCCTGCTGACCGACGCCAACCTGCGGCCCCTGACCGACGATCGTTCCTGGATCACCCGGGCGTTCGACAGCACGCTCGACACTTTGTTCTGACCGACCGGGGAGAGGCGGGCCGACCGGCCCGCCCTTGTGTGGCATGCTCCTCAGACTGGCCATTCGCGATGTGGTGTTGATCGAGCGGCTGGATCTCGATTTCGCCGCCGGTCTTACCGTGCTGACCGGCGAGACCGGGGCGGGCAAGTCCATCCTGCTCGATTCGCTGGGCCTTGCGCTGGGCGCGCGGGCCGATTCAGGCTTGGTGCGGCCGGGGGCCGATCAGGCGGTGATCACCGCCGAATTCGCCCTGGCGCCGGACCATGCGGTCGCCGCCCTGCTGCGCGACCAGGGCTGGCGCCCGGAAGACACTTTGGTGCTGCGCCGGGTGGTGACCCGGGACGGCCGCAGCCGCGCCTTCGTCGACGACCAGTCGGCCAGCGTCGGCCTGCTCGGCCAGATCGGCGCCCTGCTGATCGAGGCCCATGGCCAGCATGACGACCGCGGCCTGCTGAACCCCGCCGGCCACCGCGACCTTCTCGATGCCTTTGCCGGCCACGGCGACCTGCTGGCCGCGGTACGTGCCGCCCATGGCGCCCATGGCAAGGCCGCGGCCGATCTTGGCCAGGCCGAGGCCGGCCTTGCCGCCGCCCGCCGCGACGAGGAATATCTGCGCCATGTCGTCGGCGAATTGCGCCATCTCGCCCCCGAGCCGGGGGAGGAGCAGCGCCTCGCCGCCGAACGCCACACCATGCAGGAGGGCGAGCGCGCTGCCGGCGACCTGGACGAGGTCGCCGCCATGCTGGACGAATACGGTGGCGTCGAGGCCCGCCTGCGCGGTGCCCAGCGCCGCCTGGAACGGGCCGCCGGCCGCCTGGGGCCGCTGCTGGAGCCGGCGCTGAACGCCCTCGACCGCGCGGCGCTCGAGGCGGAGGAGGCGGTCACCGCGCTGGCGGCGGCCCGCAGCGCCATCGCCTATGACGAGCGCCGCCTGGAAATCGTCGAGGAGCGGCTGTTCGCGCTGCGCGCCGCCGCGCGCAAGCACCAGGTCCAGCCCGACGCCCTGCCGGGCCTCGCCGCGACCCTGGAGGCGCGGATCGCCGCTCTCGATGCCGGCGAGGGCAAGGTGACGGCCTTGGCCGCGGTGCTGGACGGGGCGCGCCGGGCCTTGCAGGCCGCCTGCGCCCGCCTGCATGAGGCAAGGGTGGCCGCGGCGCTCCGCCTGGACCAGGGCGTCAACGGCGAGCTGGAGGCGTTGAGATTGGGCAAGGCCCGCTTCCGCACCCGGATCGAGCCGCTCGGCGACGGCCAATGGACGGCGGACGGGGCGGACCGGGTCACCTTCGAGGTTTCCACCAACCCGGGTGCGCCCTTCGGCGCCCTGATCAAGATCGCGTCCGGCGGCGAATTGGCCCGCTTCATCCTGGCCCTCAAGGTGGTGCTGGCCGGGGCCGGCACGGCGCCGACCATGGTCTTCGACGAGGTGGATCGGGGCATCGGCGGCGCTGTCGCCGATGCGGTGGGCGACCGGCTGGCCCGGCTGGCGGAACGGGCCCAGGTCCTGGTGGTCACCCACAGCCCGCAGGTGGCGGCGCGCGGCCGCAACCATTTCCGCATCGCCAAGGACAGCGACGGCGAGACCACCCGCACCCAGGTCACCACCCTGGACCCCAAGGCGCGCCGGGAAGAGATCGCGCGCATGCTGTCGGGGGCCGAGATCACCACGGCGGCCAGGGCCGCCGCCGATGCCCTGCTGAAGGCCGCGCGATGACCCCGACCGCCCCCGTGGAGACCCTCGATCCCGGCGAGGCCGAGGCGGAACACGCCCGCCTCGCCGCCGAGGTGCTGGATCACGAGCGGCGCTATTACGAGGACGACGCACCGGTCATTTCGGATGCGGATTTCGATGCCCTGGTCGCCCGCCTGCACGAGATCGAGGCGCGCTTTCCCGCCCTGAAGGCGGACAGCCCGACGCAAGGGGTGGGCGGGCAGGCGGCTGCGAAATTCGAGAAGGTCGCCCATGCGCGGCCGATGCTGAGCCTCGAGAAAGCCTTCACCGAGGACGACGTCCGCGACTTCCTGACCGGGGTCCGCCGCTTCCTCGCCCTTGGCGAGGAGATCGAGGTCGCGCTCTATGCCGAACCCAAGATCGACGGCCTGTCGCTGGCCCTGCGCTACGAGGACGGTGTCCTGGTCCAGGGCGCGACGCGGGGCGACGGCCGGGTGGGCGAGAATGTCACCGCCAATGTCCGCACCATCGCCGCCATCCCGGAACGGCTGGTCGGCGCCCCCGCCGTCCTGGAGGTGCGGGGCGAGGTCTATATGGGCCGGGCGGATTTCCTGGCCCTGAACGCGCGCCAGCAGGCGGCGGGCGAGAAGATCTTCGCCAACCCGCGCAATGCCGCTGCGGGATCGTTGCGCCAGCTCGATCCCGCGATCACGGCGGCGCGGCCGCTCCGCTTCTTCCTGCACGGCTGGGGCGAGGTTTCGGCCCCCCTGCCGCCGACCCAGGAAGCGGCGATGCAATGGCTGGGCAGCCTCGGCCTGCCGCTCAACCCCCGGGCCGTTCGCGCGCCCGACCTTGCCGCCGTGATGGCGGTGTTCGAGGGGCTGGCGGCGGAACGCGCCGCGATCGACTATGATATCGACGGCGTCGTCTACAAGATCGACCGGCTGGACTGGCAGGATCGCCTGGGCATGGTCAGCCGGGCGCCGCGCTGGGCCGTCGCCCATAAGTTCCCGGCGGAACAGGCCGAGACCCTGCTCGAAGGGATCGATATCCAGGTCGGGCGCACCGGCTCGCTGACGCCGGTGGCGCGGCTCGTGCCGGTCAATGTCGGCGGCGTCATCGTCGCCAACGCGACCCTGCACAATGAGGACGAGATCGCCCGCAAGGATGCCCGCATCGGCGACACGGTGGTGGTGCAGCGTGCTGGCGACGTCATCCCCCAGGTCGTGCGCGTCATCCTCGACCGCCGCCCGGCCGGCAGCCGGCCCTTCGTCTTCCCCGACCATTGCCCGGTCTGCGGCGCCACCGCCACCCGCGAGGAGGGCGAGGTGGTGCGCCGCTGCACCGGCGGCCTGACCTGCGAGGCCCAGGCGGTCGAACGCCTGCGCCATTTCGTCAGCCGCCAGGCTTTCGACATCGAGGGCTTGGGCGAGAAACAGGTCAAGGCGCTGTGGGACTGGGGCCTGATCAAAGGCCCGGGCGACATCTTCCGCCTGGAGGAGAATGACGCCGGCTCCCTGACCCCGCTTCGCGCGCGGGAAGGCTGGGGCTCGCAATCCGCCCGCAACCTGTTCGAGGCGATCCGCGAGCGTCGGCGCATCCCGCTGGTCCGGCTGCTCTTCGCGCTCGGCATCCGCCATGTCGGGCAGCGCAACGCCAGCCTGATCGCGCGCCATTTCGGCACGGTCGAGGCCCTGGCCGAAGCCTGCCTGACCACGCCCGAACGCCGCGCCCAGGCGATGGAGGAATTGCAGACCGTCGACGGCCTCGGCCCGATCGTGGTCCAGGGCTTCGAGCAATTCCTGGCCGAACCGCATAATGAAACCGTGCTGCGCGACCTGCTCGCCCTGCTGGAAGTCCAGCCGCCCGAGATCCGCGCCGCCGACAGCCCGGTCGCCGGCAAGACCGTGGTCTTCACCGGCACCCTGGAACGCATGACCCGCGACGAAGCCAAGGCCAGGGCGGAACAGTTGGGCGCCAAGGTCTCCGGCTCGGTCTCGAAGAAGACGGATATCGTGGTGGCCGGGCCGGGCGCCGGTTCCAAGCTGGCCAAGGCCGCCGACCTCGGCGTGACCGTGATGACCGAGGACGAATGGCTGGCCCTGATCGGGGGTTAGCGTGGCCGTTTGTCTTTTTCGATTTTGGCTGAATCAGCCAAAATCGGACAAACTCTAAGCCGTCACATCGAAGCCATAGAGCCAGTCGAAGCGCGACCGCGCGATCCCCGGCAGGACATGGCTGGCCAGCCACACCGGGGCAAGGCGGCGCCATTGTTCCGCCCGGCCGCGGGCATGGAACAGGCGGCCGTTCTCCATCGCCTGGCGCTGCACCCGGGTGGCGCGATCGATGCGCAGGCGCTCGTAAGCCTTCAGGGCCGCGACGGGATCGTCGTCGCCGGCAAGGCAACGGGCGAGGACATAGGCATCCTCGAACGCCATGGCCGCGCCCTGGGCCATGAAGGGCAGCATGGGATGGCAGGCATCGCCCAGCAGGGCGACGCGGCCGTCGGTCCAGCGCTTCAGCCGGTCGCGGCCGAACAGGCCCCAGAGGAATGTGTTCTCGACCGCGCCCAGGATTTCCTGCACGGTCTCGTGCCAGCCGGCGAAGGCCTGGCGCAACTCCGCGACGGCGCCCGGCTCGGTCCAGGATTCCCGGTCCCAGCGGGGCCGTTCCTCGATGGCGACGAAATTGACCAGGGCGCCGCCGCGCAGATAGTAATGAACGAAGTGGCGCCCCGGCCCGGCCCAGACCCCGGCGACCGGCGCCACCTTGGCCCGGTCCAGCCGCTCGGCGGGGATCGTGCCGCGCCACGCCACCTGTCCGGTGAACCGGGGGCGTTCCGCGCCCAGCATGCGCATGCGGACGGCGGAATGAATGCCGTCGGCGCCGATCAGGACGTCGCCCTCGACCTCGCGGCCGGAAATCAGCACGGCCGCCGCCGTGCGCTCGAAAGCGCGATAGGTCAATACCGGGCTGTCGATCGTGACCGCGATCCCCGCCGCCGTGCAGGCGGTCAGCAGCAGGTCGTGCAGGTCCGCCCGGTGGATCTGGACATAGGGAAAGCCATAGCGTTCGGCATGGGCGTCGCGCAGCCGGTTGCGGAAATAGGTGAAGCCGCTCCGCCCGTCGCGGATTTCCGCCGTCTCCGGCTCGAAGCCCCGGCGGCGCAATTCGTCCAGCAGGCCGAGGTGGGCGATCACCCGCGCCGCATTGGCACTGATCTGGATGCCGGCGCCGACCTCGGCCAGTTCCGGGGCGCGCTCCACCACCTCCACCTCGAAGCCCTGGCGGGCGAGGCACAATGCGGCGCACAGGCCTCCCAGGCCGGCCCCGGCAATGACGATGCGCTGTTTCCTGCTCATGGCCTTCCCGCTAGGCGTTACGGGGGCCGATAAAACCATGCGCCCGCGCCGGCGTCGATGCGCTGGATCAAGGTTTCGGGCCGCGATCGCCTCTTCTGCCGGCCGCCGGGATGGTCTCCACCCGCCGCCGCCGTTCGCTCGCCGCGACGGGCAGGCCGGCGGAGCGCTGGATGGCACATACGACGACCAGCGCCCTGCCGGCTCGCCGTGGGCCTCGGGGCAGGGCCGGCTCCACGGCTCCGGCCACGACGTCGGCCGGGGTGGCGAGCGGGTGGCCGAGACCAAGCGCTGGAAGAGAGGGCCATGGGCCGGCGTCGATGCGCTGGACCAGGGGGCCGACAACAGGCCCCATCGGCGAGTTGGGCGAGGATGGCGGCGGCCGGACCATCGGGCGCCGTTCCCCGCCTCGCGGTGTCCGGGATGGTCTCCACCCGCCTGTGCTGCCGTTCGCTCGCTGCGACGGGCAGGTCGGCGGAACACCGGATGCATAGACGACCAGCGCCCCGCCGGCGCGCAGTGGGCCTTCGGGCGGGGCCGGCTCCACGGCTCCCGGCGCGATGTCGGACGAGGTGGAGAGCAGAGGGCCGAGACCCCGTGCCGGAGGAGAGGGCCATGGGCCGGGGGCGATGCGCTGGATCAGGGTTTCAATATCAGGCCCCAGGCGGTGAGTTGGGCGAGGATGGCGGCGGCGGCTTCTGTCGCCGGCGGCTGGATCAGCAGGCGCCGTTCGCCCGCCGTCGCGGCTGTGATCAGGCGCGGGCGTCGGCGATAGGGGTGTTCTGCCGGCTCCGGCTCGGGCGGCGGGGTGGGCGGGGAGATGGCGGTGGCAATGGTTTCGACCCGGCCGCGCCGCCGTGCGCCGGCCGCAAACGGCAGGCCGGCGGGGGCGGCGGGATGGATAGTGACGACCAGCGGGCCCGCCAGGGTGGTGCGCCGCCGCGCGCCGCGGGGCAGGGCCTGTTCCACGGTCCAGGCCGCGCCGTCGCGGGCGATGGCGGTGGCGCCGGCCACCAGGGGCAGGCCGAGGCGGGCCGCGAGGAGATAGGGCAGTTGACCGCTGTCTTCGCCGCCCTGGGCGCGCTGTCCGGCCAGGATCAGCATGGGGGCGGCGGCGGCGAGATCGGCGGCCAGGGCCGGCAGGGGATCCGTCCCTGCCGGCAGGTCGAGGCGGCGGACAAGATCGAGGCCATGGCCGAGATAATCGCCGATCGCCTCGTCCGCCGGCCCGGCATGGAGGCCTATCACCGGGCCGAGGCCGAGGCCGAGACGCACCGCCCTGGTGTCGAGCGGCGAAGGGCAGGGCCGGCCCGAGACCGGGTGCAGGGCGCGGGACAGCAGGGCGACGATCATGGCCGGCCCCGCCCGCGCAGCAGGTCCAGCAGGGCCGGCATCACGGCCTGCGCGTCGGCGACGATGGCAAGATCGGCGCGCTCGATCATGGCGGCGTGAAGATCGGTGTTCACCGCGATCACATGCTCGGCCGCGGTGAGGCCTTGAAGATGCTGGGGCGCCCCGGCGATCCCGAACGCGACATAGCAGGTCGCGGACAGGACCGTGCCCGACGCCCCGACCTGGGCCGCCCGCGGCATCAGGCCGGCATCGCAGACCATGCGGCTGGCCCCCGGTGTCGCCCCAAGGGCCGCGGCAAGCGCCCGGAAGGCGGCGAAATCGCTGACGCCGTTGCCGGCGGCGATGACGAAGGCCGCCTCGCCCAGCGGCACGCGGGCCGGGTCGGCGGGCAGCGGCGTGACCCGGGCGATGGCGGCGGGCGGCACCGGGGCCGGAGCGTCCAGGACCAGCGTTTCATGCGCCGTGCCGCGCCAGGGGGCGACGCAGTCCGCCTGGATCGCGAGCAGGCGGGGCGGGGCCAGCCGCTGTTCCGCCCGCCGGCCCCGGGCCGGGCGGCAGGCCTCGGTCGCCGTCAGCCGTTCGATGTCGGAACAAAGGGCCTCGCCGGTCAGGGCGGCGACGCGGCGGGCCAGGTCTCCGCCGTCCGGCGTTTCCGGAAAGACGGCGTGGCGGGCGGCGAGAAAGGCGAGGGCGGCCGCTACCTGGGCCGCCTGGGCGGCGGGATCGTCGCCCGGCGGGGCCCAGGGCAGCAGGCGATCCGCCCCCAGCGGGCCGAGGCCGGCCGGATCGAACGGGCCGAGGACGGCGACGGCCCCCTCCGCCCCGGCCAGGAGGCGGGCGGCGCCCAGCACCTGCCGGTCGTGGCCGGTCGGGCGGCCGGCCTCGCCGTCGAGAACCGCCAGGATCATATGGCTGGGCCGCTCGATCCGGCGCGGGCGCGGCGCGGCGGCGGGTTCGGGGTCGGCCGGGACCGGGGCCGTGCCGGTCGCCCCCCGCGCCAGCCGTGGGCGGGGTGTGATGCGCAAGGTTTCCGCCGCCCGTTCCGCTCGGGGGTCGCGGCGGCGCCGGCCGCGTGCCGGGGCGGCCTCGATCGTGAAGCGCGGGCGCGTGCCGCCGGCCCTGCGGCGGGCGTCCCGTTCGGCGAAGGGATCGCGCCTTTTCATGCCGCGCCCTTCAGGGGCTCGGCCGCCAGCGCCGCCAGGGCAAGCTCGGCAAGGTCGCGCACCGCGGGGCGGGGGGCGGCGACGCCTTCCAGCATATTGGCGCAGCCGGGGCAGGCGACGGCGACCATGGGGGTGCCGGTCGCCGCGGCATCGGCCATGCGCATGTCGGGAATCCGGCGCGTCCCCGGCGTATCCGCCAGGGGGGCGCCGCCGCCGCCGCCGCAGCAGCGCGATCCCGGGCCATGGCGCTCCATCTCGACAAGGCGGAGGCCGAGGGCGGCGAGCAGCCGGCGCGGCGCGGCGAATTCCCCGTTGTAACGGCCAAGATAGCAGGGATCGTGATAGGTCGCCTGTCCGGCGACGGGGGCAAGCGGCAGGCGCCCGCCGGCGACCAACTCGTCCAGCAGGCTGCTGTGGTGCTGGACGGTGAAATGCCCGCCGAAGGCCGGATATTCATTGCGGATGACATGCAGGGCATGGGGATCGGCGGTGACGAGGCGGCGGAAGCGGACGGCGTTCAGCGCGGCGATATTCTCCCGCGCGAGGCGCTGGAACGTCGCCTCGTCGCCCAGCCTTCGGGCGAGATCGCCGCAATCCCGCTCCGCCTCGCCGAGGATGGCGAAATCGATCCCGGCCCGGCGCATCAGGGTGACCAGCGCCCGCAACACCCGGCCGTGGCGGAGGTCGAAGGCGCCTTCGCCCAGCCACAGCAGGACATCGACCTCGCGGGGGCCCGCCAGGGGCAGGTCCAGGCCGGCGGCGAAGTCGAGCCTGGCCGCCAGCGGGCGCCCGCCCGGCTCGTCGGCGAGGCGAAGGTCGGACAGGGGCTGCACCGCCTTGTCGGGCACGCGGCCGGCCTCCAGCACCTCGAAGCGGCGCAGGTCGACGATGGCATCGACATGCTCGATCATCATCGGGCAGGCCTCGACGCAGGCCCGGCAGGTGGTGCAGGACCACAGGGTTTCCGGCGCCAGCACATGGCCGATCACCGGCACCGCGGGGCCGCAGCGGCCGTCGATGGCGGGCGCGCCCGGATGGGGGCTGCCGGCATAGGCGGCAAGGTCGCCCGCCGGGTCCATGGCGGCGGCGAGATCCTGGACCAGGCGCTTGGGGTTCAGGGGTTGGCCGGCGGCGAAGGCGGGGCAGGCGTCCTCGCAAGCGCCGCATTGAACGCAGGCATCGAAGGACAGCAGGCGGTTCCAGGCGAAATCCCCGGCCGATGCCGTGCCCAGCTTCGGCGCCTCGAGGTCCAGCGGCCGCAGGGCGGTATCGCGCCCGCCGGCGAAACGGGCGGGCCGGGGATGGGCGGCCAGATGCAGGGCGCCGGCAAGGGCATGGCGCAACGGCCCGCGTTCCGCCTGCGCGGCCAGCCCGAACAGGCCGAACAGGGCCGGCGCCAGGGCCAGGGCCCCGGGCAGGCCGCTGCCCAGGGCGCCGTCGACGGCAACCCCCAGCGTCCCCCCGGCATAGGCGAGCAGCAGCAGGGGCAGCAGGGTGAAGCGCCCGGCGGAAAGACTGGCCGGCGCCACCGGCCGGCGCCGGGCCCGGACGGCCCAGGCCCCGGCGATCATCACGACGAAGGCGAGGGCGACCAGGGCCCAATAGGCCGGCACGCGCAGCCCCGGCACGATGCCGAGCGCGAGCAGGGCCGATCCCGCCACGAAGCCGCCGGCGACCAGGGCATGCATGCGCGCCGCCGCCGGCTTCCGCGCCACGAGCCGATGGACATCGACCAGATAGCGCCGGGGCAAGGCCGCCAAGCCGCGCCGCCAGTCGATGGGCGCTGGGCGTCCCGCCCGCCACAGCCGGGCGCGGCGACTGAGGCCGATGCCGGCGACCATCGCCGCCAGCCACAGGCCGATGACGAGGATCAGGCCGGCCATGGCCCTAGATATCCTTGCACAGGCGCAGCGCGTCGTAGAGCGCGGCGTGGATATTGCGCCCGGCGACCGCATCGCCGATCCGGTAGAGCTTCAGGCCCGGCGCCTCCGCCTGGGGCTGGGGCTTGCCGGCGACGAGCGCGTGCTGGTCGGTCTGGCCCCGGTTCACGGCCCGCGGTTTCAGGTCGAAATAGAGGCCGTCGACCGGCAGAGTGCCGCGCTCGACGATGATGTGATCGACCAGGCGTTCCTCTTCCTCGCCGGTCATGGTGTTGCGGAGGACGGCGACCTTGCGGTTGCCTTCCGGATAGATCTCCACCAGTTCCAGGTTGGGGCTGACGATCACCCCCAGGCGGTATAATTCGCGGAGATGAACCGGCTGGTTGGTGGTGCCCACTTCCTCCGCCGCCATGCGGTCGTGGGTCGCGAGTTCGACCAGGCAGCCCGCCTTGGCCACGGCCTCCGCGACCGAGGCGCCCTGATGCTGGCCGGTCTCGTCGTAGAGGAGGACGCTGCCGGCGGGCGCCAGCCGGCCCGACAACACGTCCCAGGTGGACGCCGCGTGATCCGGCAGGTCGCCCGGCACGCCGCCGGTGGCGACGATCACCACCTCCGGCGCTTCCGCCGCGATCAGGGCCGGGGTCGCCGCGGTGTTCAGGCGCAGGTCGACGCCGAGCCTTGTCACCTGCCCCAGCAGCCAGCGCGGGATGCCGGACAGCGCCTCGCGCCAGCCGGCCCGGGCGGCCAGGTTGATCTGGCCGCCGACCCGGCCGTCCTTTTCGAACAGGACCACGCGGTGGCCGCGTTCCGCCAGCACCCTTGCGGCTTCCAGCCCGGCCGGCCCGGCGCCGACCACCACCGCCGTCAAGGCCCTGGCGGCAGGCGAAATGACATGGGGCATGAAGGCTTCGCGCCCGGTCGCCGCATTCTGCAGGCACAGCGCATCGCCGCCGACATAGATGCGGTCGATGCAATAGCCGGCGCCGACGCATTGGCGGATGTCGTCCTCCCGCCCCTCGGCCAGTTTCCGCACCAGATGGGGATCGGCGATATGGGCGCGGGTCATGGCGACCATATCGACATGGCCTTCGTGGACGATGCGGGCGGCGGTGGCGAGATCGGTCACGCGCTGGGCATGGAACACCGGAATATCCACCTCGCGCTTGACCGCGCTCGCCAGGGATACGAAGGGCGCCACCGGAAAGGACATATTGGGCAGGATCACCGCATGGGCCATGTGATCCCGGGCATTGCCGCCGAGAATGTTCAGGAAATCGACCAGGCCGCGCCCGGCGTAATTGCCGGCGATATGCAGGCAATCGTCATGGGACAGGCCGGCGGCCAGCAATTCGTCGGCCGACATGCGCATGCCGATGACGAAATCGTCGCCGGTCGCGGCGCGCATCGCCTCCAGCACCTCGATGCCGAAGCGCATGCGGTTGTCCAGGGCGCCGCCATAGCGGTCGGCGCGGCGGTTGACGTCGGGGGCCCAGAACTGATCGACCAGATGGCCATGGGCGGCGGAAAGCTCGATCCCGTCCAGCCCGCCTTCCCTGGCCCGGCGGGCGGCCTCGGCGTAATCCCGGACGATGCGGGCGATCTCTTCCTCTTCCAGGATCTTCGGGATGGTGCGGCTGGCGGGTTCGCGCCGGGTGCTGGCGGAAACCGTGGGGAACCAGTTGTCGGTATCCCAGCGGGTGCGCCGGCCCATGTGGGTCAGCTGGATCATCAGGCGGGCGCCGTGGCCGTGCACCCGGTCGGCGAATTGGCGGAACCAGGGGATGATCGAATCGTCCGCGACCGAGATCTGGTTCCACGGCGTCGCCGGACTGTCGAGCGAGACCGAGGACGAGCCGCCGAACATGGTCAGGCCGATGCCGCCCCGGGCCTTTTCGGCGTGATAGAGCTGATAGCGTTCCTGGGGCTTGCCGTCCCTGCCGTAACCGGGGGCATGGCTGGTGCTCATCACCCGGTTGCGGATGGTGATTCCCTTGATGGTCAGGGGCTTCAGCAGGGCCTCGGCATGGGCGATCATGCGGAATTCCCCCGGTCTCAGGAGGCGCGGCCGGCGTGCAGGCTGCGTTCGGTGCGCGGCGGGCGGCCGAACTGGCTCTTGTACGCGGTCGAGAAATGGGCGGAGGACTGGAAGCCGCAGGCAAGGCCGATGTCGGTGACCGGCATGGCGGTCAGGCGCAGCAATTCCCGCGCCCGGCTCAGGCGCAGGTTCAGGTAATAATCGGCGGGCGAAGTGCCGAGATGGCGCTTGAACAGCCGTTCCAGCTGGCGGCGCGAAATGCCGATGGCATCGGCGACCTCGGGCATGGCGAGCGGGGCCTCGATATTGCCGGCCATCAGGCGGGCGGCCTCGGCCAGGGCGCGCTGGCCGGCGGCGGGCGGGGGATCGGGAAAGCGCTGGCGGTCGTCGCCGCCGCGCACCCGGTCGACGATGAATTGTTCCGAAACCTTGGCCGCCATGGCCCGGCCCAGGCGGGCGCGGATCAGCGCGGTCATCATGTCGAGGGGGGCGATGCCGCCGGTGCAGGTCAGGCGATCGCGGTCGATGACGAAGAGATCGTCCGAGAAATCGACATCGGGAAATTCCTCGCGGATCGCCGCCAGGTTCTCCCAATGGATGGCGCAGCGGTAATCGTCGAGCAGGCCCGCCTCGGCCAGGGCAAAGGTCCCGGTACAGAGCGCGCCCAGCGCCACCCCCTGGCGGTGCAGCCGGCGCAGGGCTTCCAGCAGGCGGCGATCGACGGCCTGGCGGACATCGACGCCGCCGCAGACGAAGACGCAGTCGAACGGCCCGGCCTCGACCACCGAATGGGTCGGGGTCATGCTGAAGCCGTTGGAGGCGACGGCGGGCGTGCCGTCCGGCGTGACCACGGCCCAGGCATAGGAATCGATGCCCGAGACGTAATTGGCCATGCGGCAGGCCTCGATCGCATTGGCGGTCGCGATCTGCGAGTAATTGGGCAGGGTGAGAAAGCCGAAACGGCGAAGGGCTGCGATATCGATGGGGGCGGCGGCCATCGGGGTTCGATCCTATCGTTCGATCACAAGGTCGGTCAGCGGTTTCGAGCAGCAGATCAAGGCGAGACCCTGGTCGATCTCGCGTTGGCGGATGCCGCCCGCGTGTTTCATCTCCACTTTGCCGGTGGCGATCCGGCTCTTGCAGGTGCCGCACAGGCCCCGGGTGCAGGAGGAGGGCAGGCGCATGCCGGCGGCCCGCGCGGCCTCCAGCACCGTGCGGTCGGCCGGGCAGTCGATCACCCGGCGGCTGCGGGTGAATTCGACGCGGAAGACCGGGGTATCGCCGGCCGGGGCGGCGGGGGCCGCTTCGGGCGTGGCGGCGCCGAAATCGAAGCTCTCCTCGTGGTAATGCGCCATGTCGAAGCCGAGCAGGCCGAGCAGGCCGCGCACCGCCGCCATATAGGGCGCCGGGCCGCAGGTGAAGACTTCGCGGCTGAGGAGATCGGGGACCAGGGCGCGGAGCCCGTCCGCCGTCAGCCGGCCGGTGAGGCCGCCCCAGCGCTCGCCCGGGCTGTCGGCCTCGCAGATCGCGTGCAGGCGGAACTGCGGCAGGTGGCGGGCGATGAGGGCAAGCTCGTCGCGGAAGATGATGTCGGCGGGGCTGCGGGCGCTGTGCAGGAAGGCGATGTCGGTCTCGAGGGCGAGGTCGTGGGTCTCCCGCGCCATGGCCATCAGGGGGGTGATGCCGCTGCCGCCCGAGAGGAAGAGATATTTGCCGGCCCTGTGGTGGCGATGGCAGAAATCGCCCATGGGGCCGGTCGCCCGGATCTCGCAGCCGGGGCGCATGTTGTCGTGCAGCCAGTTGGAGACCGGGCCGCCCGGCACGCGCTTGACCGTGATGGCGATGCGGTCGGGCCGGGTCGGGCTGGAGGAAATCGTGTAGCAGCGGTTGACGATGCCGCCGCCCACGGGCACGTCGAAGGTCAGGAACTGGCCGGGCACGAACTCGAAACGCGCCCCGTTCCGCGCGGCGAAGATGAAACTCTTCACATCCGCCGTCTCGTGGCGCACCTGGCGGCAGACCAGGATGTCGTCGGTCTCGGAGGTCCAGACGGTCATGGCGTCAGGCCGGCGGCGAGACGGCTGACGTACCAGTTGCAGAACTGGTCCACCAACCCCTCGGTGAAGGGGGAATAGGGGCCGGGCTCATAGGCCGGGCTGCGCACGCCGGCATGGGCCAGCTCGACGAGGTCGGCATCCTGGCGGTTGGTCGCCTGCCAGACCCCGGTCAGATTGTCGAGATCATAGTCCACCCCCTCGACCGCGTCCCGGTGCACCAGCCATTTGGTGCGCACCAGCGTGTTGTCGGCATCCAGCGGGATGACCGAGAAGGTGACGATATGGTCCGACATGAAGTGGTGCCAGGAATTCGGCTGGGTCCAGAACGACAGGCCGCCCAGCTGCGGATCGGTGAGCCGGCCCAGCAGGCGGCGGCTGGCGACGCGGGTGTCCAGGGTCTGGGACTGGCCGCTGCCGTCGATCGGCAGGCGCTGGGTACGGAAGCCGGTCACCATATCGTCGAGATGCTCGACCACGCGGGACGGCAGGCCGCCGGCCTCCCAGCGGGCGCCGAGATCGCAGACCATCCGGTCGTAGCGCGCCGCCTGGAGAAGGTCGGTCTCGTCCGCTTCCTCGGGCGAGAAGCCGAAGCCATAGGCGAAGAGGGGGATGGTCAGTTCCGGATGGTTGCCCGCGCAGTGGTAACACTCGCGGTTATTCTCCATCGTCAGCTTCCAGTTGCCCTTCTCGATCAGGTCGCTCTGGCAGGCGATCTTGCAGTTGGCGAGATCGTGGGGGGCGAGGTAGGGCGTCATCACCCGCGCCACGGCGTCGAAATCGGCCGGCGGCTCGTCGGCGAGGCAGATGAACAGCAGCCCGGCGAGGGAGCGCAGATGGACCGGCTTCAGGCCGTGGCAGGCACGGTCGAAATCCTTGCCCATATGTTCGGCGAACAGCAGCCTGCCGTCGAGCCCGTAGGTCCATTGGTGATAGCGGCAGACGAGATTGCCGACCGTCGCCTTCTCGCTGTCCACCAGCCTGGCGCCGCGGTGGCGGCAGACATTATGGAAGGCGCGGATCCCCATGTCGTCGTCGCGGACGATGAGGACCGACCAGGGGCCGATATCGACGGTATAGGCATCGCCGGGCTCCGGCACGTCGGGCTCGACCCCGACCTGGATCCAGTGGCGGCCGAAGATCAGGTCGAGGTCGGCGGCGAAGACGTCGGCAGCGGTATAGAAGGGGGCGGCCAGGCTGTGGCCGGGGCGCCGCGCCGCGATCAGGGACTGAAGTCTCTGGCACTCCCAGGCCGCCATGCCGCACCCCTTCGGTCATCCGTTGGTCACAGATCGATTGTGGTCCGCCGACGATTGTCCGACCTTATCACCGCCGACGAAAATTTGCCAATTTGCGACATCATTCGAACAGCCGGCCGGCGGCCACGGCACCGCCGCCCTGGCCCCGGTATGCCGCCCTTGCGTCGGTCGGGGTATAGCCGTGCTCGGCCTTGAACTGGCGCGAGAAATGGGCGCAATCCGAAAAGCCGGATTCGAGGGCGATATCGGTCACCGAGCGCTCGGTGGTGTCGAGCAGGAAGCGGGCATAGCGCAGGCGCAGGGCCCGGTAATGCGCTGCCGGCCGCTTGCCGATGGCGGCGATGAAAAGCCGTTCCAACTGCCGGGTGGACAGGCGCAGGCGCTCGGCGATGGTGCCTATCGGCAGGGGCGCGGCCAGATGCTGTTCCATGAGAAGAAGGGCGCGGCGCACCCGGTCGTCGCCCACCGTGTCGGCGACGGGGGGATGGGGCTGGGCGTCATGGCCGAGGCGGGCCTTGTCCAGCAGCATGACATGGCGGCTTTTCTGCGCCACGGCGCGGCCGATGTGGCGCTCGATCAGGAAGGTGGCGAGATCGGCGACGCCGCCGCCGCCCGAACAGGTGATGCGGTCGCCGTCAACGACATAGAGCCGGTCGGCGATCGGATGGTGATGGGGAAATTCGTTCAGGAAATCCTGGTGGTGATACCAGGATACGCAGCAGCGCCGCCCGGTCATCAGCCCGGCCCGGGCCAGCACGAAGGACCCGGTGCAGACCCCGACCAGGGTGACGCCGGCCGCCGCCGCCGCTTTCAGGTAATCGACGGTGGCGTCGTCCACCTGCGGCCCCGCATGCAGCACGCCGCCGACGACGACGATATAATCGAACGCCCGGGGCTCGACCAGGCCGCTGGTCCTGGTCACGGCGATGCCGCAACTGGCCCTGACCGGTTCCAGGCGCGCCGACATGATCGACCAGCGGCACAGAATGGGACGGCTGCGGTCGCCCTCGTCGGCGGCGAGGCGCAGGTGATCGGCGAACAGCGAAAAGGCCGACAGGGTGAAATTGTCGGCCAGCACGAAGCCGACCGACAGCGGCGGGCGGGGGAGCGGGGCGGCGGTCGCCGGCATGATCACCTCCTCGGTCAGCATTCGGTGAAATTGACGGCAAGGCCGCCTTGCGAGGTTTCCTTGTATTTCGACTGCATGTCGGCGCCGGTCTGGCGCATGGTCGCGATGACATGGTCGAGCGAGACTTGATGGGTGCCGTCGCCCCGCAGCGCCAGCGAGGCGGCGGCGATCGCCTTCACCGCGCCGAAGGCGTTGCGCTCGATGCAGGGGATCTGCACCAGGCCGCCGATCGGGTCGCAGGTCAGTCCCAGGTGATGTTCCATGGCGATCTCCGCGGCATTCTCGACCTGTTCGTTGCTGCCGCCAAGGGCCGCGGCAAGGCCGGCGGCGGCCATGGAACAGGCGACGCCGACCTCGCCCTGGCAGCCGACCTCGGCGCCCGAGATCGAGGCGTTCATCTTGAACAACCCGCCGATCGCGGCCGCCGTCAGCAGGAAGCGATGGGCGCCAGCCCGGTCGGCCCCGGGGCAATGATCGCGGTAATAGCGCAGCACGGCGGGGACGACGCCGGCGGCGCCATTGGTCGGCGCGGTCACGACCCGGCCGCCGGCGGCATTCTCCTCGTTCACGGCGATGGCGTAGAGACCGATGCGGTCCATCACCTCGTGCGGGGGGCGGGCATTGCCGCCGGCGTCGAGGCGGCGGCGCAGCAGGGCCGCCCGGCGCTTCACCTTCAGGCCGCCGGGCAATTCGCCCTCGGCCGCAAGGCCGCGATCGACGCAGGCCATCATCGTCTCGTGCACCCGGTCGAGATGGCCCTCGACCTCGGCAGGGGAGCGGAGCGCGGTTTCATTGGCGAGGACGAGATCGGCGACGGCAAGGCCGGAACCGGCGCAGCGGGCGAGAAGGTCGCGGCCGCTGCGGAAGTCATGGGGAACCGCGGGTGTTTCCGCCGGGGGCGTGCCGACCTCGGCCTCGCGCACGATGAAGCCGCCGCCGATGGAACACCAGGTGTCCTGGGCCAGCGGCGGGCCGGTTTCGCCGAAGGCGGCGAAATGCAGCGTATTGGGGTGGCGGGGCGGCTCGGCCGTGCCATCGAAAACGATGTCCCCGGCCGAGAAGGCGATGTCGTGGCCGCCGGCGAGGGCAAGGCGGCACTCGCGCTCGATCCGGGCGATCACGCCGTCGGCCGCATCCGCCGCCACCGTCTCGGGCTCGAAGCCGGCGAGGCCGAGGATCACGGCGCGGTCGGTGGCATGGCCCTTGCCGGTCCAGGCCAGCGAGCCGTAAAGGGTGACGCGGAGGCGGCGGACCGCGGGTCCCAACCCGTGGGCGAACAGGCGCGCCGCCCGCATCGGCCCCACCGTATGGGAGGAGGAGGGGCCGATCCCGATCTTGAACAGCTCGAAGACTGAAATCATGGGCCGGCCCCCGGCTTGGTCAGGTGGTGTATTCGAGGCGCGCTTCCAGGGTCAGGCCCCAGACATAGGCGGCGAAGGAGCGCCAGCAGCCGACATAGAAGCGCTCCGCACCCAGGCGCCACAGCAGGATCTCCGCCTTGCCGTACAGCGTCCGGGTGCACATGCCGATCGGGAAGCGCGACAGGTGCAGGTCGAGAAGGCAATGGGCGTTCAGCACCGCCTCGGCCGCCGGCCCCGCGATCTCGAAGGCGACATTGCGTTCGCCGACCGCGACCAGGGAATGAGGGATTTCCCCCATGGCCTCGGCGATGGCATCGGCAAGCCCCGGGCCTTCCTCCTCGGGCGCCATCAATTGCCATTCGTCGGGCCCGAGCCAGAGCACGGAACGCCGGCCGATGGCGGCGGAACGGCAGGCGTCCTGCGGCAGGGGCAGGCCGAAGGCGGCACCGGCGGCGGCGATGCCCTCGGGCCGGCGGACGCGCAGGATGAAGGCGGCGGCCGGCCCGCGCGGGGTGAGCACGGCCCCCGGCGCGGGTGGCGCCTCCAGGCGGTCGAAGGGGCTGCTGCGCTCAGGCATCGAGACGGGCTCCTTCCGGATCGTAGAACACCGGCGCCACCACCTTGACCGGGATGCTGCGCCCGGGCATGGGGATGTGCAGCGTTTCGCCGTGGCGGCTGCCGCCGCCGGCGACCAGGGCCAGGGCGATCGGCTTGCCGAGAACCGCGCTCCAATAGGCGGAGGTGACATGGCCGAGCGCGGTCAGGGGCAGGGGCTGGCCCGGATCGGCGACGATCTGCGCCCCTTCCTCGAGGACGCCCGAGCCGTCGATCACCTCCAGCCCGACCAGTTGCGGCCGCCCCGGCATGGTCATGGCGGCGCGCGACAGCGAGCGTTTGCCGACGAAATCGCCCTTCGTCTTCGCCACCATCCAGGCCAGGCCGACATCGGCCGGCACCTGGGTGCCGTCCGTCTCCTGGCCGACGATGATATAGCCCTTCTCGGCTCGAAGGACGTGCATCGTCTCGGTGCCATAGGGGGTGAGGCCGAAGGGCCGGCCGGCGGCAAGGACGGCCTCCCAGACCCTGCGGCCCTGCGAGGCGGGAACATTGATCTCGAAGCCGAGTTCGCCGGTGAAGCTGACCCGGAACAGGCGGGTGGGCACGCCCGCGATGAAACCCTCGCGCAGGCTCATGTGCGGCATGGCGGCGGGGGAGAGGTCGATGCCCTCGACCAGGGGGGCGATGACGGCGCGGGCCTCCGGGCCCTGGACGGCGATCACCGCCCATTCCTCAGTGGTCGAGGTCAGCCAGACGTCGAGTTCGGGCCATTCGGTCTGGAGGTAATCCTCCATCATGTGCAGCACGCGGGGGGCGCCGCCGGTCGTGGTCGTGACGTGGAAGCGGTCGGGCGCCAGGCGGCCGACGACGCCGTCGTCCATCACGAAGCCGTCCTCCCGCAGCATCAGGCCATAGCGGCACCGGCCGGGTTCCAGCTTGCTCCAGGCGTTGGTGTAGATGCGGTTCATGAAGGTGGCGGCGTCGGGCCCCACGACCTCGATCTTGCCGAGCGTGGTCGCATCGAAAATGCCGGCGGCGGTGCGCACCGCAAGGCATTCGCGGGCGACGGCGGCCTGCATGTCCTCGCCCCCTTGCGGGAAATAGCGGGCGCGCTTCCAAAGGCCGACATCCTCGAACACGGCGCCCTGGCCGGCGGCCCAGTCGTGGATCGGCGTGGTGCGCAGGGGATCGAACAGGTCGCCCCTTGCGGTGCCGGCGAAGATGCCGAAAGTGGTCGGCGTATAGGGCGGGCGGAAGGTGGTCAGGCCGACCGCCGGCACCGGCCGGCCGGTCAGGTCGGCGACGATCGCTAGCGCATTCAGGTTCGAGGTCTTGCCCTGGTCCGTCGCCATGCCCGTGGTGGTATAGCGCTTGACGTGCTCGATCGAACGGAAGCCCTCGCGGGCGGCAAGGGCGATATCCCTGGCCGTTACATCGTTCTGGAAATCGACGAAGGCTTTCACCCGCGCGGGATCGCGGCCGTGGGGCAGGGCGCCGGTGAAGCCGCCGGGCCCGGCGTCCAGGGCGGCGACGGCGAAGGCACGGCCGGCGGCGCCGTTGCGGCCGGCGCTGTCGCCGTCGGCAAGCACGGCGGCAAGGGCGGTGACGCCGCGGCAGGCCCCGGCGGAACGCTCGGCGGCGGCGGAGGCGGCGGGCAGGAAATTGCCGCTTTCCGCATCGAAGGCCAGCTTGCCGCGCGATTGCGAGAAGATGTGCAGGGACGGGGTGAAACCGCCCGACATGGCGACGAGATCGCAGGCGATCCGGCGCCCCGCGCCGCCCGCCGCCGGGGCGACGGTAACGGCGGAAACTCGCCGCCGGCCCCTGGTGCCCGTGATCACATGACCGGCCAGGATCGGCAGGCCGGCGCCACGTGCCGCCTCGACCAGCGGGCCCCCGACTTGTGTCCGCAGATCGACGATGGCGGCGACGGCAACGCCCGCCGCGTGCAAGGCCAGCGCCGCGCGATAGGCATCGTCGCTGGCGGTGGCGACGACGGCGGTCGTCCCCGGCCTCACGCCGTAGCGGGTGACATAGGTGCGGGCGGCATCGGCCAGCATGATCCCCGGGCGGTCGTTCTCGGGGAAGACCAGGGGGCGTTCCAGGGCGCCGGCGGCGATGACCAGCCTTTTCGCGCGCAGCTGCCACAGGCGTTCGCGCGGCAGGCGGGGATCGGGCGCCGCCAGATGGTCCGTCACCCGTTCCGCAAGGCCGAGGTGATTGTGGCCGTAATAGCCGAAGGCGGTGGTCCGGGGCAGCAGGGTTACATTGTCCCGCGCGGCCAGCACGGCCAGGGTTTCCGCCAGCCAGGTCGCGGCCGAGCGGCCTTCGATCGTCGCTTCGGTCTCGCCCAGCAGGGAGCCGCCCATTTCCGCCTGCTCGTCGCACAGGATGACGCGGGCGCCGTCTTCGCTGGCGGCCAGCGCGGCGGCAAGGCCGGCGGGGCCGGCGCCGATCACCAGGACGTCGCAATGGGCGTGGCGGTGCAGGTAGCGGTCGGGATCGGCGCCCTGCGGCACCTTGCCGAGGCCGGCCATGGCGCGGATCCTCGGCTCGTAGAACCTCGTCCAGGCCGCCTTGGGCCACATGAAGGTCTTGTAATAGAAGCCGGCGGGAAAGAAGGGCGAGAACAGGTCGTTCACCGCGCCGGCATCGAAGCCGAGCGAAGGCCAGCGGTTCTGGCTTTCGGCCTGCAATCCCTCATAGATTTCGACCTGGGTCGCGCGCAGGTTGGGGGTATAGCGGCCCTCGTCGCGCCGGACCGCGACCAGGGCGTTCGGCTCGTCCGAGCCGGCGGCGAGAATGCCGCGCGGCCGGTGATACTTGAACGACCGCCCGACCAGGTGAACGCCGTTGGCGAGCAGGGCGGAGGCGAGCGTATCCCCGGCAAAGCCGCGATAGGGCTTGCCGTCGAAGGTGAAAGCGACCGTTTTTTGCCGGTCGATGCGGCCGCCGATGCCGGTGCGAAGGGCGGGGCTCATTTCCGCTCCTCCCCGTCCGGGCGGGGTTGGCCCGGCTTGTAGGTGGCGGTGAAGCGGTCGGTCACCGTGTGGCGGACGGCGTTGAAGAAACGGCCGCAGCCATGGACATGGCGCCAGCGTTCGGCGTGCAGGCCCCGGGCATTGGTGCGCTTGTAGAGGAAATCGGCCCATTCCTCGTCGCTCAGCAGGGCGGGGTCGGCGGGGCGGGCGACATGGGCCTCGCCGCCGTGGCGGAATTCCAGTTCCGGCCGTTCGCCGCACCAGGGGCAGGTGATCAGCAGCATCTCCGCACCTCGTCAGTGGGCGACGGCCGCGGCGGCGGCCTCGTCGATCAGGAAACCGTCGCGGAAGCGGTCCAGGGTGAAGCCGGCGTTGATGGCGTGCGGGCTGCCGGTCGCGATCGTATGGGCGAAGACATGGCCCGAGCCCGGCGTCGCCTTGAAGCCGCCGGTGCCCCAGCCGCAATTGACGAAAAGGCCGGGCACCGGCGTCGTGCCGATGATGGGCGAGCGGTCGGGGGTGACGTCCACGATCCCGCCCCAGTTGCGCAGCATGCGCAGGCGCCGGTACATGGGCACCAGTTCGCAGATGGCGTCCAGCGTATGGGTGGCGATATGCAGGCCGCCGGTCTGGCTGTAGGAGGTATAGGCGTCGGTGCCGGCGCCGATCACCATCTCGCCCTTGTCGGACTGGCTGATATAGGCGTGAATCGTGTTGGACATGACCACGCAGGGGAAATCCGGCTTCACCGGCTCGGAGACCAGGGCCTGCAAGGGGAAACTTTCCAGCGGCATGCGCACGCCGGCCATGGCCATCACGACCGAGGTATTGCCGGCGGCGACGACGCCGATCTTCTTCGCGCCGATGAAGCCGCGGCTGGTCTCGACCCCGGTCACCGCGCCGTCGGCGCCGCGGCGAAGCCCCGTGACCTCGCAATTCTGGATGATGTCGACGCCCAGCGCATCGGCGCCCCTGGCATAGCCCCAGGCGACCGCATCGTGGCGGGCGGTGCCGCCCCGGCGCTGCAAGGTGGCGCCGACCACCGGATAGCGGACGTTCGGGCTGATGTTCAGGGGCGGGCAGAAATCCTTGGCCTGTTCCGCCGTCAGCCATTCGGCGTCGATGCCCTTCAGGCGGTTGGCATGGACATGGCGCTTGAAGGATTGGACGTCGTGGACGGTATGCGCCAGCATCAGGACGCCCCGGGCCGAATACATGACGTTATAGTTCAACTCCCGCGACAGGCCTTCCCACAGTTTCACCGCGTGCTCGTAGATGCCCATGCTCTCGTCGAACAGGTAGTTCGAGCGGATGATGGTGGTGTTGCGGCCGGTATTGCCGCCGCCGAGCCAGCCCTTGTCCAGGATCGCGACATTGCGGATGCCGTGTTCCTTGGCCAGATAATAGGCGGTGGCAAGGCCATGGCCGCCGGCGCCGACGATGACGACGTCATAGGCCGGCTTCGGTTCCGGGGTGCGCCATTGGGCCTGCCACGAGCGATGGCCGCCGAAGGCGCGCCGGACGAGGGAGAAGGCGGAGAATCTCTGCATGGGCCACCCTGCGGAAAGCAGGCCCCGATCATCGGCCGGGGCCCGCCATGTCGCGAGAATACAACCGCCGCCGGTCTTGTACGAATCCGACATCGGATTTTTTCCGGGCCGGGGGATTAGGGGATGGGATGGCAGCGTATACAAGGTATGACGCGTGATCTGTCCAAACTTCAGGTGAAGGGCGAAATCGGCCCCATGCGCCGCTATGCCCGGACCTTGACCAGGGACGAGGCGGCGGCGGACGACCTCGTGCAGGAAACCCTGCTGCGCGCCATCGAACGCTATGAGACGTTCCAGCCCGGCGGTTCGCTGCGCGGCTGGCTTTTGTCGATTCTGCACAATTGCTTCATCGACGGCCGCCGCCGCGAGATTTCCGAGGCGCGCCGCGCGGCCGAGGCCCCGCGCGAGGAAATCGCCGCCCCGGCCCAGGAACATGCGGTGCGTCTCGGCCAGGTCGCCCAGGCCTTCCTCGGCCTGCAGGCGGACCAGCGGGCGGCGCTTCATCTCGTCACCATCGAAGGGCTTGCCTATGCCGAGGCGGCCCAGGTACTGGATATCCCGATCGGCACGCTGATGTCGCGCCTGGGCCGGGCCCGGGCCGCGCTCCGTGCCATCGAGAACGGCAATCCCCGCGCCTTGCGCCTGGTCGGAGGGACCGATGACCGAAATCGCTGATCCCATCACCGGCGACGATCTCGAAGCCTTCGTCGACGAGCAGCTGCCGCTTGCCCGCCGGATCGAGGTTCAGGACCATCTGGCCCGCCACCCGGAACTGGCGGCGCGGATGATGGCGGACCTGAGCCATCGTGATACGCTGCGCCTTGCATTCGGGCGGGGCGATGACCATCTCTCGCCTGTGATCGTGGATTGCGTCGAAACCCTGTCGAGGAAGTTGCAGCCGCGCGGCGGCCTGCTGGGCCGGTTCCGCCATGCCGCGGCGGTCGCGGCGGTGGGCGTGCTCGGCTTCGGCCTGCATGCGGCGACGGAACCGGCGGCGGCCCCCGATACGGTGGCCTGGAGCCCGGCGCCCGGCTTCGTGGACGATGCGGTCAAGGCCCATCACCAGGCCCTGGAGCGCGGGGGCGTCGCCCATATCCCGGCCAGCCGGGTCGAGACCGAGGCGGTGCTCGGCCAGGCGGCGGCCCTGCCCATGCCCTCCCTGCCGGAAGGCTGGCAGGTGAGCGCGGTGCAGACCTATCCCTCCAGCTTCGGGCCGGGGGTCGAGATGGTCGTCGCCGCCGGCAGCCTGGGCACCCTGTCGCTCTTCGCGGTGCGGCCGGGGAATTTCACCGTGACGCCGGTGACGGTGGCCGCGGTGCCGGATCTGGCCGCGGTCTACTGGCAGGTGGGCGATGTCGCCTATGCCCTGACCGGCGGCCATGATACAGCAGCGCTCGCCCGGGTGGGGCGGTCGCTGTCCACCTCTCTCTACTGACTGACGCCGACAATCTTCACGCCAACAATCCTGACGCCAACGAATCTGACGAAGGAGTGACCCAAGTGAACAATCCGAACTACGCCTGGCAGGCCGGGGCACAGGTCCGCGGCGCCCAGTTCGACCTGGGCCTGCGCCAGCACATGCTGCGCGTCTACAACTACATGGGCCTTGGCCTGGTGATCACCGGCCTCGTCGCCATGATCGTCGCCTCGACCCCGGCGCTCTATGTGCCGATCTTCGGCACGCCGCTGAAGTGGGTGGTGATGCTGGCGCCGCTGGCCTTCATCTTCTTCTTCTCGTTCAAGCTCCAGACCATGTCGGGCGCCACGGCGCAGACCATGTTCTGGGCCTTCTGCGCGGTCATGGGCCTGTCCATGGCCTCGATCTTCCTGGTCTTCACCGGGACCAGCATCGCGCGCACCTTCTTCATCGCCGCCGGCATGTTCGGCGCGACCAGCCTCTACGGCTATACGACCAAGCGCGACCTGTCGCAGTTCGGCTCGTTCCTGATGATGGGCCTGATCGGCGTCGTCATCGCCTCGATCGTCAACATCTTCCTCGGCTCGACCATGCTGCAGTTCGTGGTCTCGGTCGTCGGCATCCTGGTCTTCGTCGGCCTGACCGCCTGGGACACCCAGTCGATCAAGGAACAATACGCCGAGAACTACGATGCGGAATCGAAGCAGAAGCTGGCGGTGTTCGGGGCGCTGTCGCTGTACCTGAACTTCGTCAACATCTTCCAGCTGCTTCTCAGCCTGACGGGCGAGCGCGAGTAAGCCCCCTCGCAATTGCCTGGGGAAGGGCGACGGCCGCGGCCGTCGCCCTTTTCGTTTCAGGTTTTCTGCACGAAGGCGCGGGTCTTGCCCGTATACAGACGACTTAGGGGCCGGTCATTGCCGCTCGCCCCCGGTGACGATGGTGCGGGCATTGGCGGCGAAGCGCTCGGCACCGTCGCCGCCCTTGAACAGGGCGGAGATGTCGACCGGGACCTTCAGGCCGCGCTCGACCGCCGGCCGGGCTTCGATCGCCGCCAGCCAGCGTTGCAGGTGCGGCAGGTCGTCGATCCCGACCCCCGACCAATGATGCGTGCGGGCCCAGCAGAAATTGGCGATATCGGCGATCGAATAGGCGCCGGCCAGGAATTCATGGTCGGCGAGGCGGCTGTCGAGCACGGTCAGCAGCCGCTTCGCCTCCCGCTGGTAGCGGTCGATGGCGAGCGGGATCTTCTCCGGCAGGTAGCGGTAGAAGACATTGGCCTGGCCCATCATGGGGCCGACGCCGCCCATCTGGAACATCAGCCACTGGATCACCCGCGACCGGCCCTTGGCATCCGCCGGCAGCAGGGCGCCGGCCTTTTCCGCGAGATAGATCATCAGGGCACCGGATTCGAAGACGGCGAAATCGCCCTCGTCGCGGTCGACGATGGCCGGGATCCGGCCGTTCGGGTTGATCGCCAGGAAGGCCGGCGCCTTCTGTTCCCCGGCCATGATGTCGACCGGGTGGACCGCGTAGGCGAGGCCCAGTTCTTCGAGGGTTACCGAGGCTTTCCAGCCGTTCGGCGTCGGCGCGGTGTAAAGGTCGATCATGGGCTCCCTCCGGTTCGCTTCAGGCGGCAAGAATGGCGGTGGCGTCGGGCCCCAGCAGGGGGGCGAGGCGGGCCCGGGCGGCGGCATCGAGAGCGCCGTGGATCACGCGCAGCGCCGCCAGGCATTTGGCCTGGTATTTGAACACCGGCTGGCGGTGGACGCTGCCGAGCAGGGGCACCGCCATTTCCGCATCGCCGGCGGCCAGCGCCCTTTCGTTGGCGGCGAGAAAGGGCAGATAGACCTCGGCCGCCAGCCGGGCCAGGGCGGCGACGGCCGGATCGGCTTCTGCCGCCCCTGCCATCCAGGTGCCCTCCAGCCCCGAGGCATCGTCGACGATCATCAGCCAGCGCCACAGCAGGGGGGCGTCGCGCCGCATCAGGGCGGACGGCGTGGGATCGACGGCGAGTTGCGACAATTGGCCGTAAAGGCCGAAATCCGCCAGCGACGGGCGCGAGCCGAACAGGAAGCCCCGGTCCGGCACCATGGCCTCGAGGATCGCCAGCAGCCGGCGATAGGTCTCGGCCAGTTGCGGCGCCTGTTCGGCGCCGCAGCCGACCAGATGCATGCGCCCGACCTGGCGGTCGCGGAATTCGGCGGCGAAGGCGGTCAGCATGTCGCGGCCATAGCCGCGCACGCGGTCGAAGACGATCGCCTCGCTCATGGTCCGCTGGTCGATTTCGGCGGTCCAGCGGTAGTGGAACATGACCTTGGTCAGCCATTCGTCGGCGAAATCCTCGATCAGCAGGCAGAGGAAGCGGGCGACCGGGTCGTCCGGCAGCAATTGCCTGTCGCCCGGCGCCTCGGCGCTGAAATCGAGGAGGAGAGGGGTCGAGTCATTGGCGAAGGTGCCGTCCGGGAATTCGACGATGGGAATGACCGCGGGGCGCACCCGGGTCATGACCTCGCCGTGTTCGAGGCCCATCTGCACCCAGACATGGGGCCGGCGCAGCCAGCGAAGCGCCGCGCGCACCTTCATCGAATAGGGCGAGCCCAGCGCCCCGTAGAGTTTCAGCATTTCTCCCCCCTCCTTTTTATATATCGCCGGTGTGGCTTCCGGCTCGGCTATCCTTCGTCGGGTGCCGACAGGCTGCGCAGCAGGGCGCGGCAGGTGGCGGTGGCGGCGGCAAGGAAGCCGGCGCGGTCGAACTGGTCGGGATGATCGAGTTTCCAGGTCGCCATCATGGTCACCGTGACCTGGAGGATGAGGCCGATGGCGAAGCCGCGCCGCGCCTCCGGCACCGGGTCGAGATGGCGGTGCATCTCGGCGACCAGCAGATTCATGCCCGGGTAATTCAGGCGGCGCGAGACATCGAGGATATCGAAGCCCGGGCGCGAGGTGAACTGGCGCAGGAAGCGCATATAGGCCAGCCCCTCCTCGCCGTCGCCCACTTCGTCGAGCAGGGGCTCGACCAGGGCGCGCAGGCAGGTGGCGAGGCTGGCGCGCGGCGCCTTCGTGCCGCGCGGGTTCATGATGTCCAGGCGCCGCTGGTCGATCGGCCGCAGGTATTTCAGCATCAGCGCGGCATAGAGCCCCTCGCGCGAGCCGAAGTGATATTGCAGGGCCGTCTGGTTGCGCTGGCCCGCCGCCTCGAGGATTTCGGCGGTGCGCACCTCGGCGAAGCCGCGCTCGCCGAACAGGCGAAGGGCACTCGCCATGATCGCCTCGCGCCCGCCCGGCAGCTTGCCGTCGGCGCCGCGCCTGCGGGCACGCTTGGCGCCTAACTTTTCCGTCCCTTCGTCCATCGTGCCTTCCGCGCCCGCCTGTTCCTTCTTTGATAATGGACGGCATTATCTTCCGCAAGGGCCTGACGGGTCGCAGCTTGCACCGATTGATGGAGTACATTAATGTTACCGATTAATGAGGGGGCGGCAAAGCCCCCGGCGCCGAGGACGGGGCGTAGGGGGATGGGGCGTAGCGGGAGGGGAGCATGCGGCAGGCGGCGGGCCTCTGGGGCCTGATCGGGATCCTTGGGGGCAGCGTGCTCGCGCCCGTCGCGGCCTCGGCTTTCGAGGCGGAATGGGGCGAGGTCAGCATTGCCGTGGTCACCTCCCTCAGCGTCGGCGCGCAGATGCGGCTGGAGGACCGGGACCCGCGCAATTACTGCGTCGCCAACGGCGGGCGCTATCCGAACACCAGCTGCAACACCGACGACGGCAACCTCAATTTCGAGCGATACGATCTCGTCGCCCTGCCGGCCCGGGCCAGTTCGGAACTGACCGCGACCTGGCGCGAGTTCAGCCTCTATATCCGCGGCACGGCGCTTTACGATGCCCTGCTCGACCGCAACGACCTGGCTGCCAACGGCTCGGCGGCGCGGGATTACAGCGGGGCCCTGTCGCCCCGGGCGCGCGATGCCGCCGCCCGGTCCCTCGAATTGCAGGACGCCTATGTGCGCGGCAGTTTCGATCTTTTCGGCAGGACGCTGAATGTCCGTCTCGGGCAGCAGACGATCATCTGGGGCGAGGCGCTGGCGACCCAGAACGGCATCAATGTCATCAACCCGGTCGACCTGTCGAAGCTGCGAGTGCCGGGCTCGGAACTGCGCGACGCCCTGGTCCCGGTGCCGGCGCTGTTCGCCAGCTATAACCTGGGCGGCGGCCTCTCGGTCGAGGGGTTCTATCAGTTCAGGTTCCGCCCGGTCCGCACCGAGGTCCCGGGCACCTTCTTCGCCACCAGCGATTTCGCGGGCGAGGGCGGGCGCGGCATCGGCGTCGGCGGCGATTACGACGAAACGGGCGCCGATACCACCACCGTCTCCATCCGCCGCACAAGGGACGAGGACCCGGACGACGCCTGGGAAAACTACGGCCTTGCCTTCCGCTATTATGCGCCCGAACTGAACGATACCGAATTCGGCTTCTACTACATCCATTACACCAGCCGGATCCCGGTGCCGCGGGTGACGGCCCCCGCCGCCGGCACCTATCAGACCATGGCCCCGGGCGGGGCGGCGCTGCTTGGCCCCTTCATTCCGCCGGAAGGGGTGGCGACCGGCACGGCCTCGCCCCTGCAAGGGCTGATCACCCAAATCCCGGGGCTGAACCCCCTGGCGCCCGTGCAGGCGAATGCGCGGAACAGCGATTTCACCTTCACCTATCCGGCCGGGATCGATGCCGTCGGCGTCAGCTTCAACACCAAGGTCGAGGCGACGGGAACCGCCCTCAACGGCGAGATTTCCTATAAGACCGGGGTGCCCGCCAATATCGACGAAACCACCTGGCTCAGCGATTTCATCAATGGCCTGTCGGAACTGCCGCTGGCGGGGCCGACCCAGCTCGGCACCAATAGCCATCGCCCGGGCCTGGTCTCGACCATCGGCCGGCGCCACGACGTGCTGACCTTCATCCTGCGCACGACCCAGGCCTTTGCCGAAAGCGACCTTCTCACCCGGCTGCTGGGGGCGACCGGTGTGCTCTGGGTCATGGAGGGCGGGCTGATCCATGTCGACCTGCCGGACACGGATGTCCTCGCCTATGAGGTGCCGGGCACCTATCGCACGCCGGGGACCGGCTTTGCCCAGGATGCCCTGCGGTACAAGCAGGAATACGCCACGCGCTGGTCCGGCGGCCTGACCACCATCCTTCAGGCGCAATATCCCGATATCGCGCCCAACCTGAACATGACCGCGGGCTTTGCCCATACCATCGGCCTCGGCGGCAATACGCCGCTCGCCGGCGGTTACGTCGAGCATGTCAACGCCCTGAACCTCTTCGTCCAGTTCGACTATCTGATCGACTGGCGGTTGCAGGTGAATTACGCCCTGTCGTTCGGCGGCGGCTTGCAGAACATCACGTCCGACCGCGATTTCGTCGGCGTGTCCCTCAGCTATCAATTCTGACCCGGGAAGCCGCGATGAAGACGATCCTGGCCCTTGCCGTCACCAGCCTGCTGGCCGCCGGCACTGCCGCGGCCGCCGGCGATCCCGACCGCCTCGGCGCCGATCTCACCCCCATGGGCGCGATCAAGGCGGGCAATGCCGACGGGTCCATCCCGGCCTGGAGCGGCGGCATCACCGTGCCCCCCGCCGGCTACCGGAAGGGCGGGCCGCTGGCCGATCCCTTCGCCGGCGAGAAGCCCGTCGCCACCGTCACCGGCGCCAATCTCGCGGCTTACGAGGCGTTGCTGCCGGCGGGGCAGGTCGCCATGCTGAAACGCTTCCCGACCTATAGGGTCGAGGTCTATCCGAGCCACCGCAGTTGTTCTGCGACCCCGGCGGTCTATGACGGCACGAAGCGGAACGCCACCCAGGCGCGGCTGACGGCGAACGGCAAGGGCCTGGCCGACGGCACCTTGGGCATTCCGTTCCCGATGGCGGCCAACGGCCTTGAAATGTTCTGGAACCACCGGCTGCGGCCGCGTGGCGGTTTCATGTTCCGGCGCTTCTTCGCGCTCGCCGCCGTCTCCAGCACCGGCGATTACCGCCTGACCAAGCTGCGCGACGAGGGCGTCAATCACCTGATGGGGCCGGGCCGCCGGGCACCGGGCGACGTTACCGGTCTCGCCGGCCTCGGCAATATCTGGATCACCTATATGGCGGTGACCACGGCGCCGGCGCGGCTGTCGGGCCAGATCACCCTCGTCTACGACAATATCGACGACGACGTCGGCCCGCGCCAGGCCTGGCAGTACAACCCGGGCACGCGCCGCGTGCTGCGGGCGCCCGAGCTTGCCTTCGATGCGCCGGGCACCAATGCGGACGGCCTCGCCACCATCGACCAGTTCGACATGATGAACGGCTCGCCCGAGCGTTACGACTTCAAGCATCTCGGCGACCGCGAGGCGATCATCGGCTACAACGCCTATCAGGCCAAGCTGATGCCCTATAAGGAATTGCTGACCAAGGGCCACATCAACCCGGCGGCGCTGCGCTACGAGAAGCACCGGGTCCATGTCGTCGAGGCGAGCCTGAAGGAAGGGGCGCGTCACATCTACGCCCGCCGCACCTTCTTCCAGGACGAGGACAGCTGGGGCTTCGTCGCCGCCACGCTTTACGACACGCGCGGCAACCTCTGGCGGTTCCAGGAGGCGCCGGTGGTCAATGCCTATGACGTGCCCTTCTGCGGCCCCGCCCTCGAGATCAGCCACGACCTTCAGGCCGACCGCTATCTTGCCTCGCAGATGACCAACGAGGAAAAAATGCCCGACTGGGACGCGAAGCTCAATCCGGACGATTTCACGCCGGACGCCCTGCGCGCCCTCGGCACCCGCTGAGCCGGGGGGAGGGGGCGATGGCGCGTGTCTTCCGCCGGCTGGCGGTGGTTGCGGCGGTGCTGGCCGTCGGCCTCGCCGCGGTCTGGTTCACCGCCGGCGACCGGCTGGTGCTGGCGCTGGCCGCGCGCATGGCCGGGGCCAATATGGCGGCGGACCGGGCCGCCACCCTGCCGGACGGCCTGCATCTCGCCGTCTGCGGCGCCGGCGGGCCGATGCCGGATGCGCTGCGCTCCGGGCCGTGCCAGCTCGTCGTCGCCGGGACATTCGCCTTCATGGTCGATGCCGGCTCGATGGGGGCGCGCAACCTGGCGCGCATGGGGTTCCGCAACGGCGGCATCACCGCGATCCTGCTGACCCATTTCCACTCCGACCATATCGATGGTCTGGGCGAGGCCATGATGCTGCGCTGGACCGCCGGCAGCAACCGGGAACCGGTGCCGGTCTACGGCCCGCCGGGGGTCGAGATGGTGCTCGAAGGCTTCCATCAGGCCTATGCCCAGGATGCGCAGTATCGCACCGCCCACCACGGGCCGGACGTGATGCCGCCCGGCGGCGCCGGCGGCGTGCCGAAAGTCTTCCCCGAGCCGCAGGGCGACGAGGGCGTGGTGGTCTTCGAGCGGGACGGCGTGAAAATCACCGCCTTTTCCGTGAACTATGCCCCGGTGCATCCGGCGGTCGGCTACCGCTTCGATTACAAGGGGCGCAGCCTCGTCGTCAGCGGCGACACCGGGCCGGCGCCGGTGCTGGACAAATTCGCCGCGGGCGCCGATCTCCTCGCCCATGAAGCCCTGGCGCCCGCTCTGGTCGCGGCCCTGGCCGAGGCGGCGGAGGGGGCGGGGCGGGGCAATCTCGCCCATGTGATGCACGACATTCCGGACTATCACACCACGCCCGCCCAGGCGGCGGCGCTGGCCGCCCGCGCCGGGGTGAAGCAATTGGTGCTGACCCATATCACCCCGCCGTTGCCCAGCCGCCTGCTCGACCGGGTCTTTCTCGACGGGGTGGCGGCGGTTTACGACGGGCCGGTGACCATTGCCCGCGACGGCGACCTGTTCTCTCTGCCCGCCGGCACCACCGCCATCGTCACCGAACATCTGTTCTAGGGGGCTGCCCATGAGCCTGAAGCGGCGGATCGGGGTCGCGGTTTCCGCGGCGATGACCAGCGAGCGGCTGGCGGCACGGCGCCGGCGCTGGCACGAAGTCGGCCGGCGGCTGCGCGGTCGGCCCCATGTCGTCCACTATTTCCACGATCTTGCCGATCCCTATTCGCTGCTCGCGGCCCTCGCCCTGCCGGCGCTGGCCGGCCGCCGGGGTGTCGTCGTCGAAGCCCATCTGGTGCCGCCGCCGCCGGATTGGGCGGCGCCGGAACGTGCACTGCTGGACGCCCATGCCCGGCGCGATGCCGCCGTGCTCGCCCGCCATTGCGGGCTCAACGTCCCGGCCTTCGACCGGGCGATGGCGCCGGCAGCCCTTGCCCTCGGTCAATCGCGGCTGGCGGAAGCGCTTGCCCGCGGCACTTTCATCGAAACGGCAGCGGCCATCACCGCCGCCGCCTGGCGGGGCGAGACGGGGGCGCCCGCCGCCGATGCCGCATCCCTGCTGGCGGCGGGGGCGGCGCTGCGCGACCGCCTGGGCCATTATCTGGGCGCCACCTTCCACTACGCCGGCGAATGGTACTGGGGGCTGGACCGCCTGCATTACCTGGAACGCCGGCTGGATGCCCTGGGCGCCCCGGGGGAAGGACCGTCGCCGCGCCATCCCCGCCCTGTTCTGCGCCTGGATCCTGCCCTGGCGGACCGCCTGGCGGGCCGGGAGCTCGACCTTTTCTTCTCCTTCCGGTCCCCCTATAGTTACATCGTGCTGCCGCGCGCCTTCGCGCTCGCCGATCACTATGGCGCGACGCTGAACCTGCGCTTCATTCTGCCCATGGTGATGCGCGGCCTGCCGGTGCCCCTGTCGAAGCGCCTCTACATCGTTCGCGACACCAAGCGCGAGGCGGGCGCCGAAGGCCTGCCCTTCGGGCGGATCGCCGATCCCCTGGGCGTGCCGGTCGAACGCGGCCTTGCCGTCCTGCACCATGCGCTCGGCCTGGGGGGCGGCCAGGGCCGGGCCTTTGCCCTGTCGTTCCTGCAAGGCGCCTTCGCCGAAGGGATCGACGCCGGCGGCGATGCCGGCCTCGCCCTGATGGCCGCAAGGGCCGGGCTGGACGCCAAGGCGGCCCTGGCCGCGCCCCGCGACGAGGGCTGGCGCGCGGTGGCCGAGGCCAACCGGCAGGCCATGGCCGGCCTCGGCCTTTGGGGCGTGCCGTCGCTGCGCTTCGGCGCGACCGCCGCCTGGGGCCAGGATCGCCTGTGGCTGATCGAGGAGACGATGATCGCCGCCGCGGAAAGGGTGTGAGATGCGCCTCGTCTCCTTCGTTGCCTGCGCGCTGGCCCTGATCGTGGCGCCGGCCGCGCTCGCCCTGGTCGGGGCGGGGCGGGTGGTGACCGCGGGCGTGCCCCGGGCCTGCCTGACCGCGATGCCGGCCCCGGTGGCCCTGCCCGCCGGCGTGGTCAATATGGGCGAGGGGGCGGTGCTGCCCGGCGAAGGCCCGGCGCGGCCGGTCGCGGTCGCCGGCTTCGAGATCGACGCGACCGATGTCACCAACGACCAGTTCGCCGCTTTCGTCGCCGCCACCGGCCATGTCACCCTGGCGGAACGGCTCGGATCCTCGCTGGTCTTCGTCGTCACCGGGGCGGCGGCCGATCTTGCCGATCCCGGGCAATGGTGGCGGGTGATGCCGGGGGCGAACTGGCGCCGGCCCGAGGGGCCGGGCAGTTCGCTGCGCGGCCGGGGCAGCCTGCCGGTGGTCCATGTCGCGCGAGAGGATGCGCTCGCCTATGCCCGCTGGCGCGGCCGCGACCTGCCGGGCGAGGCGGAATGGGAATATGCCGCCCGCGGCGGGCTGGCCCATGGCCGCTACCCCTGGGGTGACGCGCCCTCGACCGCGGCGCGGCCGCTGGCCAATACCTGGCAGGGCGCCTTTCCGGCCTACGACCTCGGCGCCGACGGTTACAAGGCGGCGGCGTCGCCGGTCGGCTGCTATCCGGCCAACGGCTTCGGCCTTTACGACATGGCGGGCAATGTCTGGCAATGGACCGCCGACACGACGCCGGCGGGCGAGCCCGTGATCAAGGGCGGCTCGTTCCTGTGTTCGGACGATTTCTGTTTCCGCGCCCGGCCGGCCGCCCGCCTGGGGGCGGCCGCGGACACCACTTCCAGCCACATCGGCTTTCGCACCGTGCGGCGGCCCGCGTCGGGGGATCGACCATGATGAAACGCCTGCTGATCGCCCTTTTCGTCCTGGCCGCCGTGCTGGCCGGGGCCTTCTTCGCCATCGGCGGGCGCGAGGGCGTGATCCTGCTGGCTGTGCGCTTCATGTCGCCCGCCGTCGCCGCGAACCGCGAGGTCGCCTGGGACGAGGGCCCGGCGACACCCGAAGGGCGCGGCGACCGGCCGAACGTCATCGTCATCCTGGCGGACGACCTCGGCTTCAACGACGTCGGCTTCTATGGCGGCGGCCGGGTGCCGACGCCGAATATCGACCGGCTGGCGCGCGAGGGGGTGAATTTCCCCGCCGGTTACGCCGGTAACGCCACCTGTGCGCCGTCGCGCGCCGCGCTGATGACCGGGCGCTATCCCACGCGTTTCGGCTTCGAATTCACCCCGGCGCCGATCGGCCTGGCCCGGGTGATCGGCCATTTCGACAGCACGGCGCCGGTCAAGCCGGTCTATCACGAGGAACGCGAAGCGGAGACCCCGCCGTTCGAGACCATGGGCCTGCCGGTCACGGAAATCACCATCGCCCGCCTGCTTCGCGACGCCGGCTATCACACGCTGCATCTCGGCAAGTGGCACCTGGGCGAGACCCGGGAGTTCCAGCCGAACGCCCATGGCTTCGACGAATCCCTCGGCTTCTATTCCGGCGCGTCGCTGTTCATGGACCCGAAGGACCCGGAGGCGGTCAACGCCTACCAGGATTTCGATCCGATCGACCGCTTCCTCTGGGCGGCACTGCCCTATGGCGTGCGCTGGAACGGCGGCGACATGTTCCGCCCCAAGGGCCACATGACCGATTACCTGACCGACGAGGCGGTGACGGCGATCGGGCGGAACCGCAACCGGCCCTTCTTCATGTATCTCGCCTATAACGCGCCCCACACGCCCTTGCAGGCGACGAAGGCGGATTACGACGCGGTCGCCGGTATCGCCGACCATACGGAACGGACCTATGCCGCCATGCTGCTCTCCCTCGACCGCAATGTCGGCCGGGTGCTGGCGGCCCTGAAGCAGGCGGGGATCGACGACCGGACCCTGGTCGTCTTCACCAGCGACAACGGCGGCGCCCATTACGTCGGTATCGACGGCCTGAACAAGCCCTATCGCGGCTGGAAGGCGAGTTTCTTCGAGGGCGGCATAAGGGTGCCCTTCTTCATGCGCTGGCCGGGGCATCTGCCCGCCGGCTCGACCTATGGCGCGCCGATTTCCCATTTCGACATTTTCGCCACCGCGGCCGGTGCCGCCGGCGTGCCCGTGCCGGCGGACCGGCCGATCGACGGCGTCGATCTCCTGCCCTTTCTGACCGGGGCCCGGGGCGGGCGCCCGCACGAGCGGCTGTTCTGGCGCTCCGGCCCCTACGAGGTGGTGCAGGCGGGCGACTGGAAATTGCAGCTGACCAATCTGCCGCCCCGGGACTGGCTGTTCGACCTGAAGGCCGATCCCGCCGAACGCCATGACGTTGCCGCCGCCAACCCGGAAAAGGTGGCGGAACTGAAAGCCATGCTCGCGGCCTTCCGGCAGGAACAGGTCAAGCCCCTGTGGCCGGCGCTGATCGAGGCGCCGGTGCCGCTGGACCATCCGCTGAACCGGCCATG
Organism: Zavarzinia compransoris; assembly: GCF_003173055.1. Lineage (NCBI taxonomy): Bacteria > Pseudomonadati > Pseudomonadota > Alphaproteobacteria > Rhodospirillales > Zavarziniaceae > Zavarzinia > Zavarzinia compransoris. The sequence goes on from NZ_QGLF01000007.1 coordinate 160,085, forward strand.
GGCGCCGGACGACGCCCATATCTATTGGTCGAACTGAGGGCCGGGCAGGACCGTAAGCTCAGAACTCGTCGCCGCCGAAGCCGCCGCCATCGTCGAAACCGGCGTCGTCGAAGCCGCTGTCTTCGGGGGCGGGTTCGGCCGCCTGGGCTTCATCGCTGCTGAACAGGCCGGCGATGGCATTGCCGAGCAGCACGCCGCCGGCAACACCCATGGCCGTCTGCGCCGCGCCGGCCAGGAAGCCGCCGCTCGCCTGCGGCTGGGCGCCCGGGAAGGGGCCGCGGGCCGGAGCGCCGCCACGGGGCGCGGTGCCGGCTCGGGCCGGCGCGCGGCCGCCGCCGAACAGCCCGCCGAACAGGCCGCCCGCCGGGCGCCGCGCCTCGGCGACCTGGGCTTCCAGGTCCGCGATCCGGGCTTCGGCCGCCTGCAGGGCGTGTTCCTGCACGACGACGGTCTGGGCCAGGTAATAGGGGGCGGCGGATTGGGCCGCGATGCGCTCGTGGATGAAGGCTTCCGCCTCGGCGTCGCGCGGGGGCGACTGGCGTTCCACGGTCGCGAGCTTCCCGAAGAGGGCCTCGATGGCCTGCCGGTCGTTTCTGTCCATGATCAAGCTACTCCTGTCTTGCCGTTGCGCCCCGTGCCCCGCCCCCGCGGCGCAGGGGCGGGGCACGGAACCGCTGCTTTCCCGTCTGTTTACGAATGCCGGCCCCGTCTATTCCCGCCCGGCCCGAATTTTCCGGTGAAATAAAGGTTACAGACGGCGCGCCGGGCCCGGAATTCCTATGCAATCCCTATTTCTTTCCGGGGTGGCCGGTCTCGAACCTTTATGCCGCTTCGCGCCATAGTCTTGCCGGATTTTCGCCGGCGCAGGCCGGGCTGGACAGCCGCCTTTCATGACGGAGCGAGCGCTATGGATTTCGTCCTCATCGGCCTGACGGCCGCCTTCTTCGCGCTGGCGCTCGGCTATGTCCGGGCGTGCGACGCCCTGTAACCATGGAAGGATCGGAAATGCTTCTCGACTATGTGCTCGGCGGTGCCGTTTCCCTGATCGTCCTCGTCTATCTCACCTATGCCCTTATCCGTCCCGAGCGGTTCTGACCGCGCGGTGCCGGTGCTTGGAAGGTTCGTTCCATGACGTTCAACGGATGGCTTCAGATCCTCGTCTTCTGCGGGATCGTCATTCTGCTCATTAAGCCGCTCGGCGGTTACATGACCCGGGTCTTCAACGGCGAGAAGACGCTGTTGTCGCCCCTGTTCCGGCCGCTCGAGCGCGGCCTCTACCGCCTCGCCGGCACCAGCGCGGCGGAGGAACAGCATTGGACCACCTATACCGCCGCCCTGCTGCTGTTCAGCCTGGCGGGGATGGTGCTGCTCTATGCGCTCCTGCGCTTCCAGGACGTCCTGCCGTTCAATCCCGCCGGCTTCGGCCCGCTGTCCCCGGAACTTTCCTTCAACACGGCGGCGAGTTTCGTCGGCAATACCAACTGGCAGTCCTACGGCGGCGAAACCACGGTATCCTATTTCACCCAGATGGCCGGGCTGACGGTGCAGAATTTCACCTCCGCCGCCAGCGGCATCGCCATCGCGGTGGCGGTGATCCGGGCGTTCGCGCGGAAATCGGCGAAGACGCTGGGGAATTTCTGGGTCGACCTGACCCGCTCCATCCTCTACGTCCTGCTGCCGATCTGCGTGGTCGGGACGCTGGTCCTGGTCTTCCAGGGCGTGCCCCAGAACCTCGACCCCTATACGGTCGCGACCACGCTGGAGGGCGGGCAGCAGACCATCGCGCAAGGCCCCGTCGCCTCGCAGATGATGATCAAGCACCTGGGCACCAACGGCGGCGGCTTCTTCAACGCCAATGCCGCCCATCCCTTCGAGAATCCGACCGCGCTGGTCAACCTGATCCATATGGTTTCAATCTTCGCCATCGGCGCGGCGCTGACCAATGTCTTCGGCCGCATGGTCGGCGACGAGCGGCAGGGCTGGGCGATCTTCGCCGCCATGGGCGTGCTGTTCATCGCCGGCGTCGCTGTCTGTTATTGGGCCGAGGCGGCGGGCAACCCGCTGGTCCAGGCCCTCGGCATCGAGGGCGGCAACATGGAGGGCAAGGAAACCCGCTTCGGCATTTCCCTGTCGGCCCTGTTCGCCGTCATCACCACCGCCGCCTCCTGCGGCGCGGTCAATGCCATGCACGGCAGTTTCATGGCGCTGGGTGGCATGATCCCGCTGATCAACATGATGCTGGGCGAGGTCGTCATCGGCGGTGTCGGCGCCGGTCTCTACGGCATGTTGCTGTTCGTCGTGGTCGCGATCTTCGTCGCCGGGCTGATGGTCGGCCGTACGCCGGAATATCTCGGCAAGAAGATCGAGGCGCGGGAGGTGAAGATGGCCATGCTGGCGCTCCTCATCCTGCCGCTGTCGATGCTGGGCTTCACGGCCGTCGCCGTGGTCCTCGAGACCGGGGTCGCCTCCATGGGCAATCCGGGCCCCCATGGCTTTGCCGAGGCGCTTTATGCCTATGTCTCGGCGACCGCCAACAACGGCTCGGCCTTCGGCGGCCTGTCGGCCAATACGCCCTGGTACAATGTTACGCTCGGCATCGCCATCCTGATCGGGCGCTTCGCCATGATCGTCCCGGTCATGGCCATGGCGGGGGCGCTGGCCGCGAAGCGCGCCGTGCCCGCCTCCGCCGGCACCTTCCCGACCACGGGGCCGCTCTTCGTCGGGCTTCTGATTGGTGTCGTCCTGATCATGGGCGGGCTGGAATTCTTCCCGGCCCTGGCGCTTGGCCCCATCGTCGAACATCTGGCGCTGGCGGCCGGCCAGAGCTTCTGACCGCGGCGAAATCGAACGGTATTACAGGTGGAGCTTCGCATGAGCCCGTCAAAGAAGACCGCGAGCGTGCTTGACGCCCGCATCCTCCTGCCCGCCATGGGCAGTGCCTTCCGCAAGCTGAACCCCCGGAGCCTGGCGCGGAACCCGGTGATGTTCGTCGTCGCCCTGGTCGCCGCCCTGACCACGGTGCTGCTGGCCCGGGATATCGCGGCCGGGGCCCCGGATATCGGCTTCTCGTTCCAACTCGTGCTCTGGCTCTGGTTCACGGTGCTGTTCGCCAATTTCGCCGAGGCGGTGGCCGAGGGGCGGGGCAAGGCGCAGGCCGATGCCCTGCGCCGCACCCGCACGGAAACCCAGGCCAAGCTGCTCTCCGGCGACGGCCGGGACCACTACCGCGCGGTGCCGGGCACCAGCCTCAAGGTCGGCGATGTCGTGCTGGTCGAGGCGGGCGACATCATCCCCTCCGACGGCGAGGTGATCGAGGGCGTGGCCTCGGTCAATGAAGCCGCCATCACCGGCGAATCCGCGCCGGTGATCCGCGAATCCGGCGGCGACCGCTCGGCGGTGACCGGGGGCACGCAGGTGCTGTCCGACTGGATCCGGGTCCGCATCACCGCGGCGCCGGGCTCCACCTTCCTCGACCGCATGATCGCCCTGGTCGAGGGCGCCGAGCGCAAGAAGACGCCGAACGAGATCGCCCTGAACATCCTGCTGGCCGGCATGACCCTGATCTTCACCTTCGCGGTGATCACGATCCCGAGCTTCGCCGCCTATGCCGGCGGCTCGATCCCGGTCATCGTCCTGGTCGCCCTGTTCGTCTCGCTGATCCCGACCACCATCGGCGCCCTGCTGTCGGCGATCGGCATCGCCGGCATGGACCGCCTGGTGCGTTTCAACGTCCTCGCCATGTCCGGCCGCGCGGTCGAGGCGGCGGGCGACGTCGATACGCTGCTCCTGGACAAGACGGGCACGATCACCCTCGGCAACCGCCAGGCGGCGGCCTTCCGCCCGCTGGCGGGGGTGACCGAACAGGACCTGGCGGATGCGGCACAGCTGGCGTCGCTGGCCGACGAAACGCCGGAAGGGCGCTCCATCGTCGTCCTCGCCAAGGAGAAATACGGCATCCGCGGCCGCGACATGGCCGCCCTCCAGGCCCGGTTCGTGCCCTTCACCGCCCAGAGCCGGATGAGCGGCGTCGATGTCGGCGGCGCCGTGATCCGCAAGGGCGCGGTCGATGCCGTCCTCGCCCATGCCGGTCGGCCGGCGGCGGCGGCCGAGCCGGTGCGCGAGATCCGCGCGATCGCCGACGAGATCGCCCGCACCGGCGGCACGCCGCTGGCCGTCGCCCGGGACGGCCGCCTGCTCGGCGTGATCCACCTCAAGGATATCGTCAAGGGCGGCATCCGCGAGCGTTTCGCCGAATTGCGCCGCATGGGCATCCGCACCGTCATGGTCACGGGCGACAATCCGATGACCGCGGCCGCCATCGCTGCCGAGGCCGGGGTGGACGATTTCCTGGCCCAGGCGACGCCGGAGGACAAGCTCCGCCTGATCCGCGAGGAACAGGCCAAGGGCAAGCTGGTGGCCATGTGCGGCGACGGCACCAACGACGCCCCGGCGCTGGCGCAATCCGATGTCGGCGTGGCCATGAACACCGGCACGGTGGCGGCGCGCGAAGCGGGCAACATGGTCGATCTCGACAGCGACCCGACCAAGCTGATCGAGATCGTCGAGATCGGCAAGCAACTGCTGATGACCCGCGGCGCCCTGACCACCTTTTCCATCGCCAACGACGTGGCGAAATATTTCGCCATCATCCCGGCGATGTTCCTCGCCTTCTACCCGCAGCTCGGCGCGCTCAACGTCATGGGGCTGGCGACGCCCCAGAGCGCGATCCTCTCGGCGATCATCTTCAACGCGCTGATCATCGTCGCCCTGATCCCCCTGGCGCTGAAGGGGGTCGGATACCGGGCGGTCGGGGCGGGGGCGCTGCTGTCCCGCAACCTGCTGGTCTACGGCGCCGGCGGCGTGATCATTCCCTTTATCGGCATCAAGGCGATCGACCTCGCGATCACGGCCGTGGGCCTGGCCTGAAGGAACCTGCCATGTTCAAGCAATTGCAACCCGCCATCGTCATGACCGTCGCCCTGACGGTCGTCACCGGCATCGTCTACCCGCTCGGCATGACCGGGATCGCGCAGGCGCTGTTCCCGGATCAGGCCGGCGGCAGCCTGATCGAGCGCGACGGCAAGATCGTCGGCTCGGCCCTGATCGGCCAGGCCTTCGCTAGCGACCGCTATTTCCACGGCCGCCCGTCCGCGGCGGGGGCGGGCTATAACGCGGCCGGTTCCTCGGGCTCGAACCTGGCGCCGACCAGCGCCCGGCTGATCGAGCGCATCCGCACCGATGCCGCGGCGCTGAAGGCGGAGAATGCCGGCGCGCCGGTGCCGATCGATCTCGTCACCGCCTCGGGCAGCGGGCTCGATCCCCATATCACGCCCGAGGCCGCCTATGTCCAGATCCCCCGCGTTGCCAAGGCGCGCGGCCTGGAGGAAGCTGCGCTGCGCGCCCTGGTCTCATCCCATGTCGAGGGCCGGCAGCTGGGGATCCTGGGTGAGCCTGTCGTCAACGTGCTGGCCCTGAACCTGGCGCTGGATGCCGCCGGCTCGCGCTGAGCCCCGGGGCCGGGCCGCCTTTGCCACGAAACGGTGCCGATGACGGAAAACGATCTCGATACGGACAAGCGGCCTTCCCCCGACGCCCTGCTGGAAAGCGCCAACCGCGAGGGGCGAGGCCAGCTGAAGATCTTTCTCGGCGCCGCCCCCGGCGTCGGCAAGACCTATGAGATGCTGATGTCGGGCCGGGCGCGCCGGGCCGACGGTGTCGACGTCGTCGTCGGCGTCGTCGAAAGCCATGGCCGCAAGGAGACGGAGGCCCTGTTGCAGGGCTTCGAGATCATGCCCCGGGTGACGGTCGACTACCGGGGGCGGGTGCTCGACGAGATGGACCTGGACGGGCTCCTGGCGCGGAAGCCGGCGCTCGCCCTGGTCGACGAACTGGCCCATAGCAATGCCCCGGGCAGCCGGCACCACAAGCGCTATCTCGACGTTCTCGAACTGCTCGACCGGGGCATCGACGTCTATACCACCCTGAACATCCAGCATGTCGAAAGCCTGAACGACGTCGTCGCCCAGATCACGCGCATCCGGGTGCGGGAGACAGTGCCCGATTCCATCATCGACCGGGCCGACGATATCGAAATCATCGACCTGACGCCGGACGACCTGATCAAGCGGCTGCACGACGGCAAGGTCTATGTCCCGAAGACAGCGACCCGGGCGCTGGAGAATTACTTCTCGCCCGGCAACCTGACGGCGCTGCGGGAACTGGCCCTGCGCCGGACCGCGCAGCGGGTCGACGACCAATTGCTCAGCCACATGCGCTCCCACGCGATCCAGGGGCCGTGGGCGGCGGGGGAACGGGTGCTCGTCTGTATCGGCGCCTTCGCGCGGGGGCCGTCCCTGGTGCGCTATGCCCGGCGCCAGGCGGACCGGCTGCGCGCGCCCTGGGCCGCCCTCTATGTCGAGACGCCGCGCGCCCTCGGCATGTCGGAAGCGGACAAGGACCAGGTCGCCGCCACCCTGCGCCTGGCCGAGCAATTGGGCGGCGAGGCGATCATCCTGCCGGGGCAGGAGATCGCGAAGGAAATCCTGCGCTACGCGACGGCCAACAACTACACCCATATCATCGTCGGCAAGCCCGACAAGCCGCGCTGGCGGGAATGGCTCGGCGGCTCGCTGTCCCATGAATTGATCCGGGGGGCGGGCGATATCAGCGTCCACGTCATCTCCGGCCGGGCGGGGCCGCCGCCGGCCAACCGCGGGGTCGCGGCGGCGGCGGCCCCCCGGCTCGACCCGAAACCCTATGCGCTCAGCACCGCCTATCTCGGCCTCGCCCTTCTGGGCGGTGCCGTGCTCGACCGGTTCCTGGATGTCCAGAACATCGCCCTGGTCTTTCTCACGGCGGTGCTGGCCTCCGCCCTCAGCGGCGGGCTGTGGCCCGCGCTGTTCGCCTCCGTCGCCGGGGCGCTGGTGTTCAACTTCTTCTTCCTGGCGCCGCTCTATACGTTCACCATCGGCAGCCCGGAAAGCATCGTCGCCTTCGTCTTCTTCCTGGGCGTGGCGGTCGTCTCCAGCAATCTCGCCGCCCGCGTGCACCGGCAGGCGGCGGCGGCGCGACAGCGGGCGCGCATGACCGAGGATCTCTACCTCTTCTCGCGGAAACTGGCCGAGGCGGCCACCCTCGACGACGTGCTCTGGGCGACGGCCTATCAGATGGCGTCGATGCTGCGGGTGCGCGTGGTCATCCTGCTGCCGGAGAACGAGTCCCTTGCGGTCAGGGCGGGTTATCCGCCGGACGATACGCTGGTCGATGCCGATATCGCCGCCGCCCGCTGGGCCTGGGAACACGACCGCCCGGCGGGCCGCGGCGCCGAGACCTTGCCCGGGGCCGCCCGCCTCTACATGCCCCTGCGGACCGGTCGGCGGGCGGTCGGTGTCGTCGGCCTCGACAGCGACAGGCAGGGGCCGCTGCTCTCACCCGAGCGGCAGCGGCTGTTCGATGCCCTGGCCGATCAGGCGGCGCTGGCGATCGAACGCATCCAGCTCGTCGCCGATGTCGACAAGGCGCGGCTGGCCGCCGAGGCGGAAAAGCTGCGCGCCGCCCTGCTGCGCTCGATCTCGCATGACCTGCGCACGCCGCTGTCGGCCATCCTCGGCACCGCCAGCGCGCTGCGCGACTTTGCCCCAAGCATGCCCGAAGCCGACCGCGCCGACCTGCTGGCGACCGTGGTCGACGAGGCGGAGCGGCTGAACCGCTTCATCGCCAACCTGCTGGACATGACCAGGATCGAGGCCGGGGCGCTGGAGCCCAATGCCTCGGGCCATTTCGTCGGCGATATCGTCGCGACGGCGCTGCGCCGCGCCGCCAAGGTGACGGGGCCGCGCCGGATCGAGATCGACATGCCGGGCGACCTGCCCATGCTCAGGCTGGACGCGGTCCTGTTCGAACAGGTGCTGTTCAACCTTCTCGACAATGCCGCCAAATATACCCCGCCGGCCTCGACCATCGGGGTCCGGGCCTGGGCGGAGGGCGCCGCCGTCGCCATCCAGGTGACGGACGAGGGGCCGGGCATCCCGCCGGACAGCCTGGAGCGGGTCTTCGACAGTTTCTACCGTGTCGGCAAGACCGACAGCGTGCGGGCGGGAACCGGGCTCGGGCTTTCGATCTGCCGCGGCTTCGTCGAAGCCATGGGCGGCACGATCGCGGCCGGGAACCGGACCGACCGCAAGGGCGCCGTGTTCACCATCAGGATGCCGGTGCCCGACCAAACCCAGCTCTTGGACGAAGCGACATGACGGGCACCAACGTCAGGATATTGGTCGTCGACGACGAGCCGGCCATCCGCAAGCTGGTCCGCGTCGGCCTCGGGGCCCAGGGCTACGACATTCTCGAAGCGGGCACGGCGGCGCAGGCGATGGAGGCGGTCAGGGCCGGCCGGCCGGAACTCGTCCTGCTCGACCTCGGGCTGCCGGACATGGCGGGCCTCGACCTTCTGGCAAGGTGGCGCGCCCAGCCCCTGGACCTGCCCATCGTCATTCTGTCCAGCCGGACCGACGAGGCGGGCATCGTCAATGCGCTCGAGCTGGGCGCCGACGATTACGTGACCAAGCCGTTCGGCCTGAAGGAACTGGTGGCGCGCATCCGCGTCGCCCTCCGCCACCGGCTGCAGCAGCAGGGGGAACGGCCGGTGTTCCAGACCGGCGAGCTTTCGGTCGATCTCGTCCGCCGCCTGGTCAAGGTCGGCGGCCGGGACGTGAAGCTGTCGCCGAAGGAATACGAGATCCTGCGCATCCTGGTCCAGCATGCGGGCAAGGTGATCACCCACCGGCATCTTCTGGCCCAGGTCTGGACCGGGGCGACGGATGTCCAGTATCTCCGGGTCTATGTCCGCCAGCTGCGCCAGAAGATCGAGCGCAGCCCGGACGAGCCGCATTACATCCTGACCGAGACCGGCGTCGGCTACCGCCTGCGCGAGGCCGATCCCGAGCCTGCCCCTCCCGAGCCCGCACCTTGAGCGCGGTTCAGCGCACCGGCCCGAGCAGGAACTGGCGAAGCGCGCTGCGGCCGGCACGGCCGATCGCGATGGGCGACGCCAGCCCCGCCAGATGGACCAGGGCACTGTTGCGGTCCGGGGTTTCGATGCGCTCGATCCGTTCCGTATTCAGGATCAGGGAACGGCTGATGCGGCGGAACATGGGCTTCGGCAGCATTTCCTCCAGCCGCCCGATCAGGGCATTGGCCAGCAGCGGCGCCTCATCCTCCAGGTAGAGGCGGGTATAGTCGCGCTCCGCCTCCAGGCAGAGAATGCGCCGGCAGTCGACCATGCGCGTCTCGCGGCCGTTGGAAACCTGCACCGAGCGCGGCTGGGGGCGGGCCGCGGGCCGGTGCTGCTGGATCGCCGCCTCGGCCTTCAAGGTCCGCTCGAGGCGCTGCACGGCGACGGCGAAACGCGCCGGGTCCAGCGGCTTCAGCAGAAAATCCACGACCTGGAAATCGAAGGCGCGCAGCGCATGGTCCGAATGGGCGGTGACGAAGATCACCTTGGGCGGCCGGGCCAGGGCGGCCAGGAGATCGAAGCTGGTGGCCCCGCCGATTTCGATGTCGAGAAAGGCGGCGTCGGGCCGGGTCTCCTCGATCAGCCGGGCCGCCTCGGGGACGGTGGCGGCCTGGCCGACCAGGTCCAGCCCCGCGGCCTCGATCAGCCGGGCCAGGCCGCGGCGGGCCGCCGGCTCGTCGTCGACCAGGATCGCCCTCACCGGGGCATCCCTTCGAGGCGGAGCACGGTGAGCACGTCGCCCCCCTCCTGCCGGCGGCTCAGGTCATGGCGGCCCGGATAATGCAGGGCGAGGCGGGGTTCCAGGGGCGGCAGGGGGGTGCGCTGGCCCCGGCTGTCGTGGAAGCGCAGGTCGCCGCTGCTGCGGATCCCGATCGTCAGATCGTCGCCGGCGACGGCGAAGGTGACCTCGATCGCAACCTCGCCGTCGGCGTTCGGGATACCGCAGACGACCGCCGCCTCGACCAGCGGGATGACCAGGAAGGTGGGCAGCAGGCGGTCGCGGGCTTCCGGATCGGCCTCGATCCGGTGGACGAGGCGCCGGTCGTCGCGCAGGGCGTGAATGCCGAGAAACGAGCGGATGGCGCTGATTTCCGCGGCAACCGGGGCAAAGGGGATATCCGCCGTATCCATCGACAGGCGCAGGTAATTGGTCATTTCGCGCAGCCGGCTCAGGGCGCGCTTCGGCCGGTCGTTGATATCGACCGCAAGCAGGTTCAGGCCGCTGAAGATGAAATGCGGGTCCAATTGCTGGCGCAGGCGCCGGACTTCGGCGTGTTCCGCCTCGCGCTCCGCCTTCAGGGCGCGCAGGGCCGCCTGATTGGCCAGAAACTGGATATGCAGCCACAGGCCGGCGAAATTGAAGGTAGAGAAGATGAAGAAGTAATAGATGAAGCGATGCGCGATGTTCAGGTTCAGGCGGCCCATGCCGAAAGCCGCCTGGCGCTCGCTGACCAGGACCAATGCCAGCATGGCCACGGTCGAGACCAGGGCGAGGCCGAAGGTCACCGCCACCGCCCTTATATCGAAGCCCGAGGTCGCGCCGTGCCGGATCAGATACTGGTTGATGCCGAGGACGAGAACGAAGGCCGTGTCCATGGCCAGGGAAAAGGCGATCACGGCCGGCTTGTCGTCGAGGGCGCTGAAGCGGGCGATCAGGCCGAAGACATAGATTGAAAAGGCGCCGAACACGAAAAGAAGGACGGCGCCGCGATCACGCTTTTTCTCAGGCAGATCCATCGTGAAACCGCACGAAAAAATGGTAAAACCGGTCTCATGCTCGCGAACAAGAACCGAATCCTGCCGAACACTATAGGGCGTTGACGGGGTGTGGCCACGGGCCTTCTACAGCCGGATGGCCCGATTTCTCATTAACTATACCCGTTTCGTCGCCTAATTTTCCCGCTTCGTCGATCGCCGTTTGTTGCCCGGGGGGCAGGGCGCCAATGATCGGCCCGTATCGCCGCAGCCCATGAGGCGATCATTTTCCCCGGGCCAAGCCGCACGCCCGCTGGTAAGGCCATACTGGGGAAGCGGGCACCGGGGCGACCAGCGCCCGTGCCCAGGGGGATGGGATCGCCATGATGCCATCCCCCCTTTTTCCCGACCGTCGGGGATCACTCGGGCTCCCCCGCCAGGCGCAGGCGGACGATGGCCATCGGGCCTTCCTGCCGCATTTCGAAGCTGTGGCGCCCGGGGTAGTGAAGTTTCAGCCGGTTGCGCAGGTTGCTGAGCCCGGTGCCGGTGCCCGCCACCCCCTGGATCTGGCTGCCGAAGCGCAGGTCGCCGGTATTGCCGACGGTGACGAGAAGATCGTCGCCGGCAGCCTGGAAGCCGAGGGCGATCCGGATCAGGCCGTCGTCGCCGGCGAAGCCGTATTTCACCGCGTTCTCGACCAGGGGCTGGACGAGGAAGGTCGGGATCATCCGGTCGCGCGCCGCGCCGTCCACGTCGATGTCGTAGAGAAGGCGCGGCGCGAAGCGCCCGACCTGCACTTCCAGGTAGGAGTGCAGGGCCGCCACCTCGGCCGAGACGGGAATGAAGGGAATTTCCGCCGTATCCAGCGAATAGCGCAGGTAATTGGCCATTTCGCGCAGCATGGCCAGGGCCTTCTGCGGCTGGTCCATGATGTCGACGGCGATCATGTTCAAGCCGTTGAAGATGAAATGCGGGTCCAGCTGCTGGCGCAGGCGCCGCACCTCGGCGAGATTGACCTCGCGCTCGGCCGCCGCCACCCGCAGGTTTTCGCGAAAGCGGACATGAAGCCAGAGGGTGAGGGAATTCACCGTCAGCGGGATGAAGAAATTATAGGACGCCCGGTGCTGCAGCGGCATCTGCAGCGTGTGGAACTGCAGGAGCGCCGTGTCCTCGACCGCGACCGTCACCGCCACCATGAAGACCGAGGTCAGCGCCGACAGCAGCACGACGATGCCCCAGGCCGCGAGCCCCAGGTCGGCGATCCGGCTGCGGCGGATGAAGGCGCGGGACAGCAGCAGGACGGCGATCATCAGCGTGTCGATGCCGAGGGAAAACAGCCGCGAGGCCAGCGGTGTCGGCAGCACGTCGAAGCGGACGAGAATGCCGAAGCCGTAGATGATGAAGATCATGAAGGGGAACAGGCGCCAGAAATGATCCGTCTCCGGATCCCGGCCGTATTCCCCCCGCGGCTTCCGGTGCCGGCCGAAGCACCGCAGCGCGGCGAAAAGGCTGGTGCCCCCCCCGTCCTGACCATCGGCGGCCCCCGGCCCGGGCATGGATGATTTCGCGGCCAAGAGCGGCGCTTTCCTCGATAGTCGTGCCGGCCAAGGCTGGAAGGGCGGGCCGCGATTTGCAACGGTAACTTGATGCCTGCCCGCTTCGTCGACGAAACAGCCCGCTTCGTCGAGTAGGGCTTCCTCCCGCCCTCGGTAAGGATTTATTTACTAAGGGTTACCCCTTGGGGAAGGGGCGGGGAGTCGCGACCATGATCCAGGCGGAACGGCATCATCGGGACCAGTCGGGCGGCACGGCCGAGTGCTTTGGCCGCACCCCCCTGCGCCGCCTGCTGACGTCTTCGACCGCCCTGGTGCCGTCGCGCCTCGTGATGGTCGCACTTGCTGCCGGCTTCGGGGCCGGCGCCGCCCGGGCGCAGGACGGTTTGACGCTGCCGGCGGGCGGCGCGCTGGTCGGCGGCAACGCCACCGTCAGCACGCCCGAGGCCGGCCGCCTCGTCATCGACCAGTCCAGTGCCAAGGCGGTGATCGACTGGCAGGGCTTCGATGTCGGCGACCGGGCTTCGGTCCGCTTCAACCAGCCGGATGCCCAGGCGATCACCGTGAACCGGGTGACCGCGGGCGGCGCCAGCCGGATCGACGGCCAGGTTTCCGCCAACGGCAAGGTGGTGATCCTGAACCCCAACGGCGTGCTGATCGGCCCCGGCGGGCGGATCGATGCCGCCGGCGTTGTCGCCAGCACCTCGAAGATCGATGCCGATGCCTTCATGGCCGGCAACGGCAATCTCACCTTCACCCCTGGCGGCAATGCCGGGGCCGAGATCGCCAACGAAGGCACGATTACGGTCGAAGGGGCGGGCATCGCCGCCCTGGTCGGCCCCAATGTGCGCAACACGGGCACCATCAAGGCGGTTGCCGGCAAGGTGAACCTGGCGGCGGGCGAGACCTATACCCTCGATCTCGCCGGCGACGGGCTGATCGAATTGGCGGTCACCGGCTCGGGCCGCCGGCTCGACCAGGCGGGCGTGGTCGAGGGCGGCACGGTGGTGATCTCCGCCGATGCGGCGTCGGATGTGGTCGCCAATGTCGTCAATATCGGCGGCGTCACCCGCGCCACCGCGATCAGCGTCGATGGCGGCGAGATCGTGCTGGACGGCGGCGCGGGCGGCATTGCCGTCACCGGCACCGTCGATGCCTCCTCCGCCGCCGGGGCGGGGGGAACGGTCACGGTCACCGGCGCCACGGTCACCCTTGCCGGCGGCGCCAAGGTCAAGGCCGATGGCGCCACCGCCGGCGGCACGGTGCTGATCGGCGGCGACCGGCGCGGCGGCAAGGTCGAGGCGGAGAAACTGGTGCCGAAGCCGGTGCCGACCGCGGCCAGCACCACGGTCGAGAGCGGCGCCGCGGTATCCGCCACCGGCGGCAGCGGCCCGGGCGGCGCCATCGTCGTCTGGGGCGATCAGCGCGCCTCGGTTTCCGGCCTGCTCGCGGCCGGCGGCGCCGGCGGCGGCTTCATCGAAACCTCGGGGCTGGAAGTCCTGCTCGACGGCGCCGCGATCGACGCCGGCAGCGGCGGCCAATGGCTGCTGGATCCGACCAATTACAACCTGAACGCCGCCGCCGCGACGACGATCCAGAACACCCTGAACTCGGGCACCAATGTCCTGATCGAAACCGCCGACGCCGGCGCCGGCGCCGGCGACATCATTGTCGCCAGCTCCGTCATCTGGGGCAGCGGCGCCACCCTCGAACTGGCGGCCCATCGCAACATCACGGTGAATGCGAACCTGATCGCCAGCGCCGGCGGCGACCTGACACTGCGCGCGGACAAGAACGGCACCGGCACCGGCACGGTGACAGTCGCCGTCACGCCCGGGCTTACCGCCGGCAGCGTCTACAACATCTATTACAACCCGGCCGACACGGACAGCGACGGCCAGAAATACGACAATCCCGCCACCTATGCCGCCGGCGGCGGCGCCCGCACCGCCTGGATGCTGGTGAACAACGTCAACGACCTTCAGGCGATGCGGGACAATCTGTCCGGCACCTATGCCCTGTCGCGGGATATCGACGCCAGCGCCACCGCGACCTGGAACAGCGGTGCCGGCTTCGTGCCGGTGGGGGCCTCGGGCAGTTCGTTCACCGGCAGATTGGACGGCCAGGGCCATGTCATCGACGGTCTCTATATCCGCCGGACCGCTAACTATACCGGGCTTTTCGGAGAATCGGGCGGTTCGATCCGCAACCTCGGCCTGGTCGATGCCAATGTCACGGGCGGCCAATTCACCGGCGCCCTGGTCGGCAGGCAGGTGAGCGCCGGCACGGTCGCCAATGTCTTCGTCACCGGCACGGTTGCTGCACCCCTCGGCTACGTCGGCGGCCTCGTCGGCCTGGACGCCGGCAGTATCACCGATTCCTGGGCTTCGGCCACGGTCAGCGGAACCAACGTCTACGCCGGCGGCCTCGTCGGCCTCAGCAGCGGTGTCCTTGCCCGTGTGCATGCCTCCGGTGCTGTAACCGGGCAGAGTTATGTCGGCGGATTGGCCGGCTCGATCACCGGCGGCACGCTTACCGACGGTTATGCCACGGGGTCGGTCACGGCCTCCAGTGGCGCCGCCGGGGGCCTTGTCGGATGGGTGACCGGCTCCACCCCTGTTTCGATCGACCGCGCCTATGCCACGGGGGCGGTCACCGGCCCAAGCCGCGGCGGGCTTATCGGGATCATCTTGGTGGGTTTGGGTGCCATCACCCTGACCGATACCTATTGGGATGCTGCCACCACCGGCGTCGGCGTCGCCTATGGCAGCCTCTCCGGCATTGCATCGATCGACGCGACCAATATCGCCGCCCAGCCCTATGCCGCGGCCAGCTACACCGGCTTCAATTTCACCAATACCTGGTATATTGCCGAGGGCAGCACCCGCCCGATCCTGCGCAACGAATATTCGACCACGATCAGGACTGCGCACCAGTTGCAACTGATGGCGCTGAACCTCGGCGCGTCCTATACGCTCGCCAACGACATCGACTTCGGCGCCGAAATCGCCGCCGCCGGCGCGGTGTGGAACCCGGCCACCGGCTTCGTGCCGGTAGGGGCCGCGAGCAATTCGTTCACCGGCGCCTTGGACGGCCAGGGCTATGTCGTCGAGGGTCTCTATATCAGCCGGACCGGTAGCGATACCGGGCTTTTCGGGTATTCGGGCGGTTCGATCCGCAACCTTGGCCTGGTCGATGCCAATGTCACGGGCGGCAGTTACACCGGCGCCCTGGCCGGCAGGCAGTCGAGCGTCGGCACGGTCGCCAATGTCTTCGTCACCGGCACGGTTGCTGCAACCGGGGTCTCGGCCGGCGGCCTCGTCGGCGTGAACAACGGCAGTATCGCCGATTCCTGGGCTTCGGCCACGGTCAGCGGAACCGGCGCCTACGTCGGCGGCCTCGTCGGCACCAGCAGCGGCAGCGGTGTTCTTGCCCGTGTCCATGCCTCCGGTGCTGTAACCGGGCAGGTTTATGCCGGCGGATTGGTCGGCTCGATCACCGGCGGCACGCTCACCGACGGTTATGCCACGGGAACGGTCACGACCTCCAGCTCCAGCGCCGGGGGCCTTGTCGGATCGGTGAACAGCATCACCCCTGTTACGATCACCCGCGCCTATGCCACGGGGGCGGTCGC
The DNA here is from genome assembly GCF_003173055.1 of Zavarzinia compransoris. Taxonomy (NCBI): domain Bacteria; kingdom Pseudomonadati; phylum Pseudomonadota; class Alphaproteobacteria; order Rhodospirillales; family Zavarziniaceae; genus Zavarzinia; species Zavarzinia compransoris. The sequence continues at coordinate 175,977 of NZ_QGLF01000007.1, forward strand.
CGCCAGCGCGGTCCGCGGCGGGCTTATCGGGATCATCACGGTGGATTCGGGTAGCACCACCTTGTCCGTTACCCGTTGGGATGCCACCACCACCGGCGTCGGCATCGCCTATGGCGGCCTCATCGGCAGCCTGTCGATCGACGCGACCAATATCGCCGCCCTGCCCTATGCCGTGGCCAGCTACCCCGGCTTCGTTTCCAGCAATGCCTGGTACATTGTCGAGGGCAGCACCCGCCCGATCCTGCGCAGCGAATATTCGACCACGATCAGGAATGCGCACCAGTTGCAACTGATGGCGGTGAACCTCGGCGCGTCCTATACGCTGGCCAACGACATCGACTTCGGCGCGGCGCTGGCCAATGCCTCGGACGTCTGGAACCCGGCGACCGGCTTCGTGCCGGTGGGGGCCGCGGGCAGTTCGTTCACCGGCGCCTTGGACGGCCGGGGCCATGTCATCGACGGTCTCTATATCAGCCGGACCGGTAGCGATACCGGGCTTTTCGGATATTCGGGCGGTTCGATCCGCAACCTTGGCCTGGTCGATGCCGATGTCACGGGCGGCATTTACACCGGCGCCCTGGCCGGCAGGCAGTCGAGCGCCGGCACGGTCGCCAATGTCTTCGTCACCGGCGCGGTTGCTGCAACCGGGGTCTCGGTCGGCGGCATCGTCGGCGTGAACGAAGGCAGTATCGCCGATTCCTGGGCTTCGGCCACGGTCAGCGGAGGCAGCGGCTCCGCCGGCGGCCTCGTCGGCACCAGCAGCGGCAGCAGTGTCCTTGCCCGTGTCCATGCCTCCGGTGCTGTAACCGCGCAGAACTATGCCGGCGGATTGGTCGGCTCGATCACCGGCGGCACGCTTATCGACAGTTATGCCACGGGAACGGTCACGGTCTCCAACATCGGCGCCGGGGGCCTTGTCGGAGTGGTGATCAGCGTCAACCCTGTTACGATCATCCGCGCCTATGCCACGGGGGCGGTCGCCGCCGGCACGGCCCGCGGCGGGCTTATCGGGGTCATCACGGTGAGTTCGGGTAGCACCACCCTGTCCGCTACCCGTTGGGATGCCGCCACCACCGGCGTCGGCGTCGCCTTTGGCAGCCTCTCCGGCAGCCTGTCGATCGACGCGACGGATATCGCCGCCCAGCCCTATGCGGCGGCCAGCTACGCCGGCTTCGATTTCACCGATACCTGGTATATCGCCGAGGGCGACACCCGCCCGATCCTGCGCAGCGAATATTCGACCACGATCAGGAATGCGCACCAGTTGCAACTGATGGCGCTGAACCTCGGCGCGTCCTATGTGCTCGCTAACGACATCGACTTCGGCGCGGCAATCGCCAATGCCTCGGAGGTCTGGAACCCGGCGACCGGCTTCGTGCCGGTGGGCAGCACTGCCAATCCCTTCACCGGCCAGTTGGACGGCCAGGGACATGTCGTCGACAGCCTCTTTATCTATCGGCCCGGCATCGGACAGACCGGCCTGATCGGCCGGACTGCGAACGCGACCATCGGCAATATCGGCCTGGTCGATGCCGATGTCACCGGTGGAGCCCAGAGCGGCACGCTGGTCGGGCGCGCCGTGGGCGGCAGCATTGCCAACGCCTTCGCCACGGGCAAGATGACCGAGGCCGTGGTCGGGGCGGCGGTCGGCGGCCTGATCGGGGATCTGAGCGCGGGGACACTTGCCGATTCCTGGGCCGCCGTCGATGTGCTGTCGGACTATTACGCCGTGGGCGGGCTGGTCGGGTACGGCCAGGCGGTAACCATCATCCGGTCTCATGCCTCCGGCACCGTCTCCGGCGTGGGCAGTATCGGCGGGCTGGTCGGCCAGTTGGGCAGCGGTCTCGGCGCGAGCGTGGTCGACAGCTATGCGACCGGCGCCGTGACCGGGACGTCCGCCGTCGGCGGCTTGATCGGCGGCTATATCTACAATTCGACCTTGAGCAATGTCTATGCCAGCGGCGCCGTCAGCGGGAGTACCGATGTCGGCGGGCTGGTCGGCGGTCCTGCCGGGGCGGGGGCCATCACCGGCAGCAATGCCTATTGGGACGCGACGACCACCGGGCAGAGCCAGGGCATCGGCAATGCCACCGGCGCCGGCGGCCTTGCCGTCACCAACATCAGCGCGGCCCCCTATGTCGCCGCTTCCTATACCGGCTTCGTTTCCTCCAATGCCTGGTATATTGTCGAGGGCAGCACCCGCCCGATCCTGCGCAGCGAATATTCGACCACGATCAGGAATGCGCACCAGTTGCAACTGATGGCGCTGGACCTCGGCGCGTCCTATGTGCTGGCCAACGACATCGACTTCGGCGCGGCAATCGCCAATGCCTCGGAGGTCTGGAACCCGGCGACCGGCTTCGTGCCGGTGGGGACCTCGGGCAATCAGTTCACCGGCGCATTGGACGGCCGGGGCCATGTCATCGACGGTCTCTATATCAACCGGACTGGTGACGATACCGGGCTTTTCGGGCGGGCGAACGGTTCGATCCGCAACCTTGGCCTGGTCGATGCCAATGTCGCGGGCGGCGCCCGCACCGGCGCGTTGGTCGGCTACAATCTGAACGCCGGCGCGGTCACCAATGTCTTCGTCACCGGCACGGTTGCTGCAACCGGTAGCAACGCCGGCGGCATCGCCGGCGCGAGCGATGGCCGTATCACCGATTCCTGGGCTTCGGCCACGGTCAGCGCAACCATCGGCTACGCCGGCGGCCTCGTCGGCCTCAGCGGCGGTGTCCTTACCCGTGTCCATGCCTCCGGTGCCGTAACCGCGCAGAGCTATGCCGGCGGATTGGCCGGCTCGATCGACCGCGGTTCGGTCACCGACAGTTATGCCACGGGAACGGTCACGGTCTCCAGCATCGGCGCCGGGGGCCTTGTCGGAATTGTGAGCAGCATCGCCCCTGTTACGATCACCCGCGCCTATGCCACGGGGGCGGTCGCCGGCGCGGCCCGCGGCGGGCTTATCGGGATGATCACGGTGCTTACGGGTCCCGCCGACCTGATCGATACCTATTGGGATGCCGCCACCACCGGCGTCGGCGCCGCCTATGGCAGCCTCTCCGGCGGTGCATCGATCGACGCGACCAATATCGCCGCCAATCCTTATGCCGCGGCCAGCTACCCCGGCTTCGATTTCACCAATACCTGGTACCTTGCCGCGGGCAGCACCCGCCCGATCCTGCGCAGCGAATATTCGACCACGATCAGGAACGCCCACCAGCTGCAATTGATGGCGCTGGACCTCGGCGCGTCCTATGTGCTCGCCAACGACATCGACTTCGGCGCGGCAATCGCCAATGCCTCGGAGGTCTGGAACCCGGCGACCGGCTTCGTGCCGGTGGGGACGCTGGCGACCCCCTTCACCGGCGCGCTGGATGGCCAGGGCCATGTTATCGACGGGCTTACCATCAACCGTCCTGCTGCCAATCAGGTCGGCCTTTTTGGCCAGACCTCGTATGCGGTCATCGGCAATATCGGGCTGGCCAACGCCAGTGTAACCGGTGCCAGCGAGATCGGCGCTTTGATCGGGCGGGCCGTGGATGGCAGCATCACCAATGTTTTTGCCACGGGATCGGTGACTTCAGGATCGGGGACCGCGGTCGGCGGGCTCATCGGGAAATTGAGCGTGGGAACGCTTGCCGATGCCTGGGCGGATGTCGATGTGAGGGCCAGTTCCTTCGCCGCAGGCGGGTTGGTCGGCTTCAGCGAAGCGGCCATTGTCCGCGCCCACGCCTCCGGCACCGTCAGCGGCCAGGGCTATAGCGGCGGGTTGGTCGGCCAATTGGGCGGCCCGGGGGCGAGCATCACCGACAGCTATGCCACCGGCGCCGTGACGGGGACGACTGCCGTCGGCGGGCTGGTGGGCGCCTTTATAAGCAACTCGACCCTGACCAATGTTTATGCCAGCGGCACCGTCACCGGGACCAGCGCTGTCGGCGGGCTGGTCGGCGGCCCCAATGGAGGGGGGGCAACGATCACCGGCAGCAATGCCTATTGGGATGCGACGACCACCGGGCAGAGCCTGGGCATCGGCAATGCTACCGGCGCCGGCGGCCTTGCCGTCACCAATATCGGCGCGGCGCCCTATGCCGAGGCCAGTTACACCGGTTTCGATTTCACCAGCATCTGGTATATCGCGGAAGGCAATACCCGGCCGCTCCTGCGCAACGAATATTCGACCACGATCTACAGCGCCCATCAGCTGCAGTTGATGGCGCTGGATCTTGCCGCGTCCTATACGCTCGGCAGCGACATCGATCTGGGCGCGACGCGCGCCTATGCCGGCGAAGTCTGGAACACGGCGACCGGCTTCATGCCCATCGGCAACTCGACGACCGCCTTCTTCGGCGATCTCGACGGTGGCGGCCATGCCATCGACGGGCTCTACATCAACCGCGCCACCACGGACAATGTCGGCCTGTTCGGCCAGATGGGCGATTTCGCGGCCGACAGCGGCAGGATCTCCAATCTTGCCCTGACCAATTTCAATGTTTCCGGCAGCTCGTCGGTCGGCGGCCTGGTCGGAAGGGTCGTCGGCACGGCGGCGGCGACCCATGCCTTCGACACGATCACCCTTTCCGGCCAGGTGGCGGCTGCCAACTTCGGTGCCGGGGGCCTGATCGGCCAGACGATGGGCGGCAATGTTTCGGTCGGCACGATCCGGGCCGATGTGACCGCATCGGCCAACAGCACCGCCGGCGGCTTGATCGGCGCCTTCAGTGCCCCGACCCAGCAGGTCACGATTGCCGATGTGAACCTGACCGGCACCATGGCTGCCGCCAGCGGCGGTGCCGGGGGGCTGATCGGCTACAGCGATATCAGTGCGACCACCAGCCTGACGATCAGCGGTATTACCCTCGATGTCGCCGTTTCGGGTGGCAAGTGGATCGGCGGGCTGGCCGGCGGATTCGGTATCGCGACCTTGAGCAACCTGCGGGTTCTTGCCGTGGTGACCGGCACGCCCTCCTCCTATGCCGTCGGCGGGTTGGTAGGGCAGGGCAGCGGCAGCTTCACCGATGTCGAGGCGAAGGTGGACGTCACCGGCGGCAGCTATGTCGGCGGGGGACTTGGGCAGGCCCAAACGGCGGGCTCGATCAGCTTCGCGGATGTTTCCCTGACCGGCACCGTGAGAGGCTTGTCGGCCGCGGCGGAAAGCGACGTCGGTGGGCTGGTCGGGGATGGCGGTTCAAACGTCCTGACGATCAGCCGGACCTATGTCGGGGCCGCCGTCTCCTCCGCGGGGGGGGCCTTGGGCGGGCTCGTGGGCCATCATTTCGCCACCGTGAACATCACGGACAGCTACGCCACCGGCCCGGTCACCGCCGGGGGCAGCAATGTCGGCGGCCTGATCGGCCGGACCCTCAATGCCACGATCACGGACAGCTATGCCAGCGGTGCCGTTACCTCGTCCCTGGCGGGGGCCGCGACCGGCGGCCTGGTCGCCTCGGCGTTGGGGACGGTGAGTGTCACCACCAGTTACTGGGACCTGGGCACCACGGGCCAGAGCGCCAGTGTCGGCGGCGGCACCGGGATCGCCTCGGCCGATGCCCGCACCGAGGCCAGCTATGCCGGCTTCGATTTCACCAGCACCTGGTACATGGTCGAGGGCGAATTCCGCCCGATCCTGCGCAGCGAATATTCGACCACGATCCAGACCGCGCATCAGCTCCAACTGATGGCGACCAACCTCGCGGCGGATTACACGCTGGCCAATGACATCGACCTCGGCGCCGCCCTCGCCAACCCGGGCGAGGTTTGGGACACGGCCAAGGGCTTCCTGCCTGTCGGCGATAGTGCAACCAGATTCACCGGCACGCTGGACGGCCAGGGTCACGCCATCGACGGCCTGTTCATCGATCGGCCGGCGACCAACTGGGTAGGCCTTTTCGGCGTTATCGACGGGGCCGGCGCCGGCGTTGCCGACCTGGTCCTGACCAATGTCGATGTGACGGGCCGGCAATTGGTCGGCGCCGTCGCCGGGGTGGGTGAGCTGGGGACCCGTTTCAGCGATATTCTGGTGATCGGCGCCGTCGAAGCCGGCAATGGTTATGCCGGCCTGCTGGTGGGGTCGTTCAACAGCGGTGTCGCCACCAGAATCGCCGCGGAGGGCAGCGTCAAGGGGGGGACGGGGTACCTGGGGGGCCTGATCGGCAGTCTCACTATTGCGACCGTCAGCGACGCCTATAGCGGCGCGACGGTCATCGGCACCAACGCTTTCGCGGTCGGCGGCCTGATCGGCGGCACCTTCGGCGCCTCCGTCCTCCGCTCCTATGCCGTCGGCGATGTTTCCGTCGTTTCCGGCGCCAGTGAGGTCGGCGGCCTGATCGGCTTCGTGGGCAGCGCGTCCACCTTGACGGAAACCTATGCCAGCGGCCGGGTCACGGCCACCGGGCCGGATGTCGGCGGCCTCGTCGGCAGGTTCTCCGGCGCCGCGACCGCTACCGCCAGCTATTGGGATGTGACGACCACGGGCCAGGCGGCCAGTGCCGCGGGCACGGCGATCACGACGGCGCTGGGGGCCTTCACCGCCAATACTTATACCGGCTTCGATCTCGCCGGCACCTGGTACATGGACCCGGATGCGGCAGCGGGCAGCGCCGGCCGTCTCCGCCCCATGCTGCGCAGCGAATTCTCGACGACGATCCGCACCGCGCATCAATTGCAGTTGATGGCGCTGGATGTCGCCGCCGATTACACGCTGGCGAATGATCTCGACCTCGGCGCCTCCCTTGCCAATGCCTCGGACGTGTGGAAAGCCGCCACCGGCTTCATGCCGGTGCAGGCGGGGATCACCCTGTTCTCCGGCACCTTCGACGGCGGCGGCCATGTGATCGACGGCCTGGCCATCACCGGCAGCGGTTCCAGCCGTACCGGCTTGTTCGGGTATCTGTCCGGTGCGACGGTCACCGATCTCACCCTCGCCAATGTCGCCATCGTCGGCGGCACCTTTTATACCGGCGCGCTGGCCGGTGCGCCGGGCGTCGACGCCAGCCTGGTTTCCAATGTCCATGTAACAGGAACAGTTTCAGGCGGCAACTATGTGGGCGGTATCGCCGGCAGTTTCAACGGCACGCTGACCGGGTCGTCCAGCACGGCGACCGTCAGCACGACGGCCGAGGCGGCCGGCGGCCTTCTCGGCGAACTCGGCGGTAGCGGCAGCGTGATCGAATCCTGGGCTTCCGGCGACGTCAGGGCCGGGACCAATCTGGCCGGCGGTCTCGTCGGCGTGTTGCAATCCTCCTCCGCCGTCGCCCGGTCCTATTTCACCGGCACGGTGACGGCCGCCAATTATGCCGGCGGCCTCGTCGGCATCGCCAATTTCTCCGCGACGATCACCGACAGCTACGCGCTCGGCGCCGTGGTCGCGACCGGCACCTATGCCGGCGGCCTGGTCGGGCGCCTGAACGGCACCACGATCACGTCGAGCTACGCGGCCAATTACGTCACCGGCAGCAACAGCGGCGGGCTGGTCGGCCTCTATTCCTCCGGTACGGCCGCCAATGCCTATTGGGACACTGGGATCAGCGGCCGCGCCAATGCGGCGGGGTCCGGCACGCTCACCGGCACGTTCAGCGGCGTGCCCGCCGCCCAGCTGAAGGCCGGCCTGCCGCCGGGCCTTTCCGCGGCGGTCTGGGGCACGCTCGCGGATACCGCCTATCCCTATCTGGCGTGGCGCTTCCCCGCTGGGGTCAGCGTCCTGGCCGGCACCTCCGGCCTTGTCGGGCGCGGCGTTTCCTTCACCCTGGGGGGCGAGGTGGTCGGCCAGGCCATCGCCGGCGCCGACGGTTCCTTCTATGCCATGGTGGATCCGGTCGCCAGCGGCGGCATGGCCCTCGCCTGGGGGGACGGCCGCCTGGCCTCGACCGCGGGCGTGACCACCACCGCGCAATCCGCTTCCGCCCGCGACTTCGTTGCGGTGGCGGGGGCGACCGGCGGGCACGGCCTCGGCTTCAGCCTCAACACCGACGTGCTCGACGTCGCGACCGCCGGGGGCACGCTCTCCGCCGCGCTGGCGGCGATGGCGGCTGCCGCGGGCACCACCCCGGCCGCGCCCTATCTGTTCACGATCAGTGGCGGCGATCTCGCCGTCGCCGCGGGCAAGAGCCTGGAATTCGCGGCCGGGGGCAGCGCCTTCACCCTCGATGCCTCGATCGCCGCCACGGGGGCCGGCACCATTCTCCTGCGCCTGACCGCGGCCGACGGTACGCTCACCCTCAACAGCGGCGAAAGCCTGGGCGCGGCGGCGACCACCGGCGCCGCGGTCGTCGTGGTGGCGCCGAAGCTGGTGAACAATGCCGGGGCTTCCGCCCTTTCGGTTGCCGCCGGCGCCCGTTCTCTCGTCTATGCCGACGATTGGGCGACCTCCAGCCTGGGCGGCCTCGGCGGTGGGGACCGGAACATTTATAACGCCACCTATGGCAGCCTGGCGCCGGCCTCGGTCTCCGGCACGACATCGAAGATCGTCTGGAAGCGCCAGCCGACTTTGACCGTCACCGCGGCGGACGGCAGCCGGACCTATGGCGCGGCGTTTTCCGGCGGCTCGGTCAGTATCGCCGGCCTCGTGAACGGGGACAGCGCTGCCGCCTATACCGGTACCGCGGTGGTTGCGGATTCGACCGCCATTGCCGCCGATGCCGGCAATTACGCCGGCGGCCTGACCGCCAGCGGTCTCAGTTCCGCCGTCGGCTATGCGATCGCCTATCAGGCCGGCGCCTTGACGGTGGATCAGGCGGTGCTGACCGCGACCCTGACCGGCAGCGTGGTCAAGACCTACGACGGCACCGACAGCGCCACCCTGACGGCCGCCAACTACAGCCTCAGCCCGCGGCTGTTCACCGATGTCGTCTCGCTTCAGCCGGTGCTGTCCGGCACTTACGACAACGCCAATGCGGGGACGGGCAAGGTGGTGTCGGTCGCCGGCCTGGCCCTCACCGGTGCCGATGCCGGCAACTATCGCCTGGCCTCGACCGCGATCAGCGCCCCCATCGGTCAGATAAACGCGGCCATCGTGACCGTGACGGCGGGCCTTACCGGCTCCGTCAGCAAGATCTACGACGGCAACAACACGGCGACATTGACCGCGGCCAATTTCACGCTGACCGGCTACGCGCTCGGGGATGAGGTCGAACTGGTGCCGGTCCTGGCCGGCACGTTCTCGGGCACGGATGTCGGCGCCGGCCTCACGGTCACCGTCGCCGGTCTCAGCCTGACCGGCAGTGATGCGGCCAATTACGCGCTGGCCTCGACCACCGTTCAGGCCTCGATCGGGGAAATCACCCGGAAGACCCTGACCGCTGCCCTGGTCGGCACCGCCACCAAAGTCTACGACGGCGACACCGCCATTGCCCTGGCCGCCGGCAATTATCAGCTGAACGGCGCGGTCCTGGGCGATGGCGTCGCCCTGGTGCCGGACCTGACCGGCACATTGTCGAGCACCGGGGTCGGCACGGGAAAGACGGTGAGCGTCTCGGGCCTTGCCTTGTCGGGCCTGGACGCGGGCAATTACACCATCGCCTCCACCCTGTCGGGGAACATCGGCACGGTGGAGCAGCGCGCGATCACGGTCACCGCGACCAGCCAATCCCGCGTCTATGGCGACGCCAACCCGTCTCTGGCCTATTCGGTGACGGCCGGCACGCTCGTGGCCGGCGACAGCCTGAACGGTTCCCTGTCCACCCTCGCGACGCTCGCATCGCCGGTAAGCAGCTACCAGATCGCACAGGGCACGCTGAACAGCAGCAACAACGCCAATTACGCGATCACCTTCGCCCCCGGCACACTGACCGTAACCCCCGCCGCCCTGACGGTAACGGCGACCGCGGGCCAGTCGAAAGTCTACGGCGACCTCGACCCCGCGCTGGCCTACACGGCCACGGGCTTCAAGGCGGGCGACACGGCGGCCCTGCTGACCGGCTCTCTGACCCGGACCGCGGGCGAGAACGCGGGCGACTACGGGATCACGCTGGGCGGCGTCTCGGCGGGTGGGAACTATACGGTGAGCCTGTCGGGGTCGCCGAGCTTCCGGATCACGCCGGCGGCGCTGACGGTGACGGCGACCGCGGGCCAATCGAAGGTCTATGGGGACCTTGACCCTGCGCTGGCCTACACGGCCACGGGCTTCAAGGCCGGCGACACGGCGGCCCTGCTGACCGGGGCGCTGGCCCGGGCCGCAGGCGAGAACGCGGGCGACTACGGGATCACGCTGGGCGGCGTCTCGGCGGGCGGCAACTACACGGTGAGCCTGTCGGGCACACCGAGCTTCCGGATCACACCGGCGGCCCTGACGGTAACGGCGACCGCGGGCCAGTCGAAAGTCTACGGCGACCTCGACCCCGTGCTGGCCTACACGGCCACAGGCTTCAAGGCGGGCGACACGGCGGCCCTGCTGATCGGCTCTCTGACCCGGGCCGCAGGCGAGAACGCGGGCGATTACGGGGTCACGCTGGGCGGCGTCTCGGCGGGTGGGAACTATACGGTGAGCCTGTCGGGGTCGCCGAGCTTCCGGATCACGCCGGCGGCGCTGACGGTGACGGCGACCGCGGGCCAATCGAAGGTCTATGGGGACCTTGACCCTGCGCTGGCCTACACGGCCACGGGCTTCAAGGCCGGCGACACGGCGGCCCTGCTGACCGGGTCTCTGACCCGGACCGCGGGCGAGAATGCCGGCGACTACGGGATCACGCTGGGCGGCGTCTCGGCGGGCGGGAACTACACGGTGAGCCTGTCGGGCGCACCGAGCTTCCGGATCACACCGGCAGCGCTGACGGTGACGGCGACCGCGGGCCAGTCGAAGGTCTATGGGGACCTTGATCCTGTGCTGGCCTACACGGCCACAGGCTTCAAGGGGGGCGACACGGCGGCTCTGCTGACCGGGTCTCTGACCCGGGCCGCGGGCGAGAACGCCGGCGACTATGGGATCACGCTGGGCGGCGTCTCGGCGGGCGGGAACTACACGGTGAGCCTGTCGGGGGCACCGAGCTTCCGGATCACACCGGCAGCCCTGACGGTAACGGCGACCGCGGGCCAGTCGAAAGTCTACGGTGACCTTGACCCTGCGCTGGCTTACACGGCCACAGGCTTCAAGGCCGGCGATACGGCGGCCCTCCTGACCGGGTCTCTGACCCGGGCCGCGGGCGAGAACGCGGGCGACTACGGGATCACGCTGGGCGGCGTCTCGGCGGGCGGCAACTACACGGTGAGCCTGTCGGGCACACCGAGCTTCCGGATCACACCGGCAGCCCTGACGGTGACGGCGACCGCGGGCCAGTCGAAAGTCTACGGCGACTTCGACCCTGTGCTGGCCTACACGGCCACAGGCTTCAAGGCGGGCGACACGGCGGCCCTGCTGANAGCTTCCGGATCACACCGGCGGCCCTGACGGTAACGGCGACCGCGGGCCAGTCGAAAGTCTACGGTGACCTCGACCCCGCGCTGGCCTATACGGCCACAGGCTTCAAGGCGGGCGACACGGCGGCCCTGCTCACCGGCTCTCTGACCCGGGCCGCAGGCGAGAACGCCGGCGATTACGGGATCACGCTGGGCGGTGTGTCTGCGGGCGGGAAC